>NZ_NYVD01000132.1 GCF_002684405.1 Parvibaculum sp. | reverse complement strand
TGCGCCAGAACCGGTTCTGCGGGTGCGTGTAATAGGCGCCAACCGCCGCCGAGCGCGTGCTGGCCGCCGTGCCGATAAAGACGAGCCGGAGGCCCGGCCTCAACATGTCGGGGAGGATGTGTGTCTCTGACATTAAGAAGAATTCAGCCCTCTGCCATGTACCTGAAATCCCGGCGGGATAGATAATCCCAAGCTCGCACGTCAAGAGGCGAATGCAGATCCGCTCCGGCCGGCTCCTCCCCCTTACCCCCGCACTTCCGGCCGGGGCGGACACCTTCATTCCGTGCGCCCCCCCTCGAAGTCAGGGCTCAAGACCCTCCAAATCGGAGACTCACGAAATGCGAAAAGCTACAGGGATTCCAGCCACACTGGGAGCGGCCGCCATCGGCGTCGCCCTCACGGCGGCCACAGCGGGAACGGCGCACGCGGCAAGCGCGCCGACCGTGGGCCAATTGAACGCCAAGGCCGCCATCAGCGGTCTCTACAACAAGACCAATAACAGCGACGCCATGTGGGGCGAAACGCTGGACGGCTCCGTCACTGCGCCGCTCACGCATGATTTCGGATTCCAGACCGACGCCCTGCTCGGCTCGCGCCAGGGCAGCAATCTGCTGGGTGTCGGCGAGCATATCTTCATGCGCGACCCTTCCACCGGGCTTGTCGGCCTGACGGCGAGCTATCTCAAGGCGGACGTCAACGGCCCGACCGGGTTTTACGGCGTGAGCCGGATCGGCGGCGAAGGCGAGCTCTACTCCGGCCCCTTCACCGTGGCGATGCAATCCGGCTATCAGGCCGGCCATCATGTCGATAACGGCTTCTATGGTTCGCTGACCGGCTACTGGTATGCGGACGACAATTTACGGCTCGGCCTCGGCGCGGAAAACGACCCGACACGCGACACGACGGGCCTTGCCGATGTCGAATATATGCCGCATCTCGCCGACGCGCCGGGCATGGCGCTCTTTGCCAATGCAGGCGCGGGCGACCATGACTACCGCGCGGCCCGGATCGGCGTGCGCTTCTATTTCGGCGCGGACAAGAGCCTGAAGGACCGCAACCGCGAGGACGACCCGGTAACCAACCTGCCGGACGATTCGCTGGGCGGCATACCGGCCCCGGCGCCGGAAACGCCGACACCTGCCCCCGTCTGATCGACCGCCGTTCCAGTCTCTTCAGGCCGGTCGTCATGAGCCCCGCCCTCCGCAAGGAAGGCGGGGCTTTTTGATGGGCCAAGCCCTGTTCGTCAGATCTCTTCCGGGGCGCAACCGAATTTCAGCAGATTGCCGTGGCAGTCCCAGACATAGAATTCCTTCATGTTCCAGGGCCGCACCTCGAAATCGGACAGGCGTTCGCCGCCGATGGGATCGGTGCCGATGCCTGCTTTCGCATATTCCTCGTAAAGCGCCGGCACCTGCCCGCCCCTGATGTAGCAGGAGGTGTTTTCGGGATGGATACGGTCATCCGTCAGCCAGAAATGCATCTCCATATCGTCGCGCTTCACGATGAGATAATCGCCATAGCGCTCCGCCGAAAAGCCGAGCTTCTCCGTATAGAAACGTTTCGACTGGTCGAGGTCGAGCGAGGCGAGAACAGGAATGGCGCGGGCATGGTCGGTCATGAGCGTTCCGTGGTTTCGAGGCGAGTGGGCCCCGGGAATAAATTCCGGGGCGACACGTCGTTTTATCAGGAACCGCCCAGCGCCTTGTTGGCCGCCTTGTTCGCGGCGTCGGCTTCTTCCAGATAGATCTCGCCGCCGGAATTTCGGAACTCGCCGGCCTTTTCCGCCATGCCGCTTTCGGCATAGTCGCGCACTTCCTGCGTGATCTTCATGGAGCAGAATTTCGGCCCGCACATGGAGCAGAAATGCGCGACCTTGTGCGCCTCCTTGGGCAGCGTCTGGTCGTGGAATTCCTTGGCGCGTTCCGGGTCGAGCGCAATGTTGAACTGGTCTTCCCAACGGAACTCGAAGCGTGCGCGGGAAAGCGCATCGTCGCGGATCTGTGCCGCCGGATGCCCCTTGGCAAGGTCGGCGGCATGCGCCGCGATCTTGTAGGTGATGACGCCTTCCTTCACGTCCTGCCGGTCCGGCAGGCCGAGATGTTCCTTGGGCGTCACATAGCAAAGCATGGCGCAGCCGAACCAGCCGATCATCGCCGCGCCGATACCGCTCGTGATGTGGTCATAGCCCGGCGCGATGTCGGTGGTGAGCGGGCCCAGCGTATAGAAGGGCGCGCCACCGCAATGCTTCAACTGCTTGTCCATATTGACCTTGATCTTGTGCATCGGCACATGACCCGGCCCTTCGATCATCACCTGGCAGCCCTTCTTCCAGGCGATCTGCGTCAGCTCGCCCAGCGTTTCGAGCTCGGCGAACTGCGCCTCGTCATTCGCATCGGCGATGGAGCCGGGCCGAAGCCCGTCGCCCAGCGAGAAGGACACATCGTAAGCGCGCATGATGTCGCAAATGTCTTCGAAATGCTCGTAAAGGAAGCTCTCCTTGTGGTGCGCAAGGCACCACTTCGCCATGATGGAGCCGCCGCGCGACACGATACCCGTCACGCGCTTGGCCGACAGCGGCACGTAAGCCAGACGCACGCCCGCATGGATGGTGAAATAATCCACCCCCTGCTCCGCCTGCTCGATAAGCGTGTCGCGAAAGACCTCCCAGGTGAGGTCCTCGGCAACGCCGTCCACCTTTTCGAGCGCCTGATAGATCGGCACCGTGCCGATGGGCACCGGCGAATTGCGGATGATCCATTCGCGCGTGTTATGAATGTTGCGGCCCGTGGAGAGGTCCATCACCGTGTCCGCGCCCCAGCGGATCGCCCAGACCATCTTGTCGACTTCTTCCGCCACCGACGACGCGACGGCGGAATTGCCGATATTGGCGTTGATCTTCACCAGGAAATTGCGGCCGATGATCATCGGCTCCAGTTCCGGATGGTTGATGTTGGCCGGAATGATGGCGCGGCCTTCGGCGACTTCCTTGCGCACGAATTCCGGCGTGATGAATTCGGGAATATCCGCGCCGAAGCTCTCGCCCTCGGCGATCTTGTGGCCCGCATTGGCGAGCGCCTGCTTGCGGCCGAGATTTTCGCGCTCGGCGATATAGGCCATTTCCGCGGTGATAATGCCGGCGCGCGCATATTCGAGCTGCGTCACCATTTCGCCCGGCTTGCCGCGCAGGGGCCGGTTGCGGACGGGAAATTCACGGGCGAGATGGCTCTCGCCGACATTGCCATTGTCCTCCGGCTTCACCTCGCGGCCCTCATAGGCCTCGACGCCGCCGCGCGCCGTTACCCATGCGGCGCGCGGGCGCGCCAAGCCCGCCTCCACATCGATGATCGCCTCCGGATCCGTATAGGGCCCCGAGGTGTCATAGACGCGCACGGGCGGCTCTTCGGCGCTTGGATGCAGCGCGATCTCGCGGAACGGCACCCGAATGTCGGGGAAGGCCTCCGGCGCGGTATGGGTTTTGAGGCTGGCGGGAAGCGGCCCGGTGGTCACTTCCATATGCTCGATAGTCGGCTTGACGTTCATCGCAGGACTCCCTTGGGCCCGAGGCCCCTGGAAATCCGGGAAAAATGGCGCGAAAGCGGCTGACCGGACATATATCGGCAAGATACCCGGCAGATCCCGTCCCTTCGCCGGCATGACCCGGATCAGGTGGTAAGGGTGGTGAACCGGTATCAGGCTCATCTCAGCCGGCTGCCGCCGGCCCCCCTCGGTAAGACGCGCAGTGTGACTCTGCCCGCCCCCTCAGTAAAGGGCCGACATTAGACCACATAATGTTGAGTGCAGCCCGACCGGGAGCGGCATAGACTCCGGTGAGTCGTCCGTTCCCGGAGGGGTGTCCCGACGACGGAACGGAGGCCGGGCTTGTGGCAGAGCCCTCATTCCGAACCAAGGGGGAGAAAACCAAAATGATTTCATCCATGCCGATCGAACTGTCCGTCCTCGTCTGGAGCGCGGCGCTTCTGTTCATTCTCATCGTGATCTATGCCAACGCCAATGTGTCCGCCATGGGCATGCAATGGGGCATCGGCAATCGCGACGAAGGATCCACCGCCGCCGGCGCGGGCCCGCGCGCGAAACGGGCCGCGTCGAACCTGATCGAGAATTTGCTGATCTATGCCTGCCTCGTCATTCCGGCGCATCTGGCGGGCATCCATACGAGCCTGACCGTGCTCGGCGCGGAGCTGTTCCTGATCGGGCGCATCGTCCATGCGCTGGTCTACACGCTGGGGCTCACCTTCCTCGGCATCCGCACCATCGCCTGGGCGGTCGCCGTGGTCGGCTATCTGATCATCTTCTACCAGATCGTGACCTTCTGACCCGACCGCATCACGCATGCAGGAAGGGCGCTGCATCTGCGGCGCCCTTTTTTCAGTGCTGCAGGAGGGCGAAGAGGAAGATAAGCGAGACGCCATTGTTCAGCGCATGGAGCGCGATCCCCGGCCAGAGCGACCGGCTTTTCATGTAGAGAAACATGAGCATCGCGCCGAGCATCGCCACTTGCGCGGTCGTCACGATGGCGACCACCCCGCCCGCCAGCGCATATTGCAGATGGATCGCGGTAAAGGCGATTGTGGCGAGAAGGGCGGCGGCAAGGCGCGGCATGTGGCGGGAAAGCCCCTGATAAAGCGCCCCGCGAAAGGCCGTCTCTTCCAGAAGGGGCGCGGCCACGACCACGATGACCGCCGACATGAACACCCATAGGGGACCGGTCCCGACAACCCCCTCCATCGTCCGGTAGCTCTTCTCGATCGTCGCCTCGTCCAGAAGGGACATGAGCCAGACGCTGAACGCCTTGAGCGCGATGAAAGCCAGCAAGGCGTAGACGAACCAGCGCATGCCCGGCCATCGGAAACCGATGCCGGACAGCGTGATCCGCCGCTTGCTCAACAGATGAAGGATCCAGGGCAGCATGAAGAGATAGCCGCTGAGGCCGCTCACCAGAACGAGGTGATTGCGCCAGGGATCGAGCTGGATTTTCAGCGCCAGCCCTTCGGCGGTCCCCATCGCAACGGCCAGCCACACGCCATAGCCCAGCGCCCCCGCCAACTGCCCGACAATATTGCCGAGGACGATGATGAGCGCATCGCGCAGGCGGAAGCCGCTGAGAACGGCAAACTCCCGCTGCGCTGTCCCGGCGGGCCGCGAGCCGGTCCGTTTACCGTTCGGGCCCCACACCATGGATCAGTCCTCGAAGGGGTCCTTCATCAGGATCGTGTCCTCGCGCTCCGGCGAGGTCGACAGAAGCGTGACCGGGCATTCGATCAGCTCCTCGATATGGCGCACATATTTGATCGCCTGTGCGGGCAGTTCCGCCCATGTACGCGCGCCGAAGGTGGTTTCCTGCCAGCCTTCCAGCGTCTCGTAGATCGGCTCCACACGCGCCTGCAACGCCGCCCCGCCCGGCAGATAGTCGAGCACCTGACCGTCCAGCTTGTAGCCGGTGCAGATCTTCACCTCGTCGAAGCCGTCCAGCACGTCGAGCTTGGTCAGCGCGATGCCGTTGACACCGCTCGTGGCGCAGGTCTGGCGCACGAGGACGGCGTCGAACCAGCCGCAGCGGCGCTTG
>NZ_NYVD01000131.1 GCF_002684405.1 Parvibaculum sp. | reverse complement strand
TCTTCCCCCCGCCGCTCCCGGCCATTCTCGCCCGTTCCCATACCGGGGGTGAAAGTGGTCATGACGAGTTCCAGTGCGCCGGTAAGGTGAGGGGAGAGCAGTTCTTCGCGTGTGCCCGCCTGGCTGAGATTGATCTCGCGGCGCGCATTTCTGCGCACGACATAGTCGCGTTCGTCGGCCGGACCGTTATTGGCGCCGGAGAAGAACCAGTTGATGGACACGTCCAGCGCGCGGGCGATGGCGTCCAGCGCGTCGAGATTGATCGGGCTGACGCCGCGTTCCATCTCGCTGAGATTGCCGAGCGACCGTCCGGTCAGGTTTTTGAGGTCCGTCAGCGTCAGGCCGCGCGCCCGTCTCAGCTCGCGGATCTGTGTGCCGATAGGAACGCGCAAATCTGTCTGCTTGGTATCGGTTCCAGCGGGCGCTGTTTTGGTCCGGGGCTTTGCCAAGAATGAAAAATCCATCAAATAATTTCACTATTCTGAAAATACTTTCACAATCCCAAGGCGATGCAACCCTTTTTTGCAATGCCATTGTCCTGCCCGCGGGCATGCTCATCGTCGATATACGGCAGCGAATAGGGAGAGGGTTTGACGTCGGAATGGCTCTGCCCCTCCGTGAATGCTAGGGTCTTGGCCTATTCTTGAACTGACGTTTCGGGGGCAGGGGGAGCTTGCCGATATCCGGAACGAAGCGGGGGGCTATGTTCCATAAACTGGAAAATTTGACCGCGATCTTCGCGGTGATCGCGGTGCTTGGTATTTCAATGACGTTCGGCGGTCCGGCCAGGGCAGACGACGAGAAGCACGTCTATCCGGTGGCGGGCGCTCTGAACACGCCTGCCGCGAAGGAAAAGCTGGATGGGTCCGTCTCTTTCTATTTCGGAAACACGAAGCACCCGGCAGTGAAAACGAATTTCGGCGAAACCGTAACCAACAAGAAGACCAACGGATTCGCGAAGTCCGACCACGAAGCCTGCATGCATGTGATGCTCTCCGCGCTGATCGCCCTTCAGGAAGAAGCGAAGGCTCAGGGCGCGAATGCGGTGATCAACATCCACAGCTATTTCAAGAGAAACGATGTCTCTTATGACGATAAGTTCGAGTGCTATAGCGGGTTCTTGATGTCGGGCGTGGCGCTGAAAGGCGACATCGTGAAACTAGCCCGGTAGCAGGGTGTTATATGGCCGCTCGACGGTCGGGGCGGAGCAGCCATAGCTTGACGCTCGAGTGTGGTGCCGGAGGGGCATGACTTCCAGGACATATGTAGAAGAAGGCGAGCCTGTTCCCGTCGCTCATGTCGGGACATGGGCCGCCTTCATCCAGGAAACGGCCGAAAGCGAGCCGGAGAGGCTGGGGGTATGCGCAAACGAAGCGGATATCCCTCCCTCTTTTCGCCGGCGGCTTGGGCCTTACGGGCGCATGGCTGTCTCTTGCGGAATAGGGGTGTCGGACAGGAACTCCGACATAGTGTTCTGCTCAAGATATGGCGACGTGAATGTCGCCTACCGGCTTCTCCAGAATCTGACCGAACACACCCCGCTTTCACCGGCGGGATTTTCCATGTCGGTGCACAATGGTGTGCCGGGGGTAATGGATCTCGTGCAGAAGAACCGCGTCGGCCATACCGCGATAGCGGCGGGGGCGGAAAGCCTCTCGGCGGGTATCTGCGAAGCCTGGGCGCGAATGAACGAGGCGCCGCAGCAGCCGGTTACGCTCCTTTACGCCGACTATGCGCTCCCCTCGGCCTTCAAGGAATTTGAAACCGGCGAGGCGGAAGGGATTGCCTTTGCCCTTTCGCTTTCCATGGCAGAGGTGTCGGGCCCGGTCGGATATCTGCGCCCCGCGGTTGGCGGCGAGGCCGCGGCGGCGGCCACCGCCCCCTCTTCGGAGACATTGGCGCGCTCGCTCATCGCTATACTTCGGGCGGATGCACCGAAACGCCATATCTGGGAGACGCAAGGCCTGCGCTGGTCGTTCGGGATTGGCAGCGATGCGACGGATTGAATATGTCACGCGTCTGCTGTGCACAGGATTGTCCTTCGCCTTCTTCGGAATAGGCGGCCTCCTCCTTTCTTTGACGGCATTCCCGCTGATGAATCTCTTCGTCCGCGACAGGGCGCGGCGGGCGCACTACGCGCAGTGGTTGGTACAGAAGGCCTTTCGCCTGCATGTGCTCTTCATGACCGCTTTCGGCGTCATCAGGGTTGAGGTGCGGGGCGGTGACGCGCTGGCCTCTGACACGGGAACGCTTGTCGTGGCGAACCACCCGACGCTTATCGACGTCGTTTTGTTGATGTCGGTCATGAGACGCACGCAATGTATCGTGAAGGCGCAGCTCTGGCGTAACCCCTTCATGCGTGGGGTTATCGCGGCGGCGGGCTATATCCGCAACGATGACCAGCCGGAAAAGCTGATCGACGATTGTGCCGCCGTGCTTGCCGAGGGAAATAATCTCGTGGTGTTCCCCGAAGGCTCCCGGACCGTTCCGGGTGCGCCCGTGAAGTTTCAGCGGGGGGCGGCGAACATTGCCCTCAAGGCGCGCGCGCCGATCCGGCCGGTCACGATAAGCTGTGAACCTCCGACCCTGAAGAAGGGGCAAAAGTGGTATGAGATTCCGGCGACCAGAGCCGTTTTTACAATAGCAGTGGGCAGTTTGATTGAAATTGACAGTTTTATAGAGGATGCTAATCAATCCAAAGCTGCGCGACGCCTCAATTCGAGGTTGAGTGAAGTTCTCGTCGGGGGGAAGTAGATGGATGAGCTCGAGCGGCGGATCCGGCATTTGATTGTCGAGACGCTGAATCTGGAAGACATTGCGGCCGAGGATATCGATCCGGAAGAAGCGCTGTTCGGCGAAGGGCTGTGCCTGGACTCGATCGATGCGCTGGAAATCGGGGTCGAAATACAGAAGACGTTCGGAATCAAGGTTGATCCGCAGGACGAAAATCTCGCGGACTATTTTGCGAGTGTGAGAGAACTTGCTCGCTTTATCACGCGGCAAAAGGGGCTGCAGGAGCAAGCGATATGAGTGAGGACGAAATTCTCGAAAAGCTGAAGGAGTTCTTGGACGAACTGTTCGAGATTCCGCCCGAACAGGTGACGCTCGATGCCCAGCTTGTGGACGACCTGGATCTCGACAGCATCGACGCCGTCGACCTTGTTCTGAAGCTTCAGGAGTTCACTGGCCAGAAAGTATCTGCGGAACAGTTTCAGTCGGTTCGCAGTGTTCGTGATGTGATTGGCCAGGTTCATGAGCTTCTCGGACAAGCGGCCTGATCCCTGGGCTGCGGTTTTTGCTGTAGCGTCGCTGCTCTTTCCATTGGCCGCCGCCCTCAGCATGCGGTGGACCGGCCCCTGGCCGATCATAGCGGTGCTGATCGCCCTTTTGCTTCTTCGCACGGTATTGCCTACTAAGGTGCCCGTTCCCGTCGAGATGACGCTGTGTCTCCTTGCCGTCGCCGTTATAGAGCTTCTGGTGGCACTCATCGATGCGGAGCTCGCGGCTCGCCTCTATCCCGTTTTCATGAACCTGACCATGCTGCTCGCCTTCGGGCTTACTCTGCTCCGGCCGCCGAGCATGATCGAAAGATTCGCGCGGATAGCGGAGCCGGATCTGGATGCCCATGGTGTGCAGTACACGCGCCGCGTGACATGGGTCTGGATGGGGTTCTTCGTTCTGAACGGAAGCGTCGCGCTCTGGACGGCGTTGCAGGGGAGCCTGTTTCTCTGGGGCCTTTACAACGGTGCCGTCAGCTATGTGTTCGCAGGCATGCTTTTCGCGGGTGAGTACATCGTGCGGAAAATCGTGCGGAGCCGGAAAGAAGTTTCATGACGGTCGATCTCTGGCATTTCCTACGGCGCGGCGATAGCGATCGGATAATCGCCATGCGCGACGAGGAGGTGCTGAGCGCGGGGGATATCTGTGCGGAAGCCTCCCGTCTGAGCGTCGAGCTTGCGAATGAGCAAGGCCCGGTCTTTCTCTATTGCGAAGATACTGCAAATTTCCTGGCCGGATTTATCGCAGCCCTGGCAGCGGGCAGGGAAGTGAGATTGCCCGGTCATGCGGCGCCGGCCTATCTTGCCGAAATCGGTGCGGGCCGAGAATTGCTCACCGATCTGGAGGGCGGCCTCGGCGGAGCTGGTGTCATTGCCGTCACGCAGGCAAGTGCGGCGGATGGGGTGGCACGCATCGAGATGCCGGATGCGGCGGGGCGCGTTTGCTTCTTCACCTCGGGCACCACCGGTGAGCCCAAGCTGTGCCTTAAAACGGTCGGTCAGCTGGCCGCGGAAGTGGAGGCGCATCTGCAATTGTGGGGGGCACCTTCGGGAAAGCTTGTTTCGACCGTTTCCCATCAGCACATATACGGGCTGCTGTTCAGGCTCCTCTGGCCGCTGGCGGGGGGCACGCCCCTTCTTGCTCGGCGGCAGGAAATCTGGGAGCAGGTCGCGCATCATATGGCTGACGGCGCGTGCCTTGTCTCCAGCCCCGCGCATTTGAGCCGCATCCCCGATGGAGTGGCATTCGATCCGCCGGCCTCGCGGATTTTCTCCTCGGGCGGTCTCCTCTCCGCCGTGGCGGCGAAAGACGCAGCGGCGAAACTGGGGCAATATCCGATCGAGGTTCTGGGGAGCACCGAAACAGGCGGTGTCGCATGGCGTACGCAGGCTGAGACGCCGGCGCTCTGGACCCCGCTCCCGGCCGTGGAAGCCCGCCTTGATGACAGTGGCGCATTGGAGGTGCGTTCGCCCTATACCGGCACCGATGGATTTCTTCCCATGGGCGACCGGGCCTCGTTCGAGGAAGACGGCCGCTTTACGCTGCTGGCCCGCCTGGACCGCGTCGTGAAGATTGAAGGCAAGCGTGTTTCCCTGCCACGCGTTGAAGAAGCACTCCGCGACCTGGCGGGCATATCGGACGCTGCCGCGATCGACCTGCCCGGAAAGAGCACGACATTGGGGGCGGTCGTCAGTCTCGCGCCCGAAGCGCAGGAAGAGCTCCTTCGGCTTGGCGCCTTCAGATATTCGAGAGAGCTGCGCACGGCACTGGCCGACAGGCTGGAGCCGATGGAGCGTCCGCGCTTCTGGCGTTTCGTGACCCATATTCCGGAAAACGCGCAGGGAAAGCGTGTCGCATCGCAGCTGAGGACACTTTTTGCCGCGCCGGCAAGAGACCTCCCCATAATTCTCAGGCAGCAGGTCGGCGATGCGGAAGCGGTTTTCGAACTGGAACTCAATCCGGACCTGCGCTGGTTCGAAGGGCATTTCCCCGGCCGACCGATCCTTCCCGGTGTTGCGCAATTGCATATTGCCTCTCTGCTGGCGGAGGCTTCATGGGGGAGTACGCCGACCGGGCATGAAATGTCCCGCGTGAAATTCAGGCGCGTTATGGAACCGGGTGCGCAGGTGAGGCTGGCTCTCGCGCGGAAGGGCGATGAGAGAACGGAGTTCCGCTATCTCCAGGACGACGAAGTGGTCGCGAGCGGTTCGTTCAGGACGGGGAAGTGATGCCGTTCCGCCCCTGTGCTGTCATCCCCACCTACAATCACGTCTCGGCGCTGAATGCGATCATTGCCCGGCTTCGTGAGGAAGGGTTGCCGGTTATCGTCGTCGACGACGGGAACGCGCCGGAGGTCGCCAAGCGTATTGAAGAAATATGCGATGGAAAAGAGGGCGTGACACGTCTCAGTCATCGCAAAAACGCGGGCAAGGGCGCCGCCATTCTCACTGCGCTTGATTATGCCTCGCGCATGAACTTCACCCATATGCTTCAGGTGGATGCCGACGGGCAGCACGATCTTTCCCGAACGGCGGAGCTTATCGAGCTTGCACGGAAGCAACCGGACGCGGTTGTGACGGCTGAGCCGATCTTCGATGACACGATTCCCAAAGCGCGCCTTATCGGCCGGTGGATCACGCATTTCTGGTTTGCGGTCAACACATTGTCGCTGCGCAAGACCGACAGCATGTGCGGCTTTCGCGTCTATCCCGTCGAGACGACACTGCAAACGGTCGCCCGGGCCAATATTGCCCGGCGTATGGGATTCGATACGGAAATTCTCGTAAGGCTTCGGTGGGGGAACGTGCCGGTCGTCGTTTTGCCGGTGCGCGTCACCTATCCGGAAGGAAATTATTCCAACTTCAAGGCGTGGGACAATGTCGAGATTTCGCGGATGCATGCGAAACTCTTCTTCCTGATGCTGTGGCGTCTTCCCGTTCTGCTCGCCGCGCGCTGGTCGCGAAAGCGCGACACGTCCCGCCATTGGGCAGGCCTGGCCGAGCGCGGAAGCATGGCGGGGCTTTGGATCGCCGTTATCCTCTACCGCTTGTTCGGGCGGCGCGTATGCCTGGTGCTCCTGTCGCCCATCGTGCTGTTCTTCTTCCTCACCGGCGGCGAGCAACGGCATGCGTCCATGGGCTATCTCCGTCGGGCATGGCGGGCCGGCATGTTGCCCCGCGAACCGGGGTGGCGAACGTCGTTCAGGCATTTCATGACATTCGGCGGGGCGGCCCTCGATAAATTCGCAGCCTGGACAGGCAATATTTCGCTGCCCGACGTGGACGGCACCGAAGACCCGCATCTCTATGAGAGTGAGACGAGCGGCCGGGGGAGCTTTGTGCTGACCGGCCATCTGGGAAACCCGGAGGTGATCCGTGCGGTGGCAAGCCTGACGAACAGGTCTCGCGTCAACGTGTTGGTTCACACGACGAATGCCGTGCGCTTCAACGCAGTGATAAACAGGTTCTCCCGCTCGTCCTCCGTCCGCATGATCCAGGTCACCGAAATCGGGCCGGAAACGGCAATCCTTCTGCAAACGGCGATCGAAAACGGCGAAAGCGTTGTCATGGTGGGAGACCGCGTCCCCGTAAGCGAGGGCGGCCGCGTCAGCTGGGCGCCGTTCCTCGGCGAACCGGCGCCCTTCCCGCAGGGCCCCTACATCCTTGCCTCGATCCTTAAATGGCCGGTCTATTTCCTATTCTGCCTGCGGCACGGAAGCCGGTTCCGGATCTATTTCGAGCCGTTTGCCGAGCGCATCGTCCTGCCGCGCGGGGACCGGGAACGCGTGATCAACGCCTATGCGCGTCAATACGCTGAGCGCCTGGAGGTGTATCTTCGCAAGGCGCCGCTGCAATGGTTCAATTTCTTCGACTATTGGCGTCCCGGTGGATTGACGCCGCCGGCTGATATGCCGTCTTCCGCTGAAACCATGGAACAAGAGCTTTCGAGTTGAGCGTTCAGAAAAAGATAGTATTCGGGGCCGGGCCGCTTGCCCTGACGGATATATGGTCGGTCGCGACCGGACACGCATCGCCGGTATTGAATGGCGACGAAGCGTTCCGGGCGAGCCTTGCGCGCTCTGCCCGCCATGTCGATGCGACGCTCGCGCGCGACGGCGTGATCTACGGCGTCACGACAGGTTATGGCGATAGCTGTACGGCGGACGTGCCGGACGCGCTCGTGGCCGAATTGCCGTTGCACCTGACGCGATTTCATGGCTGCGGCACGGGACGGATGTTGACGGCGGGGGAAACGAGGGCCGTCATGGCCGCCCGTCTCTCTTCGCTCGTGCATGGATGGTCCGGCGTCAGCCTCGACCTGGTGGACCTCCTCGTCGAGATGCTCAAGCGGGATATTCTTCCGCTTATCCCTGCGGAAGGCTCCGTCGGTGCGAGCGGCGACCTGACGCCCTTGAGTTACATAGCCGGAGCCCTTGTCGGCGAACGCATGGTTCGCTTCGGGGACGAAGAGGTCCTGGCGTCCGAAGCCTTTGCGGCGGAGGGGCTGATGCCGATCGCACTGCGCCCCAAGGAAGCGCTGGCGGTAATGAACGGAACGGCGGTCATGACTGGATTGGGGGCAATCGCCTTTGAACGCAGTCGTTATCTCTCCGCGCTGACCAGCCGGCTCTCCTCGCTTGCCTGCCTGACGCTCATGGGGAATGCGGCTCATTTCGACGAGCGGCTTTTCATGGCCAAGCCGCATCCCGGTCAGATGCTGGTGGCGGCGCGCATGCGTGAGGATCTGGCGCTGTTCGCAAAACGGCATGAGCCGTCCCGTTTGCAGGACCGCTACTCGCTTCGATGCGCACCTCATGTTATCGGCGTGCTGGAGGATATGCTGCCGTCGTTTCGTGGCGTTCTGGAGACCGAACTCAACAGTGCAAACGACAATCCGCTCATCGATCCCGAAACCGGCGATGTGCTGCATGGCGGTCATTTCTACGGCGGGCATGTCGCCTTTGTAATGGACAGCCTCAAGACGTTGGTCGCTAACCTCGCCGACCTGATGGACAGGCAGATGGCGCTTCTTGTGGATACGAAGTTCAACAATGGCCTGCCGCCGAACCTGTCGGGCGCGCAGGGCGACCGCGCGCAGATCAATCATGGACTGAAGGCATTGCAGATTGCTTCCTCCGCATGGACGGCGGAAGCCCTGAAACTCACCATGCCGGCAAGCGTCTTCTCCCGGTCCACTGAGTGTCACAATCAGGACAAGGTGTCGATGGGCACCATTGCGGCGAGAGATGCGCTGCGTGTGCTGGAATTGACCGAACAGGTCGCTGCGGCGCTGACCATCGCCTGCTGCCAGGCATTGCGGATTCGACAGGATCGGGGGGAGCTTCTGCCGGAGGACATGCCGCCAGGCCTTGGCGCGTTCGTTTCGGTCGTCGGGGAGCGGGTCCCGTTCATAGATGAGGATCGGCCTTTGGATCACGTGCTGCGTGCGATGGGCGAAGATATTCAGGCACAGGCTTGGCCTCTGCTATGGGAGACGCAGGAATGAAGGCGATTGTCACCGCTACCTCGCAGATCAAGGTGCAGTTCTACGACCTCGATCCCATGAACATCGTCTGGCACGGCAATTACGCGCGGTTTTTCGAGATCGGACGCGGCGCTCTGCTGGACAAGATCGGGTACAATTATATGGCCATGAAGGAGTCGGGTTACGCATGGCCGGTTATAGATATGCATATTCGTTACTATCGGCCGCTCGAATTGCGACAGACAGCCGAAATCACCGCTGGAATAACGGAGTGGGAAAACCGCCTGAAAATTTCCTATCTCATTTCGCATATGGAAACGGGCAAAAAAATCACGAGTGGGCACACCGTTCATGTCGCACTCGATATTCAGAGCCAGGAAATGCAATGGGAAACGCCGCCGGTGCTTCGCGAAAAACTTTCGCCCTATCTGCCATAGTCTTTACCTGCCTTGCGGGCGGGCCTGTTTTCGCGCAAGCCTGCCCGCCGCCGGACGAACTCCAGGCGCATTCGGTGAAGCGGCATTTCTGGCAGGAGAAATATCTTCAGGGCATGGAAAAACCGCTGATGTCGGAAGGCGTGGTGACGGCGACCGCCGACAAGGTCGTCTGGCACATGACGGACCCGTTCGACATGGAGACCACGATTTCTCCCGAAGGTATCGTTCAATCCGTGAACGGCGGCGCGCCGGAACCGGCCGGGCAGGGGGCGGGGGCGATAGGCGCCGCGATTGCAAGCCCCATCACGGCCTTGATGCGCGGTCAATGGGATGAGTTGTCGTCGACCTTTGCGATCTCGCGCTCGACCGACCCCGATGGAGGAAACTGGATCGTCGAATTGAAGCCGCTGGATGAACGTCTCCGGAAAATTCTGGCCTCCATCTCCGTACAGGGCTGCACCGATGTGGAGCGTGTCGTGGTCCGGCAGGCAGATGGCGACATGCAGAAAATCCGGTTTGCCGACACTGCGTCGGGCGCGGGTGCGCAATAATGATCCGTGCGGGTCTGGTCCCGGCCTTGCTGGCTCTGTTGGTTTTTTTCGGGGCGGTGCTGTTCGTCGCGCAGCGCGTGCTCGAGGCGGTCGATACCGATATCCTGTCTCTCCTACCGGCCGATGCGCATGATCCCGTTCTGGCGGACGCGCTTCAGCGGGCAAGCGGTGTCGCATCTGACAGGGTGGCCTTCGTCATCGAAGGCGGTACGCCGTCGCTTCGGGCTCAGGCGGCGACAAGGCTGACGGACCTTCTGGAGGAGACCGGGCTTTTCCGTCCGTCATCGCAGGATGCGGAGGAGCTGTGGCGCTGGCTCCACACGCATCGCACCGAACTTCTCTGTAGCGCGGACAAGGCGCGCCTGGCGGACGGGCGGGGCGATGAAATGGCCGCGGATGCATTGCGGCAATGGTATGCCCCAACCGGCATCGCGGCGTCGCGCCTTTTGCAGACGGACCCGCTTCTTCTGACGAGCCGGCTCCTCGGGTGCCTCGTGCCTGCGGGCATGCGCGGGATGGCGGATGGCGATGGGAGCGTCGTTTCGGGGAGCATTACAGCATCCGTCTTCCGGCTCGATGTGCAGGACAGGATCGGCGAAGCGCTTTCCCGCTGGCGGGCCGAATATCTGTCCAAGGGTCTTCGTCTCAGCCGGGCAGGCGCCCTGTTTCACGCGACGTATGGCGCGGGAGAGGCCCGGACCGAGATCTCGATCATCGGCAGCGTGACGACGGCGGCAGTTCTTCTGCTCTACTGGCTGATATTCCGCTCGTTCCGCGCCCCGTTGATTGCAGTTGGAATGGTCATCTACTCGCTGAGTATCGGGCTTGCGGTCACCATCGCGGTGTTCGGGCATATCCATGCCATGGCGCTCGTCTTCGGCGCTGCGCTGACGGGCATGGTCATCGACTACACGACCTATTATTTGGTGACGGGGCTGGGGGATGCGGCGCCGTCGCGTGCCCGCCGCCGCGCCGCCATATGGACACCGTTGAGCCTTGGCATGCTGACATCGGTGGGAGCTTTTGCTGCCTTGCTTGTTTTTCCCATCCAGGCATTTCAGCAGATCGCCGTCCTTGGCGGCGTCGGGCTCGTATCGGCATGGGTTGCGACTTTTCTGCTGACGCCTTTGCTGGAAGGACGGCGCGTCCGAACGGGCCCGGGGGCCAGATGGGCCGACAGATATCCGGGCCGGTTTCTGGCGAGTGTTCCCTCTGCCCGACTGGTGTCGATTGCGATGGCGGGTCTCGCCATCCTTGCCATTGCGGGATATGCGCAAGGACATCTCCTAGACAATGTCCGCCAGTTCCAGGCTCCCTCGGCGAAACTCACAGCGGAGGAAGCCCGCGTCAGGGACATCACCGGCTTTCGGAGCAGCGGTCTTTTCTTTCTTGTTCGCGGCGATAGTAGGGACGACGTTGTGCGCCACGAGGAAGACCTGCTGCGCGAGGTGGCGCGCCGCGGCAAGATGCAGGATGTGACCTGGGCCGCGAGCCGCATTGCACCGTCGCAGGCGCGACGGAAAGACAATCGCGAGTTGATCGAAAAGCGCCTGATCGAGCCATACCTCGAGCCGACCCTTCGAAAACTGGGGGGCGGCAACCTGCATGCCTATGATGCGGAGGAAGAGGGTGCCGCGATGCCCGGCTTCATCGCCTCCCTGCGCGGCCGCACGGGCAATGTGTTCTGGTCGATCGTGCCGGTAGGGGGCGCAGTCCCCAAAGGGCTTGAAACCGGAGAATATTGGCAGCTGGTCGATCCGGCGGCCCGCTATTCCTCGTTGATGCGCGAATACCGTCAGCATGCGACATATGGATTGATCGCATCCATCCTGGCGACGGGCATCCTGTTGCTGCTGGCCTATCGCCGTCTAGATGCCTTGCGGATAATGCTGCCGATGGTGACTGCGGTTCTGGTGACGCCGGCGATCGGGATGCTGCTGGGCCAGCCCTTTTCGTTCTTCTCCGCCATGGGACTTTTTCTGGTCGTCGGCGCCGGGGTGGATTACGCGATCTTCCAGTGGGAGAGCCCGCGCGAGGAGGGCAGATGGACACGGGTCGGTATTGCCTTGGCCGCCCTCATGACCTGCATATCCGTCGGGCTGCTGAGCCTGAGTTCCGTTCTGCCTGTCAGGAGTTTTGGCATTACGGTCGCCATTGGCGTATTCCTGTCATTGACGCTGTCTCCGATGGTGAGAAAGCGGACGAGTAAAGTGTGATCGACCGGGGGGAAAGATCATGGATGCGGATGTCGTAATTATCGGGGCGGGCCCCTCCGGTTCGGTCGCAGCGGCCATGCTGGTTGATGCGGGGCTGGACGTGGAAGTCCTGGAGCGCGCGCATTTTCCGCGTTTCTCCATTGGCGAAAGTCTCTTGCCGCAGGCCATGGAATGGCTGGAAGAGGCCGGCTTGCTGCAGGATGTGATTGAGGCAGGCTTCCAGCACAAGAACGGCGCGACATTTCGCTATGGCGACAAGGAACAGAGTTTCGACTTCCGGAAGAAATCGGCGGAAGGTTGGGGCACGACCTATCAGGTGCGTCGCGACAGGTTCGATGCTCTGCTCGCGCAGGGCGCGGAAAGAAAAGGCGCCCGCTTCCGGTTCGGCCAGACGGTCGTCGACATGCGTCCCGATCCCGCGGCGCCGACGCTGCGTGTGCGCGACGAAGCGGGTGAGGAACGCAGTGTTACGGCGCGCTTCGTGCTCGACGCCAGCGGCTTCGGTCGCGTATTGGCCCGCCTTCTGGATCTGGAAAGGCCTTCCACCTTCCCAGGCCGTGTTTCGCTTTTTAAGCATGTCAGGGATCGGATACGGGCGGACTCATTCGACCGAAACAAGATTCTGATTTCGGTCAACCCGCACAATGCGCAGATCTGGTACTGGCTTATTCCGCTGGCCGATGGAATTTCATCGGTGGGGATTGTGGGGCGTCCCGAAGAAATTGCAGCCAATGGAGAAACGCCGGAAGAGCAGTTCGCCGCGCTTGTCGCGCAATCGGGAAGGATGTCGCATCTTCTCGAGCAGGCCGAACCTGTAAGGGAAGTGCAGGGCATTTCAGGATACTCCTGCTCTGTCTGCCGGCTTGCGGGCGATGGCTATGCCCTGTTGGGAAATGCCGGCGAGTTTCTCGATCCGGTCTTTTCCTCCGGCGTCACCATTGCGCTCAAGTCTGCCAATCTGGCCTCAAAGCTGGTTGCCCGGCAATTGGCGGGCGATACACCCGATTGGGACAGGGAGGTTGCCGAGCCGCTCGGCCGGGGGGTGGACACGTTCAGGGCATATGTAAACGGCTGGTATGATGGCAGCCTCCAACGTGTGATATTCAATCCACCGGCCGACCCGAACACGATAAAATCGATGATTACGTCGGTTCTGGCCGGCTATGCGTGGGACGAGGCAAACCCCTTTGTCCAGAAACCGGAAAAATACCTGAAATTGGTCGAGGGTCTGTGCAGCTAGGTCGTTACCTTATTTTGTTCTTGATGACGCTGCTGGTGGGATGCGCGGGGGCGTCGCGGCACACCGATCCGGTGTCCGTCGGGCCGGTTCAGAACATTGCGCCCGGCATCGCGCTGCGGCTTCCCGCCACGCCGCCTTTCGGCGCCGATGTGACGGCACAGCAGCTGGTTCAGGCCCGCTACCGGAACCGGACCGAGGTCTTTCAGGCATTGATCGAGAGCAGCTCCGGGCGTTTCACCATCGTACTCACCGTGCCGTCCGGACCGCGCATCATGCGGATTGACTGGACCGCGAACGGGATCGCTGAAAAGAGGGAAGCGATCGCACCGTCCAGCCTCTCGGCCAGAAGATTGCTGGCAGACCTCGCTCTCGTCTATGCACCGGAGAATATCCTGCGTCGAAACATCGAAGGCGCGGAGCTTGTTGCGGGCGATGACGGTGGGCGCAAGCTGGAACGGAACGGAGAGACTGTAGTCGAAGTTGAAAGGCCTCTTCACGAGCCCTGGAACGCAAGGGCGCGTCTCGTCAATCACGCATATGGCTATACGCTCGATATTCAGAGCCGGCTCATGGTGTCGCCATGAGTGGCCGTCGTGACAACGGGGAAAAAGCCGCGATCTATTTCAACGCCGCCGGCATCGCGAATGCGCTGGGCGCTGACTGGGATAACGTATCCCGCAATCTTTTCGCCGCTTCCGCGGAAGGGCTTTCGCAGCGCACGACGCTCGATGATGGTCGATCCGTGCCGGTCGGGGCGCTGGGGTTTTCTCTGCCGGAGCTTCGGGGCCCGCTGGTGCAATGGGAAAGCCGGAACAACAGGCTTGTTCTTCATTGTCTGGGGCAGATCGAAACCGAGATTGCCCTGGCCCGGGAAAAATACGGCCCGTCGCGTCTGGCTGTCGTCATCGGTACCAGTACATCGGGTATCCGGCGGAGCGAGGATGCGTTGAGCTATCGGGAGGAAACCGGCCGCTGGCCCGATGACTACCGGTTCGCCAGGCAGGAACTGGGCGACACTGCGGCGTTTGCCGCCGCTGTCATCGGCGCGGAAGGGCCGAGCTTCAGCGTCTCCACCGCATGCACCTCCGGCGCGAAGGCGCTGGCAAGCGCTGCCCGCTTGCTGAGAAGCGGGCTTTGCGATGCGGTCGTGGCGGGTGGCGTGGATACATTGTGCCGCCTGACCCTGAATGGCTTTTCTGTCCTGGATTCCGTTTCGGACGAACGCTGTAACGCCTTCAGCGTCAATCGCAAGGGGATCAATCTGGGTGAAGGGGGCGCGCTTTTCCTGTTGACCCGCGAAGAGGCGGCGCTGAGGCTGGCCGGGTATGGCGAGAGCGTGGACGCCCATCACATGAGCGCACCCGATCCCAAGGGAGGCGGGGCGAGGCTTGCCATTACGCGCGCGCTGGAAAGCGCGGGCATAACGTCATCCGATATTTCCTATGTGAACCTGCATGGCACGGCGACGCGATTGAACGATGCAATGGAGGCGCTGGTGACGAACGAAATATTCGGCCCCGACGCGCCGTGCAGCTCCACCAAGACATTGACCGGTCATTTGCTGGGTGCGGCGGGGTCCACCGAGGCCGCCTTTGTTGCCATGGCGCTGGAGAGTGGATTGGCGCCGCCCCAGATATGGGACGGGGAAAATGATCCGGCGCTGCCGAAATTGAGGCTTGTCGATGAGGTCGGTACACCGGCGGGCGGGGCCTTCATGATGAGTTGTTCCTACGCGTTCGGGGGAAACAACACCGCTTTGATACTGGCACGATGATGACGAAGAGACTGCCGCCAATAGAAGAGCTGGTCCTTCATCGGGATACGATGTTGCTGGTCGACCGCTTGGTGGACAAGACGGACACCCATGCGACCGCCGAACTTCGAATAAGCGAGAGCTCTACCTTTTTCCGGAAGGGCAAGGGTGTCCCGGCCTACGTGGGACTTGAATATATGGCGCAGACGGTAGCGGCGTTCGATGGTGCACAGCAGGTGGAAAATGCGGCCGAACCGTCCATAGGATTTCTGCTGGGCTCAAGGCGCTATCTGTCGGATCGCGACTATTTCGGATCGGGCGATCATTTGCTGGTTGACGTCGAGATGGTCTTCAATGATGGCAATATGGCGTCATTCGACTGTTCGATTAATGTGAATGGGGAGCCGGCCGTTTCCGCCACGCTCAACGTCTATCGCCCCGGACCCGGCGAATTCCCGCCTATG
>NZ_NYVD01000130.1 GCF_002684405.1 Parvibaculum sp. | reverse complement strand
GTCGCAAGAGCGGTCTGACGCCTTGCGCTGGTGTCGGTCAGGGAAAGGGCGTCTTCCACCTCCTTGAGCGAGGTCAGCACCGTGCCGCGATAGGTGGCGACGAGCTGGACTTTCCGCGCCTCGGCGGTCTGAAGGCTCCCTTCCAGATTGCCCGCCGAGAAAATCGGCGCCAGCAGCGACCCTGCAATCGACCCGGCATCCACTGGCGTCAGGCCATAGGTGGCGGTTCGGCTCAGCGAGGCGGACAGGTCGAGGCTCGGGAAGAAGGCCGCCCGCGCCGCGCCGATATCGGCATTGGCCGCTTTCAGGTTTGCTTCGGCCCTGCGGATGTCGGGACGGCGCTCCAGCAATGTAGAAGGCTGGGCGGGGGCGATCTCCGGCAGGGCGACATCTTCCAGTCCCTTGGCGGCCACGTCGAAGCCTTCAGGCGCCCGGCCGAGCAGAATGGCAAGCGAGGTCTTGGCCGCAACGAGGCTTTGTTCGAGGCTGGGCAGGCTCGCCTCCACGGTGGCGAGATTATTGCGCTGCTGGGCGAGTGTGATGCCGGAATCGAGCCCTTCCTTGTTGCGCAGCTCGACGAGCTGCAGCGTTTCGCGCGCAAGCTTCAGCGATTCCTTCGCATAGGCGATACGGTCTTTCAGGCTCAGCACCGTGAAATAGGTGCTCGCCACATTCGACTGGACGAGAAGCCGCGTCGCCTCGGTGTCGAAGACGGAGGCGTTGAAGCTCTCTTCCGCGCTCTGGCTCTTCGCCCGGTATTCGCCCCAGAGGTCGAGTGCATAGCTGACGGTCAGTTTGCCGCTGGCACTGCGCGACAGGCTGCCGGGGTCGCTCTGCGTCTGGCTCGCACTGCCGCTACCGTTGAGCTGCGGAAGAAGGCTCGAATTGGTGGAGCGCAATGTACCGCGCGCCTGTTCGATGGTGGCGAGAGCGGCGGCCACGTCCTGATTGTTGGCAAGTGCTTCGGCCATCAGCGTATCGAGTTCGGGGCTCGAAAAACGCGCCCACCATTGCGCGTAGTCGGCAACGGCTTTGGCGTCCGTCTGACCGGCGCCGTCCCAGCTGGCCGGAATGGCGGTGGTGGGGCGCTCGTAATCCGGCACCATGGAACAGCCGGCCAGCAGCGCCGCGGCGGCAGTGAGTGTCACGATACGTATTGCGGATCTCATATCTGTCGCTCCTATTCCGATGACAGCGCGACGACGGGGTCGAGAAGCGCGGCCTTGCGGGCGGGCAGGTAGCCGAAGATGAGCCCGGTCATGAACGCGCAGCTGAACGCGAGGAGGGAGGGCGTCGGATTGATGGCGATATTCAGGCCAAGAGACCCGAGGCCAAGCCCCGTGCCGATGCCCAGCATCACACCGATCAGCCCGCCCACGCCGCATACCACCAGCGCCTCGGTGTTGAATTGCAGCAGGATGTTGCTCATCCGTGCGCCGGTTGCCATGCGCAGGCCGATTTCGCGCGTCCGCTCGGTCACATTGACGAGCATGATGTTCATTACGCCGATACCGCCCACGAGAAGGGAGATGCCCGCCACCGATCCCAGAAGGATCGTCAGCGTGGTCGTCATGCTCTCCATCGTTTCCAGCATGGAGGCGGTATTACGAATCTGGAAATCCTCCGTCTGATGGCGGGCGAGAAGAAGCTGCTTGATGTTTGCTTCCGTCTGGTCGACCAGCTTGGCGTCGGACACCTTCACATTGATCGAGTTTGCATATTGCTGCCCGAAGAGGCGCATGAAGCCCGTGGTGATCGGGACGAAGACAACGTCATCCTGATCCCGGCCGAAGGACGAAGCGCCCTTGGCCTCCATCACGCCGATCACCTCGAAGGGGATATTGCCGATCAGCACATATTTTCCGACCGGGTTCTCGCCATGGGGGAAAAGATTGTCGACGACCGTCCGCCCGAGAACTGCAACGGGCGCATAGCTGTTGAGGTCGGCCTCGCTGAAATAAGCGCCTTGCGAGGCGGTCCAGTCGCGCACCCGGGTATAGGATGGCCAGGTGCCCAGTATCTGCGTGCGATAGTCCACATTGCCGAAGCGGACGGTCTGGCTGCCGCTGCGCTCAGGCGCCACCGCGACGACATTGGAGATACGCTGCTCTATGGCCTCCGCGTCGGCGGGTACCAGCGTTGCGACATCGCCGGACGATCTCATACCCGGTGCGCCGGGCCTGACCAGCAGGAGATTGGTGCCCATCGACTGCATGCTTTGCAGGATATTGGCTTTGCTGCCGTCGCCGATGGCGAGCATGGTGACGACCGCCGCCACGCCGATTACCACGCCAAGCAGGGTGAGCGCGGTACGGAAGATATTGGCGCGCAGCGAGCGGATCGCCATTTTCACCGCTTCGCTGACTTCCGCCCCGAGGGCCAGATGCCCGTGATCGCGCACGACACCTGCCTGTTCGGGGCCTGTCCTGTCCGCCGTGCCGCTGTCGGAGACGATCCGGCCGTCGCTGATGACGATCTGCCGGTGCGCGTGCGCGGCGACTTCCGCTTCATGGGTGATGAGGATTACCGTGCGCCCGTCGCCATTGAGCTGGTCGAGGACCTGGAGCACCTCCGCGCCGCTTTTGGTATCCAGCGCGCCGGTCGGCTCGTCGGCCAACACCACATTGGCATCGTTCATCAGCGCCCGTGCGATGGAGACGCGCTGCTGCTGACCGCCGGAAAGCTCGGTCGGACGGTGCTTTGCGCGATTGCCCATGCCGAGCCGGTCCAGCAGCTCCATGGAGCGGCTGCGGCGGGCTTCCTGCGAAAGCCCGGCATAGATGGCCGGCAGTTCCACATTCTCCGCCGCCGTCATGGTGGCGAGCAGATTGTAGCGTTGAAAGACGAACCCGAATTCGTTGCGCCGCAGACTGGCGAGTTCGTCGGATGTGAGGTCGGCGATATTCGTGCCGCGTACGCTGTAAATGCCCTCGCTCGGCCGGTCGAGACAGCCGAGAATATTCATCAGCGTCGATTTGCCGGAGCCGGACTGGCCCATGATGGCGACATATTCGCCTTCATGGATGGTAAGCGAGATGGCGTCCAGTGCGCGCACTTCCGCGCCGCCGGTCTGATAGACCTTGGAGACCTCGTCCAGTTCAATGAGGGGCCGGGGGGTGTGCTGGGTCATGATGGGCCCCTCACAGGAAGCCGGGCCGGCGTCGGCCCGACCCATTGCCCGATGTCGCGCCGAAGGTTCCGGTCACGACCTTGTCGCCTTCCGTCAGCCCGCTCTTGATCTGGATGTTGATGCGGTTCTTGAGGCCGGCTTCGACCGCCTGTTTTTCCGGCTGTCCGTTCCGCATGACCATCACATAGGCATTGCCGCCTGCGTCGGTCTTTACGGCATTGACCGGGACCATGAGCGTGTCTTTTGCCTCGCCGAGCAGGAAGAAGACCTGCGCGGTCATGTCGATCATCAGCTTGCGTTCGGGGTTGGGAATGTCGATGAGCACCGTATAGAGCACCACGTCGTTTTCCGTCGTGGGCGTCGGCTTGATCTGGCGCACGGTGGAGCGCCACCTCGTGCCGCTCATGCCCAGCGTGGTGAAATAGACCGGCATGCCGACTTTGAGCTTGTTCACATCGGCTTCCGCGACCTCGGCCTCGACCGTCATCGTGTCGAGGTTCGAGATGGTCATGATTTCCGTCGCCGACTGGGAGGACACGACGGTCTGGCCTTCCAGTGTCGTCTGCGACACCACGGTGCCGCTCATCGGGGCAAAGATTTTCGTGTAGCCCAGATTGGCCTCGTCCCCTTTGAGGGTCGATTTCTGCTGGTCGATCTGCGCCTTGTAGGATGCGATCTGCGCCGCGCTCTGCTTCATCTCCGCGCGCGCCTGATCCAGCGTGTCCTGCGACACCGCATTCTGCTTCCGCAGGTTCAGGTAGCGGCGATACTGGATCTTCTTGAGTTCGTATGTGGCCTCTTCGCCCTGAAGCTGGGCCTGCAATTTGGCAAGCCCGGCCTGGGCGGCTTCCACCTGGGATTCATAGACCGAAGGATCGATCTCGGCGAGGAGCTGACCTTTCTTCACCGTGTCGCCGATCTCGACATAGACCTTCTGCAACTGGCCGGAGACCTGCGCGCCGACATCCACATAGTCCTTGGGCTGGATCGACCCCAGCGCCGTGACGGTCTGTTCGATATTGCCGCGGGTAACGGTGACGGTCTGATAGCTCGCCGTATCGCTGCTGCCGAAAAGGCTCTGATAACCGAACCAGAGGGCCAGAAGGAGGATGGCCGTCAAGGATGCAACCTTGACCCATCCAGCTTTCAACCATGACGGAAGCATCGAAAAAATACGTCCGGGGAACGAGCGCTCGCTCGTTTCCCCGGATGAGGACGGCCTGCCGCCGTCGCCTTCATAGCCCATATCTGCCTGACCGTACTAAAAGCGCGAGTACCCCGTTTCCATATAATACGCATAGCTCACGATTCTCCGTCGCAGGGCGCAGGCGGATAAAAAATTTGTAATCTCAGGCGACGCGGACCATGCGTTTGCCCACATTTTCGCCGGCCAGCAGCCCGATCAGGGCCTTGGGCAGCGTTTCGAGGCCCTCAAGAATGTCCTCTTTCACCTTGAGCGAGCCGTCCTGGACCCAGCCTTCAAGGTCTTTCAGCGCCTTTTCACGCTCCGCATAGAAGTCGGAGACGATGAAACCCTGGACTTTCAGCCGTTTGGTGACAATGAGCCCCGGCACGCCACGCGGTCCATGGGCGGGCGGGGTGCCGTCATACTGCGAGACGGCCCCGCAGCAGGCGATGCGACCATTCTGGTTCATGCGGAAAAGGGCCGCTTCCAGAATATCCCCGCCGACATTGTCGAAATAGACATCGATGCCGTCCGGCGCCGCCGCCTTCAGCGCCTTGTGAACGGGTTCGGATTTGTAGTCCACGGCCGCGTCGAAACCGAGTTCGTCGGTCAACAGCTTGCACTTCTCCTTGCCGCCCGCGATGCCGATGACCTTGCAGCCCTTGATCTTGGCGATCTGCCCCACAATCGACCCGACCGACCCGGCGGCGGCGGAAACGGCCACCGTTTCGCCCGGCTTTGGGTCGCCGATTTTCAAAAGGCCGAAATAGGCGGTGAGGCCGGCAATGCCGTAAACGCTGAGGAGATAGGAGAGGGGCTCGCGCGGTTCGAGTTTTTGAGCGGTCTTGGCCGGTACGGCCGAATATTCCTGCCAGCCCGTATCGGCGAAGACGAGATCGCCGGGCTTGAAATCCACCGTGCCCGACTGCACGACTTCCGCGATGGCGCCGCCCGCCATCACCGTGCCGGCATCCACCGCCGAGCGATAGGTGGCACCCTGCATCCAGGCCCGGTTGGCGGCATCAAGCGAGACGATCCGCGTTTTCAGCAGAAGCTCTCCTTCGCCTGCCTCGGGCATGCTGCCTTCGCGAAGCTGGAAATTGCTCTCGGCAAGCTTTCCCTCCGGCGTCTCGGCCAGCAGGATCTGTCGGTTGGCTTGGGACGTATTGGGCATGTTCTTGTCCTCCCTGAAGATTTTCGATGCGGGAGCTTAGACAAGATGAAAGCCCCCGCCCATGCGCGAGGTTGAAAAAGGCTGCACATTCGAATGTCAGAATCGGGGCAAGGGCCCTATTGTCCGCAGGCGCATCCGGCGCTAGAACAGCACTAATGCTCAATTGGAACATATCTCCCGGAAAATAACCCAATGACCGACCGGTTGCGTATTGCGCTCGCCCAACTCAACCCCACGGTGGGCGACATAAAGGGCAATCTGGAAAAGGCGATCGAGGCCCGCCGCGAAGCTGAACTGGCGGGCGCGGATCTGGTCGTCTTTCCGGAGCTCTTCATTGCCGGCTATCCGCCCGAGGATCTGGTGCTGCGTCCCGCTTTCCAGCGCCGGGCGCGGGAGGCCGTCATCCAGCTTGCCGAGCAGACGGCGGACGGAGGCCCGGCCGTGCTGATCGGCGCGCCATGGAAGGAAGACGACAAGCTCTACAATGCCGTCCTCTATCTCGATAAGGGGGAGGTTCAGGCTCATCGCTACAAGGTGCGTCTGCCAAATTACGGCGTGTTCGACGAGCCCCGCGTCTTCGACGAGGGTCCGCTGCCGGGACCGATCGACATTCGCGGCGTGCGTGTGGGGGTGCCGGTCTGCGAGGACATCTGGTACCCGGACGTCGTGGAGTGCCTGGAGGAGACAGGCGCGGAAATGCTGCTCGTGCCGAACGGCTCTCCCTATGATTTCGACAAATTCGACGCCCGCATGCAACTCGCCATCCGCCGCATTCAGGAAAGCGGCCTGCCGATGGCCTATCTGAACCAGATCGGCGGGCAGGACGAGCTTGTATTCGATGGCGGTTCCTTCGTGCTGAATGCGGATCTCTCGCTTGCCGTCCAGATGCGGGCGTGGGAACAGGAAATCCTCGTCACCGACTGGACGCGCGAGCCGCATGGCTGGGTCTGTGCGAAAGGGGAGTGCGCCGAAGTGCCGGAAGGCGACGAGGCGATCTATCTCGCCACCGTGCGCGGGCTTCGCGACTATGTGAAGAAGAACCATTTCCCCGGCGTGGTGCTGGGACTGTCCGGCGGTATCGACAGCGCGCTCGTGGCCGCGCTGGCCGTCGATGCGCTGGGCGCGGAAAACGTCCACTGCGTCATGCTGCCTTACCGCTACACCTCGTCGGAAAGTTTTGAAGATGCGGAAGCCTGCGCCAAGGCGCTGGGCGTGCGCTACGACATCGTGCCCATCGAGGAGCCGGTGGTCGGCTTCACCAATGCGCTGGAGAAGATGTTCGAGAACACGCAGTCCGACACGACGGAAGAAAATATTCAGTCGCGCTCGCGCGGCCTCATCCTGATGGCGATCTCGAACAAATTCGGCTCCATGCTGCTGACCACAGGTAATAAATCCGAAGTTTCTGCAGGCTATGCGACGCTTTATGGAGACATGAATGGCGGTTTCAATCCGATCAAGGATCTCTACAAGAGCCGCGTCTTCAAGCTTGCCGCATGGCGCAACAGTCACATGCCGAAAGGTGTACTGGGGCCGGAAGGCGAAGTGATCCCCGAGCGGATCATCACCAAGCCGCCAAGTGCCGAGCTTCGCCCCGACCAGAAGGATGAGGACAGCCTGCCGCCCTATGAGGTGCTGGACGATATTCTTGAATGTCTGGTCGAGCATGAAATGCCTGTGCACGACATTGTCGCGCGCGGTCATGATCGCGCATTGGTGCATCGCGTGGAAAATCTGCTCTTCGTCTCCGAATACAAGCGCCGCCAGGCTGCGCCCGGCGTGAAGCTCTCCTCGCGCAATTTCGGCCGCGACCGCCGCTATCCGATCACCAACGGGTTCCGCGATGTCGACTGAGGTTCCCGAAATTGTTGTCCGTTTCGCGCCGAGCCCGACGGGCCGCCTTCATGTGGGCAATGCGCGCACGGCGCTTTTCAACTGGCTCTTTGCGCGCAAGGCCGGTGGCAAGTTCATGCTTCGCCTGGATGACACCGACGATGAGCGGTCCACTGAAGAATATGCCCATGGCATTGTGGAGGATCTGGGCTGGCTCGGCCTCGTCCACGACATTCTCGACCGCCAGTCGAACCGGATGGCCGAATATGACAAGGCTGCGGAAAAGCTGAAGGCGGAAGGGCTGCTTTATCCCTGCTACGAAACACCCGAAGAACTGGAGATGAAGCGCAAGCTGCAGGCCCGGCGCGGCCTGCCGCCTGTTTATGACAGGGCGGCGCTCTCTCTCAGTGACGAGGAGAAGGCAAAGCTGGAAGCAGAAGGGCGCAAGCCCCATTGGCGCTTCAGGCTGAAGCAGGAAGTCACGACCTTTACGGACCTCATTTTCGGCGAGACGAAAGTGGATTGCGCCTCGGTGTCCGATCCTGTGCTGATCCGTGGCGATGGGCGCTATCTCTACACGCTGCCCTCGATCGTGGACGATATCGACTTCGGCATCACCCACATCATTCGCGGCGCCGACCATGTGACGAATACCGGCGTGCAGGTGCAGCTCTTTCGCGCGCTGGGCGGCAAGGTGCCGGTCTTCGCGCATCACTCCATGTTGCAGGGGCCGGAAGGCAAGCCGCTGTCCAAGCGTGACGATGCGGCGGATTTTTCGCTGATGGCACTGCGCGAGCATGGCGTCGAGCCCATGGCGCTCAATGCGTTGCTGGCGCGCCTCGGCACGCCCGACCCCGTGGAGGCGACGCTCTCGCTCGACCATTTGGCCAAGAGCTTCGATGTCGCCCGGCTTGGGCGGTCCGATATCCGCTTCGACCTGACCGAACTGGACAAGGCGAATGCCGGTACGCTCCACATGCTGGAATATGACGAGGTGAAGGAGCGCCTTCAGGCGCTCGATTGCGACCTTGGACCCGACTTTTGGGCGGCTGTCCGGCCCAATCTCACCCGCTTTGCCGAGGTGGCGGACTGGGCCCGTATCGCCGAAGGGCCGGTGGCCCCGGCGATAGAGGACCCCATATTCGCCTCCAGGGCGGCGGACCTCCTGCCGGATGGGCCATGGGACGAAACCACATGGAAGGCATGGACAGACATCGTGAAGGCGGAGACGGGGGCCAAGGGCAAGGCGCTATTCATGCCGCTGCGTCAGGCACTTACGGGCCTGGACCATGGACCCGAGCTGAAAAACCTGCTACCTCTGATCGGGCGCGAGCGGGCCGAGGCCCGGCTTCGCGGTAAAAAGGCCTGATTTTCGGGCCGGGTGTAACGGCAGATGAGAGGACCGGCAATGGCCGAGTTCCGCATTATTCAGGGTCTCATTATTAGCGGCTGACATAGCTCCGCCGCCGCCGTACAAGCACGTCTTAATCTTCCTTTGCTGTAAATGGTCCGGCCGCGGCGGTGGCATCGGTATTTTCTCTGCGTCTCCTTTCGGGAGGCGCCGCGAGCGGAAGCGAAAAGATGAACGCGACGACGAAAGAACGGCTCTACCTCTTCGACACCACGCTGCGCGATGGCGCGCAGACCACGGGCGTGGATTTCTCCGTCGAGGACAAGCGGCTGATTGCGACCCTGCTGGACGAGCTGGGCATCGACTACGTGGAAGGCGGCTATCCCGGCGCCAATCCCACCGATACGGCTTTTTTCGGCGACAAGCCGGCGTTGAAGCGTGCCACCTTCACCGCCTTCGGCATGACCAAGCGGGCAGGGCGCAGCGCCTCCAACGATCCCGGGCTTGCCGCCATCCTCGATTCCACGGCCGATGCCGTTTGCCTCGTTGCCAAGAGTTGGGATTTCCATGTGGAAGTCGCGCTTGGCATCTCCAACGAGGAGAACCTCGACAGCGTTCGCGAGAGCGTGGAAGCGATCATCGCGCATGACCGCGAGGCGATGATCGATTGCGAGCATTTCTTCGACGGCTACAAGGCCAATCCCGACTATGCAACGGCCTGCGTGAAGACGGCGCTGGATGCCGGCGCGCGCTGGGCTGTTCTTTGCGACACCAATGGCGGTACATTGCCCTCAGAGGTCGAAGCCATCGTGACCGCGCTGATTGCCGCGGGCGTGCCGGGCGACCGGCTCGGTATCCATGCACATAACGATACGGAAAACGCGGTGGCCAACTCGCTGGCTGCGATCCGG
>NZ_NYVD01000129.1 GCF_002684405.1 Parvibaculum sp. | reverse complement strand
TGCACGTCCTGCAGCACGACCTCGATCATGCGCTGAACGAGATTGAGTTCGATCGTCGTATAGGGTCGCCCCTCGATCCGCATCGCCGCGGTGCCGCGGCGGCCGCCCAGCAGCACGTCGACCACCGAATAGATCAGGTTGGAATCGACGGTGAACATACCGAAATTGTCCCACTCCTTCGCGCGGAACACGCTCAGGATCGCCGGCAGCGGGATCGAATTGAGATAGTCGCCGAAGCGGATCGACGACACATTGTCGAGCGAAACCTCGACATTGTCGGAGGTGAAATTACGAAGCGAGATCGTCATCAGCCGGACGAGCCGGTCGAAAACGATTTCGAGCATCGGCAGGCGCTCATAGGAAACAAGCGCCGAATTGACGATTGCCTGAATGCCCGTGCGTTCGTCGGCCACCTCTTCCTCGACTTCGAAGCCGAGAAGGTTGTCGATTTCGTCCTGGTTCAGCACGCGCTCGGACGTGCCATCGGCATCCTCCTGCGTCTCGTCCAGGGTCTTGTCTTCCATGTCTTGCAGATCGGCGTCGGCCATGAGAATTCGGTCCGCTTACTGAACGATGATTTCCTTGAACAGGATGTCTTTGACCACGGGCGGCTGAATCGCCAGATTCAGGCGCCGCAGAAGCTCTTCCTTCAGGCGCATCATCGCCGCCGAGCCCTTGAGGTCTTCGGGACGGAGCTGCCTGAGATAGGTCTGAAAGCCGTCCAGTACCCGGGGAAGCTGCTGATCGACGATCTTGCTGGCTTCCTGGTTTTCAAGCTGCAGCGACACCCGCATCTTCAGGTAGCGCTGCGGCGGCGGACCGCTCAGATTGGATAGGAAATCGGGAAGGTCGTAGAAAACAGGTGCGACCGCCACCTTCTCTTCCGTCGGGGCGCCGGAGCCCCCCAGCATGCCCGTGAACCAGGCTCCTGCGCCCCCGACGACGAGCAACACCGCAACGAGCCCCCCGACAAGCACAAGCTTGTTGGGTCCCGATTTCTTTTCAGATTTATCGGAGACGCCTTCCACTTCAGTGGACGGATCGACATCTGTCGCGGTCATAGCCCCACCTCTTTTTTGCCCGCGTCATGAAGCGTCCTGCCCAGGACATGTGCTTCACGACAAATCGATCATCGTGGAGTTTAGTTAACGAAGAGTTTTTCAGACCGGCTTCCCTTCATGGATGCGCGTACGCACCCGCGCGAATCCTTATATAGGCGCGCCGGAAAAGCGGCAGATATTGCCGGGTAAAGCCTTCCTCAAGCAAATCCCGCCGCCGGTACGAAAAACCCAAGCCACTGATTTCATTGAGTTATCTGTCTGGCACAGCGCCTGCACATGGAAGTCCGGGATCGAAGCGAAAACCGGACAGCCACCCTAGGACGACTGCACCATGGAAAACGCACTGCTCATCGGATTGTCGAGACAGATGGCCATGCAACGGAACATGTCCATCATCGCGAACAACCTCGCGAACATGAACACCAATGGCTACAAGTCGGAATCCATGCTGTTCGACGAATACGTCATGCCGGTCGCGACCGAGGATGCCCCCGACAAGTCGCTCTCCTTCGTCCAGGATATCGGCCTCAACCGCGATCTGGCCGACGGCAAGCTGGAACCGACCGGCAACCCGATGGACGCCGCCATTTCCGGCAAGGGCTATTTCAAGGTCCAGACCGATGCAGGCATCCGCTACACCCGCAACGGCCATTTCTCGCTCGATGCGCAGGGACGGCTTGTCGATGTCTCCGGCAATCCCGTGCTCGACGACAATGGCTCGGTCATCACCTTCCGCCCCGACGAAGAGGACATCTCCATCGCGCGCGACGGCACGATTTCGACCGATCAGGGACAGCGCGGCAAGCTCGGCCTCGTCGAATTCGACAATGAACGCCTGCTGAAGGCCGCGGGCGGCACGCTCTACACCACCGACCAGGCGGAAGTGCCCGTCGAAAAGCCGCATGTCGTGCAGGGCGCGCTGGAAGGCTCCAACGTCAACGCCATCCTCCAGATGACGAACATGATCGATGTCACCCGCTCCTATGCGAGTGCCCAGAAACTCGTCGACAGCGCCGACCAGATGCGCCGCGACGCCATATCCAAACTCGGCCAGGCCGCCTGAAGCGCCGCCGCGGAATTTTGAGAAAGAGGATCTAGAACATGCAGTCCCTCAGCATCGCAGCCACCGGCATGATGGCCCAGCAGCTCAACGTCGAGGTCATCTCGAACAACATCGCGAATATGAGCACCACGGGCTTCAAGCGTCAGCGCGCCGAGTTTCAGGACCTGCTCTACCAGAACCTGCGCCGCGTCGGCACCAACTCGTCGGACAGCGGCACGGTGGTGCCCGCCGGCATTCAGGTCGGCCTCGGCGTGAAAACGGGCTCCGTCTACCGCATCATGTCGCAGGGCGGCTACCAGAACACCGGGAACGATCTCGACGTCGCCATTCAGGGCCGCGGCTTCTTCCATGTGCAGATGCCCAGCGGCGAAGACGCCTATACCCGCGCGGGCTCTTTCCAGCTTTCCCCCGACGGGCAGATCGTGACCGCCGACGGCTACACCGTGGCCCCCGGCATCACCATCCCGCAGGACGCGACCGACGTCACCATTTCCAGCGACGGACAGGTCCAGGCCAAGATCCCCGGCCAGACCGATCCGCAGATCGTCGGCACGCTGGAACTCGCCACCTTCCAGAACGAGTCCGGCCTCGACCCGATGGGCAACAATCTCTTCCAGGAAACCACGGCAAGCGGCGCCGCAACGCTGGGCAATCCCGACGACACCGGTTTCGGCTCGCTGCAGCAGCGCTTTCTGGAAACCTCGAATGTGAACGCGGTGAACGAAATCACCTCGCTCATCACCGCCCAGCGCGCCTATGAGATGAACGCCAAGATCATCTCCGCCTCGGACGAAATGATGTCCGTCACCTCCAACGTGAAGTAAGGAGCGAGACCGATGATCCGCACTCTTCTCGCCTCCTGTCGCACCGTCGCGCTCGGCCTTCTGCTTGTCGCGGGCGGCGCCGCGCCGCTTGCCGCCGCCGAGCTTCATCCCGCCGTCACCGTGTCGCAGGATGTGGTGACGCTGGGCGATCTCTTCGACGATGCGGGCCAGGCTGCCGATGTCGTCATCGCCCAGGCACCCGCGCCCGGTCTTGCCGGTCAGCTTTCCGTCTCGCGCATTTCGCTTGCCGCGCGGCGCAACGGTATCGACTGGCACAATCATGCAGGCCTCACCCATGTCGTGATCGCCCGCGCAGGCGTTCAGGTGCCCGAAACCGAAATCGCCGCTTCCATCGCCAACGCCGTAACGGCGCGCTCGCCCTCGCTCAGCGACCCGTCTTCCCTTCAGGTGGATTTCGCGCAAGGCCTGTCCGGCATCCAGGTGGCGGACGGCGCGCCCCTCACGGTAAAGGTCGAACAGCTTGCCTGGAACAACCGAAACGGCACCTTCGCCGCCGCCATCCGCGCGCCCGCCGACGATGCGCTCGCCCCGCTGCGCCGCGTGTCCGGCCGCGCCTATCCGGTGCGCGACGTGCCCGTGCTGTCGCGCGACATGACGCCGGGCGAGGTCGTGAGAGCCCGCGACATCGAATGGGTGAAGCTCCCCGCCAGCCGCGTCGCCGGCAACATCATCGGCGCCGAAAACCAGCTCAAGGGCATGTCGCCGCGCCGCCCGGTGCGCGCGGGCGTGCCGCTGCGCCTGTCCGACATGGAGCCGCCCGTCCTCGTCAGCAAGGGCTCGCAGGTGGACGTCATCTACAAGACCGGCGCCCTGACGCTCACCGCCCGCGGCCGCGCGCTTGAAGACGGCGCCATCGGCGATGTCGTCCGTATCATGAATATCCGTTCCAACCGCACCATCGAAGGCACGGTATCCGCGCCGAACACGATCAGCATCGACGCATCCTCCCCCGCCCAGGCATCGCTTGGCGGCGGCGCGGCCAAGGGCTGATCTCCGCGATTAACATTCGGCACCGGACCCAAAGTTAAAGGTTGTTTCCATGATCCCGCGTTCTCTCGTCAAATTCTCCGCCTTCGCCCTGCTCGGCGCCCTGCTTGCCGGCTGCAGCGCCGTGGACCGCATCGAGAATATCGGCCAGGCCCCTGCCCTCGCGCCGGTCGGCGCGGGGTTGACCGCCGAGGTAAACCAGCGCGTGGGCATGCCCATGCCGCAGCCGGAAAAGATCACCTATCAGCCCAATTCGCTCTGGCGCTCCGGCTCCCGCGCCTTCTTCCGCGATCAGCGCGCCAGCCGCGTGGGCGACATTCTCACCGTCAAGATCGACATTGCCGACAGCGCCAAGGTGGACAACACCTCCAAGCGCAGCCGCGACAATTCCGAAGACGCCAATCTCAGCAATTTCATGGGCCTGGAAAGCAATCTGAAGCACGTCCTGCCCGACGCCGTGGACCCGACGAAACTGGTCGGCGCCGGCAGCAAGAGCTCCAGCGCCGGTTCCGGCTCCGTCAACCGCAAGGAATCCATCGCCCTCACCATCGCCGCGGTCGTGACCCAGACGCTGCCCAACGGCAATCTCGTCATTGCGGGCCGTCAGGAAGTGCGCGTGAACAACGAGGTGCGCGAACTCACCGTTCAGGGCGTGGTGCGGCCGGAGGATATCTCCAACACCAACACCATCGAACACACCCAGATCGCCGAGGCCCGGATTTCCTATGGCGGCCGCGGCCAGATCACCGATGTGCAGCAGCCGCGCTACGGCCAGCAGCTCTACGACATCCTGATGCCCTTCTAAGGATCACCCGGCGCATCCGACAGGCAACCTTACCCAATAAAAAACGCGGCCCTCCATGCGGGGGCCGCGTTCTTTCGTCCGGTTTCGCCGACCGCAATCAGTCGTCGCGATAGACCTTTTCCCGCCGCTCGTGGCGTTCCTGCGCCTCGATCGACAAGGTGGCGATGGGGCGCGCGTCCAGCCGCTTCAGGCTGATCGGCTCACCCGTCTCCTCGCAATATCCGTAGGTTCCGTCCTCGAGCCGGCGCAGCGCCGCATCGATCTTGGAGATCAGCTTGCGCTGCCGGTCGCGCGTCCGCAGTTCGAGCGAGCGTTCCGTTTCGCTCGAGGCGCGGTCCGCGATATCCGGATGGTTGGAAGAATCGTCCTGAAGGTGCTGCAGCGTCTCGCGATTTTCCTTCAGGATGTCGTCTTTCCACTTCTCCAGCTTGAGACGGAAATATTCCTTCTGCCGTTTGTTCATAAACGGCTCATCGTCCGATGGCGTATAGCCTTTGGGTAAACGCACTGCCATACCGACGGTCACTCCCTCAAACGAGCCCTAACCAAGCGCGGCGGAGTATATGGAGAGACCCTACGATTCTCAACTGCGCAGTCAGCGATTCGCCGATGAAATATCCGTGAAAATTCAACTGACGCAATGACTTGGCAAAAGGCCAAATTGCCGCAAAAAGCAGCAAAATCAGCTCAGTTTTCGGGATAATTGCCGAATTTGGCCAGTTCCACCCGCGCCCGAAGCTCGATCTGGTCGAGAACGTCCTGGAGGTTCGGATCGGCCACATGGCCCCTCTTGCGCCCGACCACGCCCAGAAGACGGGTCAGCCGGTTGACCGGCATCTTGCCCGAGAGCAGGTCGATCTTCACCTGATCCAGAATATCGAGCATGTCCTCTGCGCGTTCCATGGCGCGGCGCGGTGCGCCCAGCGCATCATCCGCCGCCTCGGCTCCCTGAAGAGCCAGCAGCGCATCGACCGCGCCGATCGATGCCGGCGCACTCAGGCCCGCGCTTGCGCGCGCCTGCCCTGTTTCGCCGATGGAAAAGCTGGAACCCGCGCCCGACGCCGCCGAACCGGCGGATCGCTTGCCTTGCGTTCCCGATGTGCTCTTTGTCTGCCCGATTTTCATCATGGCCCCCAACTGCGCTCACCCATGCGCTTTATGACTATGGAGAATGGATCGCGAGGCTTAAGGCGGGGTTAAATCCGCCCCCTCTCCCGGCAGTTTTTGCCGCCTGAGGCCGGAAAGCGCTGCCGCCCGGCACCGCGGGGCCCGCCCTGCGCTATGCGGCGCCCGCCATCGAAAGCGAGTAAATTCAACAGCTTACAGAACGCTGGAAGCCCTGATCGGCTTTGGCACGGCATTCGCTAGATAGGGGCAGGATCGCTGGCGAAAAACGAGTACCCCCTCTCATGTTCCGCATTCTCTTTTCTTCCCATCGCATTGCCGCGGCTTTTGCCGCCCTTGCCTGCCTGCTGGCCATGATCGTCATGCCGGCGCAGGGCGCCTCGCGCATCAAGGACATCGTCGATGTGGAAGGTATTCGCGACAACATGCTGGTCGGTTACGGCCTCGTTGTCGGCCTCAACGGCACCGGCGACACGCTGCGCAACGCTCCCTTCACCCAGCAAAGCCTGATCGGCATGCTCGAACGGCTCGGCGTCAACACGCGCGGCACCGCGCTCAAGACCGACAATGTGGCCGCCGTGATGGTGTCGGCAAACCTGCCGCCCTTCGCGCCGCAGGGCACCCGCATCGACGTGACGGTCAGCGCCCTTGGCGATGCCACCAATCTGCAGGGCGGCGTCCTGCTGGTGACCCCGCTCATGGGCGCCGACGGTCAGGTCTATGCCGTCGCGCAAGGATCGCTCGCCACCGGCGGCTTTGCCGCGCAGGGCCAGGCGGCCTCCGTGGTGCGCGGCGTGCCCACCAATGGCCGTATCGCCAATGGCGCCATCGTCGAAAAGGAAATCGATTTCAAGCTGTCGGATATGAAGACGCTGCGCCTGGCGCTGCGCAATCCGGACCTGACGACCGCCCAGCGCGTTTCCGCCGCCATCAATGCCTATCTTGGCGGGGATGCGGCCAAGGCCGACAACCCCACCACCATCGACCTCAGGATTCCGCCGAAATTCCGCGACGACGTGGTCGGCCTGCTGACCGAAATCGAGCAGCTCCGTGTCGAGCCCGATGCGCCCGCGCGTGTCGTGATCGACGAAAGCTCCGGCGTCATCGTTATGGGTCAGGACGTGCGTGTCAGCCGCGTGGCCATCGCCCAGGGCAATCTGACGATCTCCGTGCAGGAAACGCCGCAGGTCAGCCAGCCCAACCCCTTCGCCAACAAGGGCCAGACCGTCGTCGTGCCGCGCACCAATGTGCAGGTGGACGAGCAGAAAGACCGCAAGCTCGGCATCCTCGACGGCTCGATCTCCCTTGCCGAGCTGGTGGACGGGCTCAATGCGCTGGGTGTCAGCCCGCGCGACATGATCACCATTCTGCAGGCGATCAAATCCGCCGGCGCGCTGCAGGCCGAAATCGAGGTGATGTGATGGACATGACCGCCCTTCCCTCCGGCGCCTTCCAGTCCGCCTATGTGCATGTCGGCGGCGCGCAGCACGCCGCCAACACACCGCAGGGCAAGGACCCGAAAGCCTGGGCTGCGGCGCAGGACTTCGAGTCCCAGTTCCTCTCCAGCATGTTCCAGTCGATGTTCAAGGGCGTGAAAACGGACGAGACATTCGGCGGCGGACAGGGCGAGGAAATGTTCCGCTCCCTGCTGGTGGACCAGTACAGCCAGGAAATGACCAAATCCGGCGGCATCGGCCTTGCCGACACCGTCTATTCGGAAATCATCAAGCTTCAGGAGCAACACCAATGAGCGCCGAGCGCCGCACTCCCGCCGAGCAACTCCCGCCTGCTGAACTTGCCGAGCGCCTGCTCCGCCTGACGACGAGCCTCACCTCGATCCTGACGCGCGAAACCGAGGCCCTGCAGGCCCGCAAGATCGGCGCTTTGGGCGAATTGCAGGCCGAGAAGATCCGCGTGGCCAATGACTACGCCATGGACAGTCAGGCCGTACGCCAGCGCACCGCACTCATCGACCGCGCGCCTTCCGAAAAGATCAACGAGCTGAAAGCGGCCATGCACGATCTCGACGAGACGCTGCGCCGGAACGAAGAGACCCTGCTCGCCACGAAATCGGTCTCCGACCGGCTGATCCACGCGGTTGCGGAAGGGGTCAGCCGCCAGAAGGCGCCGGCGGGCGGATATGGCGAGAATGCCGCCATTCGCCAGACCCGCGCACGCGACAATTCCATCGCCTTCGACGAGCGCGCCTGATCCGCCCGACCGGGCTTAACCATGCGCTAACCAAGTTTCGGCCATTTTCCATGGCGTTGGGCACCGGCGTCGGCCGGATTGAACGAGGGTGGGCATGGCGTTCGAAATCGAAATCGCAACGGATCCGGTAATTTCCATCGAGGCAACCAGCCTCCGGCAAAAGCTGGATCTGGCAGCGGACGCGGTAAAGGCCTGCGACCCGCTGAAGGCCATCCAGTATCTGGATGCCGTGCTGGCCGAGAAGCCCGACACGCATCAGGCACGCCTCGTCATGGCGCAGGCCCTGACCCTGCTCGATGAGACCGAAGAAGCCTGCAAACACCTCGAAAAGGCATCCCGGCGTGCCGGACAGGACCTGCAGAAACAGTTCGAGGTCGCCCTCGCCTTTGCCGAATGCGGCGAGAAGAAACGCGCCGAAGAGATCTATCGCAAACTGATGCGCAAGGAGCCGCGGATCGCGTCTGCGCGGATCAACCTCGCCTCGATCCTCGACGAGCGCGGCGAAACGCAGGCCGCGGTCGATCTCGTCTCGGAAGTCATCGAGATGTTTCCCGACAATGCCGAGGCTTACAGCAATCTTGGTCGCTATCTGGCCAATGCCGCCATGTTCGACGAGTCGGAGGCCTGCTATCGGCGCGCCCTGATGCTGAAGCCGGACCTGATCCAGGCCGCCGTCAACCTGGGCTCGATGCTTCAGAACGCCGGACGCACGCAAGAGGCGATCCAGCTTTATCAGCAGGCGCTGTCCGTCACGCCTCACAATGCCAAAATCCTCTGGAACCTCGCCCTCGCCCTGCTCGCCACCGGCGATATAGAGAATGGCTGGGATCTTTACGGCTACGGTTTCGAATCCGGCACGCGCACGCCGCTGCGCCCCTTCCCCGGTCTCATCTGGAAAGACGAAGACCTCGCAGACAAGACGATTTTCCTCTGGCGCGAACAGGGGTTGGGCGACGATTTCCGCTTTTCCACCGTCTATCACGACATCGTGGAGCGCGCGGGCCATGTCATCATCGAAACCGATCCGCGCGTGGTGCCGCTCTACCAGCGCACATGGCCCGGCGCGACGGTGCGGGCCGAAACGCGCCTTGCATCGGGCTTTGAAAATTACGGCGACATCGATTTCGACCTCACCGCGCCGGCCGCCATGCCGTCCATTCATCTTCGCCGCAGCCTGGACGCATTCCCGAAAAACCCGCCCCGGCTCGTCGCCTGCCCCGAAAAACGGGCCCGGGCGCGCGAATGGCTCTCTTCTCTGGGGCCGCGGCCCAAGATCGGCATCACCTGGCGCTCGGGTATCTCGAACGCGCTGCGCGATCTCTATGCCACGCAGCTTTCCGACTGGAAGCCGCTTCTGGACGACGACCGCTTCGACATTGTGAGCCTTCAATATTCGAAACCCGAGGAAGAGCTCGCCAAAGCAAGGCAGGAACTCGGCATCACGATCCACGAAATGCCGGGTCTCGACACCCATGACGACCTTGAAGGCGTGGCCGCGCTTCTGTGCGAACTCGATCTCACGGTCGGATCATGGAACGCGGCGACCGAAATGGCCGGCGCGCTGGGAGCCAACGCCCTCGTCTTCGCCCCGATCGAGAATGCCAACCAGCTCGGCACGGGCAGCCTGCCCTGGTATCCCTCCCTCACCGTTTACCCTCAGGCGCCCTTCTGGGACCGCGAGGCCCTGGTTTCCCTGTTCCGCCAGGAAGCGGCAAAGCGCCTGATCGGCTGAGCATTTCCTGCCTGCCGACCGGCAAACTTTGCCGCGGGCCGCGCATCAATTGCCGCCCACGGGGCCCTCAAAAACACTCAACCGATTGTTTTTATTGAAAAAATGGATATGGCACGGCTTGTGCGATATAGCATGCCAGTAGTGACGCGGCGTGGAATCTGGCGCTCGGAAGCGTGAGAAGCCACAGCGGAGAAGGAAAGATCCAGATCCGTTTACGCTGAATTAAGCATTAATTCCGAGTATAGCCGCTGTGCCGTGATGATACGACGAGCCGGCAAAACCCTAGAGGTAGATGACAATGGCTGATGTGGTTCTTTCCGGAGCGATCCGCTCCAATCTGCTCAGCATGCAGAACACGCAGAAGATGCTTTCGGAGACGAACCTTCGTCTCTCGACCGGCCTGAAGGTGAATAGCGCGATCGACAACCCGACCGCCTATTTCACGGCACAGGGCCTGAACAACCGCGCCTCCGATCTGAACACCCTGCTCGATAGCATGGGGCAATCCATTCAGACGCTGAAGGCCGCCGATCAGGGCATCACATCGATCCAGAAACTTGTCGAAAGCCTGAAGGCGACGGCGAACCAGGCGCTGGAAACCAAGATCAGCGCGACCACGCTGACCGGCAAGGCATCCACCGATGTCGTCGGCACCGGCACCACGGCGTCCGGCGCGACCAACACGCTGACCGATACATCCCGCGGCTTCACCTCCGGTGAAACGATCACGCTCACGGTCGGCGAAAAGACTTTCGACTACGCCATTACCGCCTCGAGCGACATCAAGGCGCTTGTCGATGCGATCAACACCGATGCGGGTGGCGACCTGACCGGCGAAGGCGTCACCGCCTCCATCGAGGACGGCCAGATTCATCTGGAAGCCGCCTCGGGCCGCGCGGTCGCCGTCACGACGGACTCCGCCGACAATACCGCGCTCTCCAAACTGCTCGGCACGAAGACGTCCTCGTCCAACGGCGTGAACCGCGACAAATACGAAACGGACTTCAACAATCTGCGCGACCAGATCAAGCAGTTGGCGGACGATGCGAGCTATAAGGGCGTCAACCTGCTCAAGGGCGATATGCTGAGCGTCTTCTTCAATGAAGATCAGAGCAGCAAGATGGATATTCAGGGCGTCCAGCTGACGCCGGACGGTCTTCTGAACATCTCCACGGTTGGCGCATCGGACGGCAATCACGAATTCGAGTCCGACAGCAACATCAGTGATCTGATCAATGGCCTGAACTCCACCACGGATGTTCTGCGCCAGCAGGCCTCCACCTTCGGCGGCAATCTGGGTGTGGTGGAAATCCGCCAGGACTTCACCAAGAACCTCGTGGACACGCTGCAGACCGGCGCCTCCAACCTGACGCTGGCCGACACGAATGAAGAAGGCGCCAAGCTGCTCGCCCTTCAGACGCGCCAGCAGTTGGGCACCACGGCGCTCTCGCTGGCCAACCAGGCCGAACAGGGTGTGCTGCGCCTCTTCGGTTAACCCGAAAATTACCACGACGAAATCAGGCGGGGCCTCGTGCCCCGCTTTTTTTGTGTCCACGACTGAAATCGCAATTCTGTTTACTGGCTCTTAAGAGGCCCGCCCCTATCGTCCATTCAGAGCTCAGGACGAGCTTTTGACGATCATTCCTAGGAAAGGAAATCTAAAATGGGTGGTATTGCTCTTTCTGCTTCGGTTCGTCAGAACCTTCTCTCCCTCCAGAACACGGCCGACATGATGGCGCAGACGTCTTCGCGTCTGTCCACCGGTAAGAAGGTCAACAGCGCTCTCGACAACCCGCAGTCGTTCTTCACGGCTCAGGGCCTGTCCAACCGCGCCTCCGACCTGACGGCTCTTCAGGACTCCACGAAGCTCGCGGTACAGACGCTGAAGTCTGCCGACCAGGGCCTCACCTCGATCCAGAAGCTGGTCGACCAGGCCAAGTCCACCGCCAACCAGGCTCTTCAGGCCAAGGCGACGGCGACGACGCTGACCTCTTCTTCGGTCACCGCGCATGACTTCAGCACGTCTGCCGGTACCAATGAAGCGCTCGACATCATCGTGGGCGGCGCGACGGCGGCCACGGTCACCATCTCGGCCAACATCACCGATGCCGGCGACCTCAAGACCGTGCTCGACACGGCTGGCGTCACGGGCCTGTCGGTCACCGACAATGGCGACGGCACGCTGGGCTTCTCGCTCGCAAGCGGCGAAGATCTCTCCTTCGGTGCGGCCGCCGCCACGTCGCTGGGCATCAACTCCGACAGCTCGACCAATGGCGAAACGGTGACGGAAGCCCGCGCGAGCTACGAGACGGACTACAACAGCCTGCGCACGCAGATCGACCAGCTGGCGACCGATGCGAGCTTCAACGGCGTCAACCTGCTCAATGGCGACAACCTGACCGTGAAGTTCAACGAGGACGGCTCGTCCAAACTCGACATCACGGGCGTGAGCTACAACTCGACGGGCCTCGGCATCAACACGGCCGACTTCTCGAGCGACGCCAAGGTTGCGAGCGCCGTGTCGGAGCTGAACGCGGCGACGAACACGCTCCGCGCTCAGTCCTCGACTTTCGGTGGCAACCTCTCGGTCGTGCAGAACCGCCAGGACTTCACGTCGAACTTGATCAACATCCTGGACTCCGGTGCCGGCGACCTGACGCTTGCCGACACCAACGAGGAAGGAGCGAACATGCTGGCCCTGCAGACCCGCCAGTCTCTGTCCACCACCTCGCTGTCGATGGCCAACCAGGCCGACCAGGCAGTGCTCTCCTTCCTCCGCTAAGGGGAGGCCGGGTACCGGTTTTAGTACGGAGTACGGTATCGAGTATTGGACGGGGGCTTCGGCCCCCGTCTTTTTTGTTGGATTTCAGCCGGCAAACCATGGGCGTATACTGCCCCGGGTGATTCGGGCAGGCAGCAATGCCGCGACCATGTTCTATCCCCTTGGGAACGGGGCCGTTCCTGCGGATAGGACACTGACTGAAAACATGTGACGTGCCCCTGGCGACGATCCCGTCGGCCAGACTTTCACGACACAGGAAGGACAGTGCGACATGGCCTTGAAGGTGGAATTGAAGCCGGGCGAGCGTTTTATTCTGGGCGACAGCGTCATCACCAATGACGACCAGCGGACCCGCCTCTTCATCGAGGGAACGACGCCGATCCTCCGCGAAAAGGACATTCTTCGGCTCGACGAGGCGGATACGCCCTGCAAGAAGATCTATCTCGTCGTGCAGATGATGTATCTCTCGCCGGACCCCCGCCAGCACCACGATATGTACTTCGATCTGGTCAAGCAGGTGCTGGAGGCCGCGCCGAGTACGCGCGCCTATATCGACGACGTGAACAGCAAAATATTAACCGGCGAAATGTATAAAGCTCTCAAGGCAGCTCGAAAGCTGATCGGGTACGAAGGGGAGCTATTGGGGAATGTCTCAAGCACATGAAGCCTACGCCGCGGCAAACCGTCGAGCAGTAAATTCCAGCGATCCACGCTCGTTCGAAGCGGAATTGCTGACCAAGGCCGCGGGCAGACTTCAACGCGCAAAGGACGCCTGGCAGGAAGGCTATTGCGACGAAGAGGACGCCCTCCTCTACAACCGCCAGATCTGGACCGTCTTTGCATCCTCGGCTGCGGAGAAGGAGCATCCCCTGCCCCATGAGATCAAACAGAACATTGCCAATCTGGCCCTGTTCATCTTCAAGCGCACAGCCGAGATCGAAGCCCAGCGCGAGCCTCGCCCGCAGCTCTTCGATCCGCTGATTTCCATCAATCGCGACATCGCCGCCGGTCTCGCCGGCCGGCCGTAATCCTTTCCCCTCATTTCCCCGAAAACGAAAAGGGCCCCGATGGAGGGCCCTTTTTTTGACCGGTGCCCGTCGAACACGACAGGCCCGGGAAATGCATCGAGGGATTAGAGGAAGTTCACCAGCGACATTTGCGAAAGCATCGACGTCACCTGGTAGCTCGCCTGAAGCTGCGTCCGCAGCGTGGTGAGCTTGGCGCCGACTTCATATTCGTCGATGCCCATCTTGTCGCCCAGAACGCCCGAGGCGAGGCCCTGCATCTGATCGTTCCTGTCGAGCGTCTCCTTCAAGGTGGAGGCGGTCAGCCCGAGCTGCGTCACCACCCCTTCCACCGTCTCCGCCCCGGAGGGCGCGGTGATGGTCGAAACGCGCGAGGTCAGGTCCTTATAGGCCTGCTCCGCATGCGGATCGGCCTTGTCATAGGTCACCGCCGACAGCAGCGCCGCCGCCTTCACCGTATCGCGAAGCGAGGTCTGGTTGGCCTGTGCGCCATATTTGATGATGCGGTCGTCGTCGATCACCGCGGTCATGTTCGCGCCCGGCTCAAGCGTCAGGTCGCCCTTGTACCAGAACACCGTATCGTCGCTCGTCGCGTCGCGCAGTCCCGTCGCCGTGTCGAAAGGCGGTCCGTCCACACGTTGTGGCGGATGGCTGCCGTCGAAATCGAAGAACTCGTTGGCGGCCTGCACCGATGAGGCCGCGCGCAGGCTCGTCGCCGCTTCCGTCTTGAGCGAGGCGGAGAGCGCGGCCTGAAAATTCGTCGCCGTATCCGCGGCACTCGCGCCGATCGTGAATTGTCCCTCCGCCGGCGGATCGTCCGTCGTCGCCGTCAGCGTAACGCGCGTCGTCGTGCCGTCCGGCAGGTCGAAATCCATGCTGATCGTATCGCCGCCCGACGGCTGGCTCGCGCCGAACTGAACGCTCATCGACGCCGGCGTGCCCGTCGGACCCGTCACCGTGGCGTTGGCGAGACTGGAAGAGACGCCGGTCATCTTGAAACCGAAAATGCCCGTCTGCTCGCCCACCGTCACCGTGTCGGCCGCCGGCGAGGTCACATCGAGACGGCCAAGACCGTTCGCCCCCATATCCGCCTGGCGGCGTTCGTCGACAAACTGCGTCAGGCCCGCATGGCTCGCATCGCCGTTGAGCATCGCATCGGGCAGTTCCACCGGCTTTTTCTGCGTCGCAGACCCGGCGAAAAGATAGCGGTCCTCGACATTGAGGTTCAGCAGATTGACCAGCTCGTCGAGATTCATGCCCGCCGAAAGCTGCCCGCTGTTCTGCGTCCCGCTCACCATGTCGAACTCGGTGGTGGCGCCCGTCAGCCGCAGGCCGGACGAAATATCGGAAACCCGCGTCAGCGAGTCCGCCATGGACTTCACCCGAAGCGAGGTCAGGTTGATCGTATCGTTGTAGGACCCCAGATTGCGCATCTGGCTCTGCAGCGACAGCACGACATTCTTGTCGGTCCCCAGCCCGCCATAGCTGTCCGAGATCACGCCCGAACTCAGCTGCTGCTGGAGCGTGGTGAACTCCGAGCGCATCTTGTTGATCGAGGTCTGCAGATTAAGCGACTGGGAAAGCGTGGAAATATGCATGTTCGTTACCTGCCGATGCTCATAAGCACGTCGAAAAGCTGGGAGACCGTGGTCATCACCCGTGCATTCGCCGAATAGGCGTTTTGCAGCACGAGAAGACTGGAAAGTTCGTTATCCACATTGACGCCCGTCTCGCTGTCGAAGCGGTCCTGAAGCGATTGCGACACGACCTCCTGGGAGGCAAGGTCGTTCTTCGCGTTGGAAGCCTGGGTCGACTGATAGGAGACGACGCGCTGCGCAAAGGAGGCGAGAGACCCCGTATAGGGAGAACTCGTGCCGCCGATCCCCGTGGACGGCGAAAATGCCCTGCCCGCCTGCGTCAGCCGGTTGTAGAGATCGACCGGCCGGGAGGAGTCGCCCGCCGAATTCGTGCCGCCCACCGTCTGATAGGTCACGAGCAGCGAGTCGTCGGCCACGACGTCGGGATTGATCGTAATGCGCGCGGCAAAGCCCGTCTTCTGGTCGACCGCGCCTTGCGCATTCGTGAAGAGCTTGCCCTGCCCGCCATCGACGAACAGCGCAAGCCCGGTGCCGCTATCCGTCAACGAGGTCGGCGTCACCGTCGCACTCAGCGAATTGATATTTGAAGTGCCCGCCGCACCGTCGTCCAGAATGCGGATCGTATTGCCCGACGGGTTCGACACCTGCACCGCGGCGGGCAGCGCCGCCTGCATGTCGGCGACGATACCCGCCATGGGCTGGTTGAAATCGATCCCCACCACCGTGTCGCCGGTCTGCGCCGTATCCGTATCGGAAAGCGGCAGCGCTGACGCATCGTCCACCCAGACGAAGGTCACCGTCTGGCTCGTCCCGCCGACATCATAGGTCAGGCTGATCGAATTGCCGTCCTGAAGCGCGCTCGTATCGAGGTCGAAGCCGGCCGCCGCGCCGCTGGTCGCAGCCGCGCCGTCGACCTTTTCCTGCGACATGGAAAGCGCGAGCTGGCTGGCGATTTCGTCGAGCTGGTTCTGCGCTTCGGGAAGGATCTTGTCGCGCAGTTCCAGATAACCGCCGATGGAGCCGCCCTTGAATGCCCCCGCCGCCACCAGGTCGACCCTGGTCGACCCGGAAACGAGGCTGACCGTCCCCACCGTGCGCTTGGCCGGATCGGTGTCATAGACGGATGAGGCGTTGATCTGCGTGTGCTGGTCGAAGCTGAGATCCGCCGGCGTCTTGTCCAGCAGCAACTGTCCGCCGCCGGTGAACACCGTCACCGTGCCGTCGTCGCGCTCATTGACCTTGATGTCCATGAGCTTCGACAATTCGTTGATCGCCAGGTCCCGCTGGTCCTGCAGGTCGGCGGCGGAAAGCGAACTGCCCACGCGCTGCGAAATCTGCTGGTTGAGATTGGCGACCTTTTTCAGCAGCGTATTGGCCTGCGCAATGCCGTCGGAGATATTCTGCTCCGCCTCCAGCCGCAGGTCCTGCACCGTCTTGGACATGCTGTTGAGGTCGGTCGCGACGTGCTTGGCCTGATTGAGAAAGGTCAGCCGGGCGGCGGAATCTTCCGGGCTCGTGATGAGATCGGAGAGCCGGGCGGCCAGCTTGTCGATCGACGCCGAGATGGACGTCTCGGACTCCGGCGAGCCGAACATCCGGTCGAGACGCGACAGCATGTCCGATTTGGCCGTCAGCGCGGAGGTTGCCGCACTCTCCGTCCGGATCTGCTGCTGCAGAAAGGCATCGACATGACGCTGCGCGGCCAGCCTCGTCACGCCGCGGCTTTCGCCCGCGACGATCAGATTGGTCTGATCGATGGATTTGGCCGTATAGCCGACCGTATTGGCGTTCGCGATATTGCGCGACGTCACATCGATGCCGGCCTGGCTGGCGGCGAGGCCGCTGCGCGCGGCGTTGAGCGCCTGTGTAAGGCTCATATCCTGTTGCCCTTAATGCTGGGACCCGGCATGAAGCGCCTTAGCGCTTCATGTTCAGCGTTTCCTGCGTGAGCTGGTCGACGGCGGTAATGATGCGCGATCCCGCCGTATAGGCCTGCTGCGTCGTGATCAGCTTGGCGAACTCGTCCGCCAGATCGACATTCGAGGCTTCGAGCGAAGAACCGACCACCTCAGCGCCCTTCGTCAGGAACGCCTCGCCCGATTCCTGCGTGGCCTCGAAGGCTGTGCCGTCGACCTTGTTGAGCGCGTTCGCATTGCCGAAATTCGCCAGCGATACCTCGGCCAGATCCACCGTCTTGCCGTTGGAATAGGTGCCGGTGATACGGCCATTGTCGCCCACCGCGATCCCCACCAGCGAACCGGACGGATAGCCGGTCTGGTCGAGATTGTTGACCGACACCGTGCCGTTGCCCTCGTCCCACTGCGTGATGCTCGCAGCGCCGTGATCGATCGTCACATCGCCCAGACTGACGCCATTGACCGCCATGCCCGTAACGGTGACGGAATTGACCGGCGGATCCATCTGGCCGTCGGTAAAATTGTAGTCCTGGCCGACATTGGTCCATTTGGTGGCAGCGCCGGTCGCGCTGTCGTCGCTCTTGTAGAAGAGCTGCCACTGGTCGCCGCCGCCTGCCTCATTGTCCACCTTCGCCCAGCGAAGCTGCACGCTGATCGGCTGGCCGAGCGTGTCATAGGCCGTCACCGCCCCGCCAGACAGGCTGCGGTCGAGAAACGCGGTTTCCTGGTTGGCCGGCACGACCGAAAGGTCCGCCGTGCCCAGATCGCCCGGCGTCAGCAATTCGCTGTTGGCGATATCCGGGTCCGCCACCGCCGTCTTCGGATAGGACGGCAGGTTCGCCTCATAGGAAATCACATCCGTGGGCCGCGCCTTGAGGAAGTCGCGGCTGATCTGGATCAGGCCCGGCGTGTCGCCGACGGGATTGCCGGTGTCCGGATCGACCATCAGGCCCTGAAGCGAATAGCCCGACTGGTTCGTCAGATAGCCATATTTGTCGAGCGAGAAGTCGCCGCGCCGCGTGTAATAGTCGACCTCGTCATAGACCGGCTTGCCATCCACGGTCGCGACCGGCGAAGACACGATGAAATAGCCGCTGCCATTGATCGCCATATGGGTTTTGGTCGCGGAGGCATCGATCGAGCCCTGCACCGTATTGGTGTAGCTCGGCTTTGCCATCACCGCGCCCGGCAGATGGTTCCGGCTGGTGGAAGCGGTCACGATGTCTTCGAAGCTCGTTTCCGTACGCTTGAAGCCCGTCGTCTGCGAATTGGCGATATTGTCGGAAATATTGCCCAGCGCGCTGGACTGCGCGCGGATGCCGGTAACGGCGGTGGTCATCGTCCCGTAGAAACTCATGGCCTGTCTCCATGCTTGATGTCCCGGACCTCTTGCCGCGGGACTTGGCTTGCGCCTCAAGGAGCAAGAACAGGACCACGCCCTATCATTGAATAATTTCAATGACTTGTGGAATTCCCGGCACCGTCCGCCGCCCCCTTTGCCCGGCACTCTGTGCCCGCCGCCCGGCAGTATTTGCCGTGTCGGGGCCCCGATCGCGGCCATATATGGCTTTTCCTTGAACGCAGGCAGCCGACGCCCTAGTTTCGTCGCGTCCAGACATTGCTAAACAAACCTATAGTGCCGAGGGAGATCACTAGTCGCATGAAGTTCGAGGGAACAAAGAATTACGTCGCCACCGAAGACCTTCGCGTGGCGGTCAATGCCGCGATCACGCTTGAGCGCCCGCTGCTGGTGAAGGGCGAGCCCGGCACCGGCAAGACGGTGCTGGCCGAGGAAATCGCCAAGGCGCTGGATGCCGAGCTCATCACCTGGCACATCAAGTCCACCACCAAGGCGCATCAGGGCCTTTACGAGTATGACGCGGTGTCCCGCCTGCGCGACAGCCAGCTCGGCGACGAGCGCGTGCACGACATCCGCAACTACATCGCCAAGGGCAAGCTCTGGGAAGCCTTCGAGCGCGAGAAGCGCCCGATCCTGCTGATCGACGAGATCGACAAGGCCGATATCGAATTCCCGAACGACCTGCTGCAGGAACTCGACCGGATGGAGTTCTACGTCTACGAGACGAACGAAACCATCAAGGCCGCCCAGCGCCCCATCGTCATCATCACCTCCAACAATGAGAAGGAACTGCCGGACGCCTTCCTGCGCCGCTGCTTCTTCCATTACATCAAGTTCCCGGACGACGAGACGATGCAGGCCATCATCGACGTCCATTTCCCGGGCCTGAAGGGCCAGCTCGTCAAGGAAGCGCTGTCGATCTTCTACGAGATCCGCGAAGTGCCGGGCCTGAAGAAAAAGCCCTCCACGTCTGAACTTCTGGACTGGCTGAAGCTTCTCATGTCCGAGGACATCTCGCCGGAGACGCTGCGCGAGAAGGACCCGACCAAGCTCATCCCGCCGCTCCACGGCGCGCTGTTGAAGAACGAGCAGGACGTTCACCTCTTCGAACGCCTCGCCTTCCTCGCCCGGCGCGAACGGAACTAGGCGTCGCGTCCATCGAAAAGCACTGAAAAGCCGGATCGGGTCCTCCCGCTCCGGCTTTTTTCATTCCGGCTTGGCGATCAGCGGCTCGCTGCCAAGGAAATCGTCGAGATCCTCCGCCCGCTCGCGCGCCATATCCGTCTCGCAGCCTTCCTTGATCGCCACATACATCGTGCCCTGCGTCATGTCGAACCGGTCGCAGCGCACCTTTCGATAGGCCTCGAAGCTCGCCGCCGATTCTTCGAGCCATTTGTCGATTTCGGGCGAGCCCAGCGCCTTCACCGCCGCCATCCGCTGCCTGACCTGCCCCATCCAGTAGCCCGTCGCCTCGCCCTGGCACTCATTCATCGCGGATTGCGTCCAGCCCCGCCCTTCGGCGCACGCCTCGAAGAATTTGTCGGTGCAATAGGAAGTCGCCCCCTTGAGCGGCGCCCCGTCGGCCTTTTCCTGCATGGCGGCCGCGTCATAGGAGGCCAGACAGCCCTCAATGGCCTTCGCCGCCGGATCGCCCGCATCCGCCGAAAATCCCGGTCCGGCGGCCAGAACAAGCAGCATCGGCAAAAAGGTCAGGAAACGCCCCATTTCCGCCTCCCCCATTCCCTGCGGTCTCGCCCCTTCAAACCGGGGCGCATGAGGGTTAGATTAGCGCAACTTGGATATTTCTGAATACCGCCCCGGGAGGGCCCGCACCGCATGTTCGTCAATTTCTTCCAGGAACTCCGCACCAACAATGTGCCGGTCAGCCTGCGCGAATATCTCACCCTGCTCGAAGCGCTGGACGCGCATGTCATCGAGCAGAATGTGGAGGATTTCTATTTCCTCTCCCGCTCCGCGCTGGTGAAGGACGAACGCAATCTCGACAAGTTCGACCGCGTCTTCTCCCATGTCTTCAAGGGCCTCGACATGATGAGCGAGGCGGACCTCGCCGAAATCCCGGAAGAATGGCTGCGCTCGCTGACCGAGAAATTCCTCACCGAGGAAGAGAAAGCCGAGATCGAGGCACTGGGCGGCTGGGAAAAGATCATGGAGGAGCTGCAAAAGCGCCTCGAGGAACAGGACGAGCGCCATGAAGGCGGCAACAAGTGGATCGGCACGGGCGGCACCTCCCCCTTCGGTGCGAACGGCTACAATCCGGAAGGCGTCCGCATCGGCCAGAAGGAAGGCCGCCACGGCAAGGCCGTGAAGGTCTGGGACAAGCGCGAATATAAAAACCTCGACGATCAGGTCGAACTCGGCACGCGCAACATCAAGGTGGCGCTCAGGCGCCTGCGCCGCTTCGCCCGCGACGGCGCACCGACCGAACTCGATCTCGACGATACGATCCGCTCCACCGCGCAAAACGGCTATCTCGACATCAAGATGGTCCCGGAACGCCGCAACAAGATCAACGTGCTGATCTTCTTCGATATCGGCGGCTCCATGGACAGCCATATCAAGCTCTGCGAGGAGCTGTTTTCCGCCGCGCGGACGGAATTCAAGAACATGGAATATTTCTACTTCCACAACTGCCTTTACGAAGGCGTGTGGAAGGACAATCGCCGCCGCCATACCGAGAAGATGGATACCTGGGACGTGCTCCACAAATATCCGTCCGACTACAAGGTCATCTTCGTCGGCGACGCCACCATGAGCCCCTATGAGATCACCTATGCGGGCGGCTCGGTGGAACACTGGAACGAAGAGCCCGGCGGCATCTGGCTCGAGCGCGTCAACCAGATCTACGAAAACTGCGTCTGGCTGAACCCTGTCGCCGAGCGCCACTGGGAATACACGCCCTCGCTCCAGATCGTGAAACAGATCATGGCCGAGCGCATGTTCCCGCTGACGCTGGAAGGCCTCGACGGTGCCATGCGCGAACTTTCGCGCTAAACGCAAAAAGCGGGAACTCTCGCGCTAACTCATAAACGTCATTGCGAGGAGGCGTCAGCCGACAACGCAATCCAGCCCTGCCCGTCTCGCGGTCGCGGTCGCGGGAGGCTCTTGACGCCCGCCCTTTCATGTAACTATAAAAGTTACATGAAATCCAACAGCCAATTGTCCCTCGCCCTTCATCTCCTGCTGCACATGGCGGATATGGAGGAGCCCGTCACCTCCGGGCTGCTCGCTTCGGCGATGAACACCAATCCCGTCGTGATCCGCCGCCTGATGGGAGGACTTCGCGAACACGGCATCGTGCAATCGAGGAAGGGACATCACGGCGGCTGGACCCTCTCCCGCCCTCTGGCGGAGCTGACGCTGCGCGACGTCTATCTCGCGCTCGGCGGCGGCCCCCTGCTCTCCCTCACTCACCGGACGCAGAACCCGGACTGCCTCATCGAGCAGGCCGTCAACGAAACGCTCGACGGCGCGTTTCGCGACGCCGAAGCCCTGCTCCTTGCCCGTTTCGCGGATCTGTCCCTCGCCGCCCTGCAATCGCGCATACACGCAGCGATCCACAGCCCCGCGCATCTCTGTGCCTGAAAGGAAAACCGCACCGTGAACCAGTTCCTGAAATCTTTCGAGGACCCCGAAGCCGTGGCGCGCTATACCGACGGCCCCATGCGCTTCGTGCCGGGCCTTGCGGATATGCACCGCATGACGGCGATCCTACTGGCCGAACGCGCCCCGCAGGACGCGCGCATTCTGGTGCTCGGCGCCGGCGGCGGTATGGAGCTGAAAGCGCTCGCCGAAGCCCAGCCCGGCTGGACCTTCGACGGCGTGGACCCCGCCCCGGAAATGCTGAAACTCGCCGCCCGCACCCTCGGGCCGCTGGCCGATCGTGTAGACTTGCATGAGGGCTATATCGAAGATGCGCCGGAGGGCCCGTTCGATGCGGCGGTATGCCTCCTGACCCTGCATTTTCTGGAACGCGAAGAACGCGAGCGCACCGTGGCGGAAATCCACCGCCGCCTCGCACCCGGCGCCCCTTTTGTGGCGGTCCACGCCAGCTTTCCGCAAAGCGCCGCCGAACGGGCGCTCTGGCTGTCGCGCTATGCGGCCTTCGCTATCGCCGCCGGCATCGAGCCAGCCATCGCCGAAAACGCCCGCGCCGCCGTCGATGCCAGCCTGCCTGCCATCGAGCCGGAGGACGACGAGGCGATTTTCCGCACCGCCGGTTTCTCGGATGTCAGCCAGTTCTATGCGGCCTTCACCTGGCGCGGCTGGGTCGCCTACGCCTGAGGGCGGCGGAAAGACGGCCCTGCGCTAGCCGTGTTTCGTATCCGACACGATCTCGCCATCCACCAGATGCACATTGCGCATCGCCGCTTCCGCGAAGGCGGGCTCATGCGTGACCGCGATGATGGTGCGCCCCTCTTCCTCCGCCAGCCGCCGGAAGATATCGCGCACCACCTCGCTGTTTTTCGTATCGAGATTGCCGGTGGGCTCGTCCGCCAGAATGATATGCGGATCGTTGCCGAGCGAGCGCGCAATCGCCACGCGCTGGCGCTGGCCGCCCGAAAGCTGGTCCGGCATCTTCTCCGCCTGGTCGGCGATCCCCAGCCGGTCGAGAAGCGCCAGACCGCGCTCCGTCAGCTCCTTTTCGCTCAGCCGCCCGAGACGCCGCATGGGCAGCGCCACATTATGCAGCACGCTGAATTCCGGCAGCAGGAAATGAAACTGGAAGACGAAGCCGAGACGCGATAGCCGCAGCGCCGCCAGCTCGTTCGACGAAAGCCCCGCCGTCGTCTGTCCGCCGATCAGCACCTCGCCTTCGCTCGGCACATCCAGCAGCCCGAGCAGATAGAGCAGCGAGGATTTGCCGGAGCCGGACGGCCCGGTGATCGTGACGAACTCGCCGCTCTCCACTTTCAGGTCGATATCGTGAACGAGCCGCACCGGCACGGCGAGATCGAGAATGCGCGTTACGTTGCGCGCCTCGACGAGAACACCTTCCTGGAGCCGTGCCGCCCCCATCACACAGCCCCCCGGATGATGTCCACCGGCTGCACCTGCGCCGCCTTGCGCGCCGGGATCCAGGCCGCGCCGATCGCTGCGATCAGCGAGAAGGCACCGCCGACCGCCCATTGAAAGATGCCCCAGTCGAGGACGAAGCCCTGCCGGTCCGCCATGCCTGGCACGTTGAACTTCACCTGCCCCAGAATACCCAGCAGGCCCCAGCCGATAGCCCACCCCATCAGCATGCCGAGCACGCCGACAAGAAAACCCTGCATCAGAAAGATGTACTGGATGTCGGCCTCGCGAAATCCCATCGACATCAGGATGGCAATGTCGCGGCGCTTCTCCAGCACCACCGTCGAGATGATGTTGAAGATGCCGAACGAGGCCACGATCATGATCGCCGAGACGATGGAATACATGATCGCATTACGGATGATGAAAAGACCGAGAATGTCCCGGTTCACTTCCTGCCAGCTTTCCGAGCGATAGCCCCAGCGCGCTTCCAGCCCCGCGGCGATGGCCTCCGCCTGGTTCGGATCGGGCACCTTGATGCGAAGCTGGTTGGCGATGAAGGGCTTGTCGAGCAGCACCTGCGCATCCTTGAGCAGCATGTAGATCTGCCCCTCGTCGAGCAGCAGATTGCCGGTGTGGAAGATCCCCACCACCTTCATACGTTTCACCAGCCCCGCCGGAGACACCACCGTCGCGAGATCGCCGAGCTTCAGGCTCAGCCTGGTGGACATGCCCGAGCCGATCACGATCCCGTCGGATGCGGTGCGCAGCCGCTCGAGGCTGCCCTCCCTCATATCCTCGGCAACCTTGGTCAGCAGTTTTTCCTTGGACGGATCGATGCCGATCAGCGAGGCGCTCACATCCTTGTTGGCATAGCGCACGATGGCCTGTCCCGTCAGCGCGGCTTCGGCGATATAGCCCGGCCGCTTCGACAGTTCCTCCACCTTCTCGCCATAGTTCTTGATGCCGCGCAGATATTCCCGCGGCTTGACGTTTTCCAGCTTCACCGCCGCCTTGGGAAACCGGATGAAGACCGGCTGCTTGGCAGGGTGGCGGAACTCGTCCTTGACGGTGATATGCGGCGAGCTGTTCACCAGCCGGTCCACGAAATCCTTTTCCGAGCCGGACATGATGCTGGAGACGCCGATAAAGAAGCCCACGCCCAGCGCCACGCCCAGCACCGACACGACGGTCTGCCGGCGCCGATGGGTCAGCTGCGCAGCCGCGATGGAAAAGGCGACACGCCAGAACATGGGGGCCCTAGTCCTTTTCGGCCGGGGCCGCCTGCACACGCTGCCCCTCTTCAAGACCGGACGGCGGGTTCGCGATAACCTCGGCCGTGTCGTCGAGACCGCTTTTGATCTCCGCCATTTCCTCGCCCACCGTGCCGAGCGTCACATCGGCAAGATGCGCCCGGCCATCCTTGAACACCCAGACCCCCGCGCCCGATATCGCCGTAACGGGCACAAGCAGCGCATCCTTGCGCTCATCGACGACGATATTGATTTCCGTCGTCATGCCGGAAAGCAGCGGCGTGTCGGACGGCAGCAAAATATAGACGCGATAGGTCCGCGCCACCGGGTCGCCATGCGGCGTGATCCGGCTCACCCTGCCCTTCAGCGCCTGGCCGGAAAACGCATCCGCGCGAATGAGCGCGACCTGCCCCGGCTTGATGCGCGGAATGTCTTCCTCATCGACCTCGGCGTTGATTTCCAGCGAAGAGGGATCGCCGATCAGGAAAAGATTCTGGTTGGCGCCCACCATGTCGCCGGGCTTGATCTGCTTCACCGAACGCAGAACTTCGCCTGTGAGCGGCGCCAGAATGAAATGCTCGTCGAGCCTTGCCTTGGCGCCCTCGACGGCGCTTTCGGCGGCCTGCGACACGCTCACCGCCTGATCGAGCGCCGCTTTGGAAACATGACCGCCCTTGAAGAGGCGCCTGGCGCGCGAAAGATCGGAGCGGGCAAGATCGAGCTTCGCCCGCGCTTCCTGAAGCTGTGAAATGGCCTCACGGGCATCGAGAACGGCGAGCACCTGCCCCTCGCTCACCTTTTCTCCCTCGCGCACCGGCACATCGGTCACACGGCCGATAACCTTGGACCCAACATAGGCGTAACGAACGGATTCGACCGTCCCCGTGGCATAGACCGCTTCCACCGCCTCGCCGCGATGCGGCTTTACCGTCTGTACACTTGCCGGGCTGAAAATCAGAAAAAGGCCGCCCGCGAGGACGCCCAGCAATATCAGCCCACCGACCCAGAGGAATTTTCTGGACATTCGCAACCCGCTCTCGTGACGCCATACCCGCGCTGCCCCTTATATCAGAAACAGCCGCTAAATGGCGTCCCCGGGGTTGACCTATCGTCGCATTGGAGGCCGCAATAGGGACATGGAAAACATGGAAAGAATGAAGGAGTCGCCCCGGCGTCGACGGCTGACACGGGCCTTTGCCTGGCTCGATCTCGCAATCACCCTGCCCCTTGCCATTCCCTTTGTCGGAGAATGGGTCATCACGCTCCTCTATCGGCTGGATTATGCGATAGGCTGGTTTACCGGTTTTCCGGTTCTGAACCCCATTTCGATGCTGTTTATCCATGTCACCGGCCTGCTCGGGGTCGTCTGGGCGCTTGCCAGGCTCCACGACCCGAGCGAGTTCAACGCGCGGATCGATTCGCTGGGCCGTTTGGCCGTATCGGTTCTGATCCTGTTCGCGCTCTATCAGGGCGCCACGCCCGCTATCGGTCTTTTTCTCGTCACGGAGCTTTCCGGCGTGATCGTCGAGAAGATATGGCGCCCGAAGAACAGCAACGAACTCGCCTTCGGCAAATACAATGGCAGGATAAGATAGCCGCCTTCAGTGAAAATCGCGGCTATTGGGAAGCAAACGCGCCGTTCGCCCCCTGATGGAACTCTCGTCCATGCCGTAGAGAAGCCCCAGCTCATCCGTCAGGTCGGTCAGCTCGTCGGCCACCACATGGATAACGCGCCCTTCCTTCTGTACGCGGCCGCGCACCATCATCAGCCGCGAGGTCAGCACGATCCGGCGATAGGTCTCGAACACCCGGGGCCAGATCACGATGTTGGCAATCCCCGTTTCATCCTCCAGCGTCGCGAAGATGACGCCGCTCGCCGTGCCAGGCCGCTGACGCGCCAGCACGATCCCCGCCACGCTCACGCGCTTCCGATCGTCGATATGCTGCAGCCTTTCATTCGCCGCCACGCCCCGCGCAACAAGGCGCGAGCGCAGAAATGAAACCGGATGCGCCTTCAGCGACAGGCGCAGCGTCGAATAATCCAGCGCGACATGCTCGCCCAGCGGCATGGGCGGCAGCGCCGTTTCCTCTTCCGTCTGGAAACCGCCCTCCTCCATCGCAGCGAAAAGCGGCAGCGCCGCCGGCATCTTGCCGTTCTGTCCGCCCCCATATCCGCTCTTATGTCCGCCCCCATACCCGCCGAGCCCCCGCACGGCCCAGAGCGCGGCGCGCCTGTCGAGCCCGAGGGAACGGAAAGCATCCGCATCCGCCAGCCGTTCCACCACGCGCGGCGCCAGCCCCGTTGCGAGCCACATATGCCGAACGCTGTCGAACCCCTTGCCCCGCCGCGCCTCGACGGTTTCGCCATCGCCCGCATGGAACCCCTTCACCTGGCGGAGGCCCAGCCGTACCGCACACCGGTTGCCGGGCAGCTTTGCCTCTTCGGCCTTGTCGAGCGGTTCAAGCGCGCAGTCCCAATTGCTGAAATTCACATCGACCGCGCGCATCTCCGCGCCATGTTCGCGCGCATCGCGCACGAGCTGGGCGGGCGCGTAAAAGCCCATGGGCTGCGAGTTCAAAATCGCCGCGCAGAAAACATCCGGGTAGTAATATTTGAGCCAGGCCGACACATAGGCGAGCAGCGCGAAGCTCGCCGCATGGCTTTCGGGAAAGCCGTAATCGGCAAATCCCTCGATCTGCTTGAAACAGCGCTCGGCGAAATCGGTCTCGTACCCGTTTGCCTCCATGCCGGCGATGAACTTTTCGCGGTAATGACCGATCGTGCCCGTCTTGCGGAAAGTCGCCATGGCCCGGCGCAGCAAATCGGCTTCCTGCGGGCTGAACCCCGCCGCGACAATCGCCATCTTCATCGCCTGCTCCTGAAAGAGCGGCACGCCATAGGTCTTGCCCAGCACCTCGCGCAGCGCGTCGGAAGGAAACTCGACCGGCTCCTTGCCGTGGCGACGGCGCAGATAGGGATGCACCATGTCGCCCTGAATGGGACCGGGGCGGACAATCGCCACCTCCACCACGAGGTCGTAGAACTTTCGCGGCCTGAGCCGTGGCAGCATGGTCATCTGCGCCCGGCTTTCCACCTGGAAGACGCCGATGGAATCCGCCTCGCACAGCATGCCATAGACGCGGGCATCGTCATGCGGCACATCGGCAAGCCCCATCGTCACGCCGTAATGCGTATCGAGCAGCTCGAAGGCGCGGCGGATACAGCTCAGCATGCCGAGCGCCAGCACGTCGATCTTCAGTATACCGAGCGTATCGAGGTCGTCCTTGTCCCATTCGACGATGGTGCGGTCTTCCATCGCCGCGTTCTGGATCGGCACCACCTCGCTAAGCGCGCCGCGCGTGATGACGAACCCGCCCACATGCTGCGAGAGATGGCGTGGAAACCCGATGAGTTCGCCCGACAGCGCCAGCACCTGTTGCAGCCGCCCATCCGTCGGATCGAGCCCGGCTTCCGCCGCGCGCTCATGCGAAACGCCTTTCGAGCTCGATCCCCAGCCGGATTTCGCCAGCGCCGCCACCACATCCTCCGACAGGCCGAACACCTTGCCCACTTCGCGCACCGCGCTGCGCGAACGATAGGTGATGACGGTCGCCGCCAGCCCGGCGCGATGGCGCCCGTATTTCTCATAGATGTACTGGATCACCTCTTCGCGCCGCTCATGCTCGAAATCGACATCGATATCAGGCGGCTCCTTGCGTTCCAGCGAGATGAAACGCTCGAACAGAAGATCGATCTGCGTCGGGTCCACCGAGGTGATGCCGAGACAGTAGCAAACGGCAGAGTTGGCGGCCGACCCCCGTCCCTGACAGAGAATGTCCTGCTCGCGCGCATAACGAACGATGTCATAGACGGTGAGAAAATAAGGCGCATAGCGCATCTCCCCGATGAGCTGAAGCTCATGGCGCAATGTCTGTCTGAGCTTTTCATCACAGCCTTGCGGATAGCGTTCCTCAAGCCCTTCCCATGTCAGCCGTTCCAGCAGTTCCTGCGGCGTCTCCGTCGCGGAAAAAGTGTCGTCGGGATATTCGTAAGCCAGCTCGTCGAGCGAGAAACCGCACCGCGCCACGATCTCCGCGGTCGCGGCCAGCGCCTCCGGCAGATGGCCGAGCAAACGGTGCATCTCGTCCGCCGGTTTCAGATGGCGCTCCGCATTGGCCTCGATGAGATAGCCCGCCTCCTCCAGCGTCACGTGCTCCCGAATGCAGGTGAGCACATCCTGCAGGGGCTTTCGCGCCGACACATGATAAAGCACATCATTCGTCGCCATCAGCGGCACGCCCGTTTCCCGCGCCATCGCCGCAAGCCGCGCCTGCCGCCGCCCGTCGTCTCCTGCATAGGCCGGAGAAACGCCGAGCCAGACCGACCCGGGAAACGCATCGGACAGCACGCGCAGATTGTCCCGGAACGCCGCGCCCGGCTTTGCCGGCGGCATGGCGATGAAGCAGAACCCCTCGCCATGCGCCAACACATCCTCCATCACGAGATGGCATTCCCCCTTGGGCGCGCGTCGATTGCCCAGCGTCAGCAGCGTCGTCAGCCGCGCATAGGCGGCCCGGTCCCGCGGATAGGCAATCGCCTCGAACCCGTCCGTCAGCATGAGCCTTGCCCCGACAAGCAGCCGCATCCCATGCGCCTTCGCCGAGGCATGCGCACGCCCCCCCCCCGCCAGCGTGTTCCGGTCGGCAACCCCGATCGCTTCGAGCCCCAGCGCCCTGGCCTGCAACACCAGCTCGTCCGCATGCGAGCCCCCGCGCAGGAAACTGAAATTGCTGGTAACGGCCAGTTCCGCAAATCCGCTCACGCCTCACCCCCACCTAAATCCTCCCCCGCAAGCGGGGGAGGACTTTCAAGGAGCGCAAAGCCTTCTTCCCGAATGACCGTCAACACGCCGCCGATATTCGTCAGAACCTCATTGTTCCAGAAACGTAAGACACGAAACCCCTTGGCATTCAGAAATGCCGTTCGCTTTTCGTCATGCGGCTTCCGGCGATCATGCTGCCCGCCATCCAGTTCGATGATGAGAGGCGGATCCAGACAGAGAAAATCGGCAACGTAAGGCCCCACGGGCGACTGACGGCGGAAGCGCCAGCCTGCCATCTGCTTCATGCGCAAATGACGCCACAGCACTTGCTCCGCCTTCGTCATATTCCGGCGCAGATAGCGGGCCCGAGCCGTGTTGCCCGGAAGCCTTCCCCCTCGCCGAGGGGGAAGGTTTGGATGGGGGTATCCTCCCAGAATATGAGGGTACGCTTTATCGCTCATGCGAAAACCCCGTGCAGATACCAGCGCGGCACGTCCTCGTCGCGCGCGTAAAGCCCGTCGCGGTAGAGCCAGAAGCGGCGGCCTTGCATATCCTCCACCCGGTAATAATCGCGCGTGCGCCCGCCCCCCTTTTCCCGGCGCCACCATTCCGGTGCGATGCGCTCCGGTCCTTCCGCCCGCGCGACCCGATAGGTCACGCGCCGCCAGCGAAAGATGCGCGGCGGCCCTTCCGGCACTTCGGCCACCACCTCCACCGGCTCCGCCGCGCGCAACAACCTCAACGGCCGCGACACGCCCTCCGGCAGATGCGCCGTCTCGCGCGCCCATCCCGCAAGCGCGGGCGACGCGCCCCGCATGGCGGGCACGGATGCGACGGCGCGTTCTGGAATATGGCTCGCCCGCGGCTCCGCCCGCGCGATGCGCCCCGACCCCAGCCGGTTGCCCAGACGATCGATCAGCATGGCAAGGTCATGCGCCTGGGCCCCCTCGCCCGTCAGCCCCTCCTGCGACGGCGCAAGATCGTCCACGGCCAGACAGGCAAGGCTCATCGCCTCGATACCGAACCCCGCATCGAAATCCTCCCCCGCCCCGTCGAGCTTTTCGCGAAACAGCCGCGCCACATGCCGCGTTTCATGGCTGGGCGCGCTCGTGCCCGCATGAAGCTCGCGCACCTCGCCATCGACGCGATAGAGAGACAGCCGCAGCCGCCGCGCGCCCTTGTGCTCTCCGGCCAGCAGCGAACAAAGATCGCCCGCCAGCCGCATCACCGCCTCTTCCACATGCTCCAGCCGCGCAATCGGCTCGGCGAAATGAAGCCGCGTGCGAAACGGCACATGCGGCAGCGAGGGCGAAATCGGTTCGGGCGCATGGCCCAGCGCCTCGTCGAGCCGCCGCGCAAGCAGGGGGCCGAACCGCGCCGTCAGCGGCCCGCGCGGCTTGTCATAGAGATCGCCCACGCGCCTGAGCCCCAGCCGGGCAAGCCCGTCCGCCACATTGGACGGCAACCGCAGGGCCGCGACCGGCAGGGACGCCAATGCCTGCCGCTCGCCGCCCGGCGACAAAACGGTCAGCGCCTCGCGGCCATAACGGGCCAGCGCCCAGGCCGCGCCCGGCGTGGACGCGACACCCGCCCGCACCCCGAAGCCGAACCGCCCGAACCGCGACGCGATCTCGTCAAGCAGCGCCTCTTCGCCGCCGAAAAGATGCGCGCAGCCGCTGATGTCGAGCAGCACGCCATCCGGTTCGCCATTCGCCTCGCCCACCGGGTCCGCCACGCTCCAGGGCGTATAGCGTCCGCACCAGCGCGCGAGCTTGTCGAGCGCGGCCCGGTCCGCCTCCGGCGCGGCGTCGTAAACCCCGACGGAGGGACAAAGCGCCGTCGCATCCGGCACGAGCTGGCCGGGCGTAATCCCCGCCGCCCGGGCGGAACCGTTGCAGGCCGTCACCCGCATTCCCCCCGCCCCCGGCGCAGCAAGAACGATGGCGGCGGCCGGCGCCCGAGGCCCCGCCGGAGACACGGCGCGACCATTGGCCGCCGCGGCCTCCCCATGAGAACGCTCCACATGGCCGCGCCTTTCCCGCAGAAAGCGCTCCATCGGCCAGTCCGGCAAAAAAAGCGAGGCAATGCGCCGTTTTTCGGTCATCACACCTGAACGTAAAATAGAACAAAAAAGGAACATTATTCTGACTCGAGACCCGCCCCGACGCGAGTCGAATCGACGCGACCCGAAAGAATTGCCGCCCTTTCGTCATCTTTATGGTTAGCCTGTACCCAACCACTGACGGGAGCTTCGACAATGAAAAGCCTGCGCATTCCACTTGCCGTAACCATGCTCGCCCTGCCCGCTCTGGGGCTTACCGCCTGCGCGAATACGGAGGAACGGCAAGCTCAGCAAAGACTGGAAGACCGGCAGAACTGCAAGGACCTCGGCTTCAAGGAAGGCACCGAGGAATTCGGCAATTGCATCCTGAAGATGCGGGAAATCCGGGCCCGCAAGGAAATGAACGACAACCCCAATTTCGGTTTCGGTCTCGGCGTCGGGATCGGCCTGTAAAATGCGCTTTGGTCACGAGTAAGGTGAGGTCGGTTCCATGAAACGCATGATGAAACCTCTTTTTCTGGCTTTCGCCCTTTCGCTTCCGCTTTTCACCGCCGCCTGCACGACGCCGGGCGAGGAAGCCGCGCAGGCTCAGGCCCGGCTCGCAGCCGACAAGGCGGAATGCACGCGCCTCGGCTTCAAGGAGGGGACGGACGATTTCAGCAATTGCCTGCTGAAGCTGAGAGAAATCCGCGCCATCAAGGCGGAAACCCGCTCACGCGACCTCGACCGCATGAACCGCCCCTGGTGGCCCTATTACAGCCCCGGCTACCCGCCCTATTATTGGCGGTGAGGCGGTTCCCTTCCTCCTGTGTCGTCATGCCCCGCTTCATGCGGGGCATCCACGTCTTTCTTTCACAATGTCAAAGACGTGGATGGCCCGAACAAGTCGGGCCATGACGAAAAAGCGCGACACCCTCACCCCGTCCGCCGCAGGGCCGGCACCTCGCCCGCCATATCCTCCGTAGACAGATCGGTTCCCTTCTCCGCTCCCTCTCCCACCTCGAACGCGCACGCCGCCGCCTTCCAGCGCAGTAGCCATGACGCAGGCACCCCGCCTCTCGCTTTCCGAAGGCGGACCTGCCAAACCGGGTCTCCGACGAGCCCCGGAAAACCGTTCCCGAAAAAATCCCGATCCGCCTCCACACGGCCCGGCGCCGGGCCGACCGCCCAGCGCGTCGTGGCCGCGCTCGCCCCACCCTCGCCTTCTTGCCGGTGCCCGGTGAAAAGCAGCACGGGCGTACCCGTTTCCTCCGCCGCCAGTTGCAGCCGCCGCGTCGCCGTCAGGTCGAACGCCGCCGACCGCCCGTCGATCTCGCCGACCACGCCTGAAAGCACGCCGGCCCTCAGCGCCTCCTCCATCACCCATAAAAGCTCCACGGGCTTCGCGGGCGACGCGAGGATCAGCCGTGCCGGATCGAGCCCGAACCCGGCCAGCCCCGGCGCATAAAGCGGTCCCATATCGAAAGGCGGCGCCGCCATCTGGCACCAGAGAAGCGGCGCGTCATGACCCGCCTGCTGGCAGCGCGCCGCCAGCGCCGCGAGAAACCCGGTCGCAGCGCCCATATCCCGATATTCGCCCGCCGACACCTCATGCAGCGCGCCGCGCTTCAACCCGCCGCCCGGCAAACCGGCATCCAGGGCTTCGTTTCCGAGAGAAATCGCTCCCCTTTGCACAGCCTCATGACGGCCGCCCGCCTCGCAGGCGGCAATCCGCGCTTTCAGATCGGCAATAAGGGCGGCCTTGCTCATGGTGCGGCCTCAAGAATTATGTTCTTGTTTTGTTCTAGATTTGCGACCGGAAAGAGTCAAGCCGCCGCCTTTCCCGGCCTTACTTTCTCCCGGCCATATTCGCCTGGAATTCTTCGCTGCTATTGGTCCGCGGATAAGGCGTCTCCGGCACCTTCACGCCGAGGAAATCGCAAAGCGGCTCCCACCCCATCTTCGCCTCGAAGACAAGCAGCCGGTCGGCCGGGATCGCGCGCTTCACCTCCGCCTCATGCGCCTTGAACACCTCCACCGCATGCGCCTCGGAAATGTCCCCGCCAAAGGTCTTTTCGAGCACGATCTCTCGCGCCATTTCGCTGACCTGCTTCATGACCGGATCGTCGACCTGCATCTGCACGGCCTGAAAAATCGTCTCCGACGCGCTCTTGAACCAGCTCTGCGGATCGCGCGTGGAAAGCACCACCTTGGCCTGCGGAAAGGCCTCCGACAGCTCCCGCCAGAAAGAACAACCGGGAAAATCCACCATCGCCCGATAGCCCTTGAAGACCGTCTCCCAGTCCACCGTCTCGCCGCGCGCGGCGGCGAGAAACAGCGGTGCCTGATCGGGGTTCTGGAACACTTCCGTCATATGGTGGCATTTGACGAAACCGAGTTCTTCCAGCGCCTGCTTGAGCGACAACGTCCCCGTCCGCCCGAACCCGGCGCCGATGACATCGAGGCTCATGCCTTCGCCGCGCCCCAATAATTGAACCCGGCGATCTTCGGCGTGGACGGCAGATACATGGTCTCCATCTCGTCGATGGTGAACCCGCCCTGCCGGATCAGCTCCGTCATGTTGCGGTTGATGTGGCAGCCCCCGAAAAGCACTTTCCACATCGGGTTGATCCGGTTCTGCCATTTCAGCGTCGCCTCGTCCGGCGCCGCGCCATGCTCGCAGAAAATGAGCTTGCCGCCCGGCTTCAGCACGCGCCGCATGCCTTCCAGCGCCTTCACCGGATCGGGAATGGTGCACAGGCTGTAGGTGACGAGCACCGTATCGACGCTTTTCGCCTCCAGCGGAATTTCCTCGCCCGGCAGGCCCACGAATTCCACATCGAAAGGCAGCGCCTGCGCGCGCTCACCCGCCAGCACCCAGGATTCCTCCGACGGATCGAGCCCGATCAGCCGCGTCACCTTGTTCGTGTCGTAATATGGCAGGTTAAGCCCGGTGCCGATGCCGATTTCGAGGACCACGCCCTCCGCGGCCGGTACCACCTTGCGGCGCTGATAGTCGATCGGCTTGGTGCCGCAGGCCTTGTTGATGACATGCGGCAGGATGCGTCGCTCGTAAAAACCCATGAAATTGTACCTCCCCTTTATCGGGGAGGGATTATGACGAGCCTGCGCGCCTAGCGCCACTCGGAAACGCCGAACCGCAAAAGCTTGTCGCCATCCACCGGCCCGATGGTCCGCCCCCGCCCCTTGAGCCCGATCACGGCGGCGCGTAGAAGCCGGGCCTCGCGCAGCGCCGATGCCCGCCGCGCACCGCCCGACAAGGCCTCCTGGATCGCATCCGGTTCCATCGCGCCGGTCTGGAAGACCGTCTTCCGCCCTTCCCATGACATGGCGGCGATACGGTCGCGAAGCGGTTCCTGCCTTATGGAAACGCCACCGGCATAAACCGCGTCGGAGAGCAGAACCGCCATATAGGCGGCTTCGGCGGCCGAGCGCCCGGCCACGCCCACCATGTCGGCAAGTCCCTCGGTCGGAAATTCCGCCCTGATGCCCGCCATCGCCGCGCCGCCCGTAACGCCCGGTCCCAGCGCTGTCAGGAATTCGCAGAGCACCGGCGGCATATGCGGGATGAAGGGCATCGCCATCCCCCGCGCCATCTTCACCGCCATGGCGTCGCCGAGCGACACGAGCAGAAATTCGCAGCCGTCGCCACTGGCCTCTTCCATGGCCTCCAGCACATGATCGCAGACCGCGCCCGGCAACGCCGCCACCACGGGCGGCAACCGGCCGGGCTCCAGCCGCGCCGCATCGGCCACGCGATGCACATGCTCCGTCACACGGCGCGCCGCGGCGCTGCGCGGCAGCACATCCGGCAATCCGCTGGAAAGCAGTTCCGCATCCGAAAGAAGCGCCCCCGACGTTTCCCGCGCGGCATCCATCGCAGCGGCAAGCGCGGCATGAGCCCCCTCGCCCGCCGCCGCGAAACGCAACAACCCGGGCCAGATTTCGAAACTGTTCTCGATAAGCGCAATGGTGTCGTTCATGCCCGGCATCATAAAGCCTGAGACGGCAAACGAAACGGGCCCTCTTAAAGAGGGCCCGTTAAATTCGCTTCATCGGCGATGAAATATCAGGCCGCTTCCTTCACCGAAATCGGCGCCAGGCGGACGCGAAGACCGTCCAGCTCTTCCGACATCAGGATCTGGCAGGACAGCCGCGACCACTCGCCACCGTAATTCTCGTCCAGCATGTCGAGTTCGTCCTCGCGCGGCTCATGCAGTTTCGCCGCCCAGTTCGGATCGACTTCCACTTGGCACGTCCCGCAGGCGCAGGCCCCGCCGCATTCGGCCACGATGGGATAGCCGTGATCGCGGATGATTTCCATCACCCGCCAGCCTTCCAGCGCCTCCAGCTTGTGCTCGGCGCCATGGCCGTCAACCAGAACGATATGCATCACGCGAACTCCTACTCTCACCCGGCAACGAAAAGCCCGGCGACAATCATGCCACGCCGAGCTTCTTCTGAAGGCTCGTCGACGAGGTCGTGTACTGGAACGTCACTTTGGCTTCCGGGTCGATATAGCGCTTGGCCGCCTGCGCCATCAGCGCGGCTTCGTGGAAGCCCGACAGGATGAGCTTCAGCTTGCCCGGATAGGTGTTGATGTCGCCGATGGCGTAAATGCCTTCGGCATCGGTGACGAACTTCTCGGTATCGACCGGGATCAGGTTCTCGTTGAGATTGATGCCCCAGTTCGCGATCGGGCCGAGCTTCATCGTCAGACCGAAGAACGGCAGCAGCGTGTCGCATTCGACCTGGAAGATCTCGCCGTCATTGCCCTTCACGCTCACGCCGGTGAGCTGACCATTGTCGCCGTGAAGTTCGGTGATCTGGCCGAGATGGAACTTCATTTTCTGCTCTTCCACCAGCGCGTGCATCTTGTTCACGCTGTCCGGCGCGGCGCGGAAGCCGTCGCGGCGATGGATGAGCTGCATGGAATTGGCGATCGGCTCGAGATTGATCGTCCAGTCCAGCGCGCTGTCGCCGCCGCCGGAGATCAGGATGTTCTTGCCGCGGAAATCTTCCATCCGCTTCACCGAATAGAAGACGGACTTGCCTTCATAGGCTTCGATGCCGGGGATCGGCGGCTTCTTGGGCTGGAAGCTGCCGCCGCCCGCCGCGATCACCACCGCCTTGGCATGGAAGGTCAGTCCGCCATCCGTCTTGAGGTGGAAGCTTCCGTCCTCGTTCTTGCGAAGCTCCTCGACCATCTCATTGTAGTGATATTCGGGATTGAACGGCGCGGCCTGCTCCATCAGCCGTTCGGTCAGCTCCTGGCCGCTCACCACCGGCAGGCCGGGAATGTCGTAGATCGGCTTTTCGGGATAAAGCTCCGCGCACTGCCCGCCTGGCTTGTCCAGAATATCCACCAAATGGCATTTCAGGTCGAGCAGACCCAGTTCGAAGACGGCGAAAAGTCCCACCGGTCCAGCCCCGATGATGACGACATCCGTGGTGATCGTTTCTTGAGTCATCCTTGATACCTGTATCCGTCGCGCGGAGTTGCGCGTCAAAAATAACGCGCAAACCATGTGATTAATTTTATTTCACAAGTTCGGCTGCATATATAGGTGCGCTGCGCCCGCGAGCCAAGAGAAAAATACCCCCGAATTGGCGCCACGAAGAGGCGACCCATGAGCGCAGGGGGCGCATGCGCGCAATCTCGCCCCGCCTCACGCTCAATCTCGCTCCAACCTTGCCCGAACCATGCTCATTCAAGCGCATTTCAGCCCGTGACAAACGCGCCGTTCTGCCTATGTTGTGCGCGCAGCGTGACGCGCTGCAGCACATATGCGGTCCGTTTCAGTTCTAGAGAAAATGCCCGGAGCCCCCCATGGTGAAATGCAACACGATGCAGGAAGTCCGCCGCGAGATCGACCGGCTCGACCGGGAACTCGTGAAATTATTGGCGGAAAGGCAGGGCTATATCGAGCAGGCCGGTCACATCAAGGGTGAGCGCAGCGCCGTGCGCGACGATGCCCGGATCGAGGATGTGGTGGCGAAAGTCGTAGCCGAGGCCGAACGCGCCGGCCTCTCCCCCGCCATCGCCGAGCCGCTCTGGCGGCTGCTGATCGAGAAGTCGATCGAGCACGAATACACGGTCTTCGACGCCAGAGCGCAGAAGACCGGAACCGATTGAATTTAAAGGAAAATCAGAACTGCTTTTCCGGCGTGGTCACGCGCAGGCCATCCAGCTCGTCCGAAACCTTGATCTGGCAAGAGAGACGGCTGTTCGGCTTCACGTCGAACGCAAAGTCGAGCATGTCCTCTTCCATGGACTCCGCCGGACCGACCTTGTCCATCCAGGCTTCATCCACATAGACATGGCACGTCGCGCAGGCGCAGGCGCCGCCGCAATCGGCATCGATGCCCGGAATGGAATTCTTGATCGCACCTTCCATCACCGTCATGCCGTTCTCGACGTCGATGACGTGTTCGGTGCCGCTATGCTCGATATAAGTAATCTTCGCCATCTTGCTTTATTCTTTTGTCCGTGATGTCGGAAAATCAGGCTCGCAGGGAGTTATCATGATGACTTGCCGCCCGTCCAGCCGCTTTTGGGCAAGCCCGGTATCTAAGTAAGGGGATTTGGGGATGACCGCCGACGCGACAAGGGAAAAGCCGCTCAATATCCTTTTTATCACGGCCGACCAGTGGCGGGGGGACTGCCTGTCCGCGCTGGGCCACCCGATGGTGAAAACGCCGCATCTGGACGCGCTGGCGGCGGACGGCGTGCTTTTCGCCAATCATTTCGCCAATGCCGCACCTTGCGGGCCGTCCCGGGCCACGCTCCATACCGGCATGTACCTCCAGAACCACCGCTCCGGCACCAATGGCACCCCGCTCGATGCCCGCCACACCAACTGGGCGCTGGAAGCCGGCCGCATCGGCTACGATCCGGTGCTTTTCGGCTATACCGACACCGCAAACGACCCGCGGGAACTTCAGGATGACAGCCCTTGGCTCCGAACCTATGAAGGTCCCCTGCCCGGCATCCGCCCCGTTTGCATGATGGGCACCTGGCCTACACCCTGGACCGATTGGCTGTCCGCCAACGGCTACGAGGTGCCGGACGACATCCGCCATGCCTATGGCGTCCGCGCGCCCGGCCCCGAATATGAGGACGGCGCACCGCATCCCCGCCCGCTCATCTACGGGCCCGAGATAGACGACACGGCCTTCCTCACCAACCGGCTGATGGACTACCTGAAGGAGGCAGACGGCCCCTTCATCGCCCATCTCTCCCTGCTGCGCCCGCATCCGCCTTTCGTGGCGCCGAAACCCTATTCCTCCATGTACGACCCCGCAGAGGTGCCGGGCTTCGTCCGCGCCGGAACGCGCGAGGAGGAAGGCGACCAACATCCCTGGCTTGCCCATCAGCTTTCCCGCAAGCTCTACACCTGCCCGGACGATGAAAAGAAGCTCCGCCGCATGAAGGCAGTCTATTACGGCCTGATGAGCGAAGTGGATGATGCGCTGGGCCGTGTCTTCGCCTCGCTGAAGGAACTCGGCCTCTGGGACAATACGCTCATCGTCTTCACCTCCGATCATGGCGAGCAGATGGGCGATCACTGGCTGCTGGGCAAAGGCGGCTATTTCGACGCTTCCTACCGTATTCCGCTCATCATCCGCGATCCCCGCCCCGCTGCCGATGCGGAACGCGGCAAGGTCGTTCGGAGCTTCACTGAAAACGTGGACATCATGCCCACCATGCTGGACCTGATCGGCGCGGAAACACCCGTCCAATGTGACGGCGCCTCGCTCCGCCCCTTCCTCGAAGGCCCGGAAACACCGGCATCATGGCGCAGGCAAGCGCATTGGGAATTCGATTTCCGCGACCCGGCCGACGACACGGCGGAGAAGAAACTCGGCCTGACGCTGCATCAATGCACGATGAACATCATCCGCGACGACCGGTTCAAATACGTCCACTTCACGCATTTGCCGCCGCTCTTTTTCGATTTGGAGAAAGATCCGCACGAGATGGTGAACCGGGCAAACGACCCGGCCTATCTGCCACTCGTACTCGACTATGCGCAGAAACTGCTCTCATGGCGCATGAACCATGACGAACAAACGCTCACGCATATTGCCCTCACGGACGACGGCCCCGTTGCACGGCCCGCCGCGAGATACTGACGCCCGGCTTCCCTAAGCTTCGCGGAAGCCGTCGATAAAGGCGTTTACGGCCGCGACCGCCACCCTGATCTCTTCCAGCGCATCGGCCCGCTCGGACACGGCCGCGCCGCGTTCTGCGAACTCCGCCAGATCGGCCAGCCGCCACGCACCGAGGGCCTTTGCGCTGCCCTTCAGGCTATGTGCCGCAGACACCCAGTCCTCATCATTGGCCGCCTCGGCGAGACGGCCCAGATAGACGTCGGCCTGCGCCCGGAAAAGGCCCATGAGCTCATTTTCCAGATCGCGATTACCGAGCGTGTATTTGGAGAGATGCACCAGATCGATCGGGCGGGCATTCGCGGCGACGGGCATACAAACGGTATCCTCGGCCAGTTTCATCGGTTTCATGCCTTGGCTCCTCAGCCGGTACCCCACAGTTACAAAGAAAAAGGCTACCGATTCGACATGGCTGAATCGTTAAAATTGTCGCCTTTCCTGCACCTTTGATTCCGAGTGTGTCTTCAAGTTGACGCCTTTGCGGCCTTCCGACACCCTATGAGGCGAAATTGCGGCTTCATGGCTCCGGCGAAACCAGATGAAAAACAGCGACTTGGCGAGCGACGCCCCCACTTCCCCTGAAGAAAAGCCCGCCCCCGTGGCGGCAACGGCAGCGGGCGTGCGCGCGGCGAATGAGGACAGCCCGTCCGGCGGCGCCCTCTACCGCATGATTTCGCGCCGGCCCAATCCGCGCATCCTGACGCTGGCCGTACTGGCGAGCATTTTCGTTCTCGGCGTGGAGGGGGCATATCTCTGGGGATTTTACGGCCCCGAAGTCCTGCGCGCCCAGGCGCCCGAACAGCTGGCGGTGCTGGGCGCCGCCCTCCTCTTCCCGCTTCTGCTGATCTGGATGCTGACCTACACGGTCTGGCGCGGGCAGGAGATGAGGCTGATGTCGGAGGCGCTGGCCCGGACTGCCATCCGCCTCTCCGATCCGGAAGATACCGCAACCGGCGAAATCGCCTCCATCGCGCAGGCGGTCCGCCGCGAACTCGACGACCTGAAATCAGGCCTCGACGAAGCGGTACAACGCGCCACGAGCCTCAAGGATGTCGTGACCGGCGAAGTTGCCGAGATCGAGCGGGGAACCGGCCGGGCCGAATTCCGCACCCGCACCATGGAAGAACTGCTGAAACGCCACCGGCAAAACCTGGAAGAGCTTTCCCATACACTGGGATCGCAGAGCGATACGATTTCCCGCGCAATCCGCGATGAAGTCGATGCGGTGCGTACGGTGGCACAGGAGGCGGAAACCGGCATTGCAGAAGCCACCACGCGCCTCTCCTCACAAACGGAAGCCCTGTCGCGCACCGGCGAAGCGGCCCGTGTCGGGGCCGACGCCACCGCCGCCATGCTGGACCGCCAGTCATCCCGCCTCGAAGTCGTATCGAGCAATGCGCTCAACCGCGCCGAGGAACTATCGCAGCGCTACGAAACCCAGCGCGACCTCATCGCGGAAGCCGCCCAACGGCTGGAAAAGGAGCATGTTCGCCTCCAGTCGATCTTCGAGTTGCACCGCGACACCATGCAAGCTGCCGACACGGCGCTTGCCGGCCATACCGATCAGATCAGCAAGGCTGTTGGACAGCTTTCCCAGGGGATCGACGACAATTTCGCCCGCGCCCACGACAAGGCGACGGCGCTACGCGAAAGCGTATCGGCCGAACTGGCCCGCGCCGCGGAGGAAGCGGAAACGACCTCGGCCGCCGTCAGCCGCTCGGCAGGCGCGGCGACACGCGCAATTGGCGCCACGGTGCAGGAACTGAAAGATGCCGGCAGTGCGCTCGACAACGAAGTGAACAAAAGCGCAGCCGACGCCATATCGAACACCACCGACCGCCTGAAAGCGGCAACCGCCGAAATGCGCGAGGAGGTGGGCCGTGTGACGGCAGCCATCCATGCCGATCTCGACAAGCGCGGCAACGAATTCCACTCCCTCATCGAACGCACCGTCGCGCAGGGAGAAGACACCACCTCGCGCCTCTCCGGTGTCATGGAACAACTCGGCAATACCGCCCGCACGGCCAGCGGCGACCTGCAGCTAGCCAGCGATGAACTCTCCCGGCGTATCGACGACCTGCCGGACGAAGCGATGGAAAGCGCCGACGCACTGCGCAAGGTGCTGGAAGATCAGGTCTCGGCACTGGCCAGCATCGCAGAGATCGTAGTGCGCCATGCCCGCGTGATCGATCGCTCCAGCCCCGCCCCGGAACAGCCCTCACGCCGAACGCACGAGCCGCTTCACGACCTGCCGCGGCAGAGCTCCACACGCGCCGACGAAAAAGGCGAGCGTCCCTGGGCGATGTCGGAACTGCTGGCCGCCGCCGGCGAGCAGCAGACCGAGCAAGCCATGCCCGATCCCGGGATGAACGAGGATGCGTTCCAGCGGGCGTCCGTGAATGTCTTTGAAACGCTGCAATCGCTGGCGATCGATCTCGACCGAGCACTGGAGCAAAGCCCGCCGCCGGATCTGTGGCGGCGCTACCAGGCGGGCGAGCGGAATGTCTTCACCCGCCGTCTCTACAATCTGTCGGGCCGGGAACTGTTCGACCAGATAGCCTCGAAGTACAAGAGCGACGGCGAATTCCGTACCTATGTCGATCGCTACGTCTCGACCTTCGAGGAACTGCTCGGCGCAGCCTCGGCACGCGACCGCAGCAATATTCTGGTCGAAACCTACCTCACATCCGACACCGGCAAGGTCTATCTGATGCTGGCCCAGACCAGCGGTAAACTGAGCTAAACCGCAAACGGCAGGCCTAACCGACGGGCTCAGCCGCCTTCAGCGTCGCGGCCGTCCAGCCCGAAAGCTTCGACAGGACATTGCCCAGCGCCGCGTTATAGGCGCCCACCACATTGTCCATGCGGCCATCGGGCGACGTAACCGTTTCGGAGAAGAGTTTCGTCCCAACGATACGGCCCGTGTCCTTCTCGATCAGCCGCGCCAGCAGCTCGACTTCGACCCGCTTTTCATTTCCCGCTGCAGGCATCGCCGCGAAGCGCCGGATGTCGCCGGTCAATGCATAATCAGCCTGCGCCGGAGATCCCTCGCCCAGCACAGCGGCGAAGCCCCCGCTCCGTTCGAGCGTTTCGATCATCAGCTGCCGGATCATGGCCGGGGTCTGGTCCGCCCAACGCGCGCCCGCATAATATTTGATTTCATTTTCCGAAGGCTGATAGACGATCCGGCTGGTTTCGAGTGCCGCGCTGGTTGTGAATTCCTGAACGGAAAGCTGCACCGGCATGGTCGGCGCCTTCGATTGAAGGGCTGGCGGCGTCAGCATGAAGAAGCGCGGCGCAGGCTCGCTGGCGACATCGACCAATGCGCACCCGCCAAGCGAAGCAAGAGACGCGGCCACGACCGCGCCGCGAAGGATTTTCGATATCCGGCTCATCCTGACCTCTCTCATTTCGCTTCCACTTCCGGTACGCGATTACCGATGAAGTAACGCGCCGGATCGTCTTGCGCACGATTGGCAATGCCGTTGAGCGACGTGACGAGCGAACGCGTTTCGGCAACGAGCTGCGGCAATTGTTGCAAACCGTCGCTGACCGCCGGACCGCTCGTTTTTATCATCCGGTCGAGCTGGTCCCCGACCTTGCGGTAGGATTCCACCGCTTTGCGCGCTTCGACAACAAGCTCTTTCCCGTCGCCGGCTATCAGCTTATCGGCATTGCGGCTGATATTGTTCAGATGAACCGACGCCTCCGACAATTCCTTTATGGCCTTCTCCATATCGGAACTGCCATCGGACATCACCTTGCTCATCTTCTCCAGGTTCTGCAGCGTATCTCTTATCGACTCGCGGTTTTCGTCGACGATATGGCCGACCGACGATACCAGCTTGTCGATCTTTTGCAGCGTCTTCGGGGCGGCGGTCGCTATTTCCTGCAGGGTGCTCTGTTCGGCTTTGATGATCGGATAATACTGGTCGCCCTTCGCCTCCAGCCGCGGCGATTTGGGACTGCCACCCGAAAGCTGAATGAAGGCGACGCCTGTAATGCCGGCAAGCTCCAGCTGAGCGACGGAATCCTCTTTGACGGGCGTGCGCCCATCGACGCGGATAAGCGCGACAACCTTATTGGGATTGTTCTTCATCAAATGAAGGTCCCGCACCGTCCCTACAGGCAGGCCGTTATACTGCACCGCACCGCCCACGCTCAGTCCGGAAACCGATCCGTCGAAAACGATCTCATACTCGTCATATTGCTGGTTCACCTGCACATGGCTCAGCCACATGACGAACAGGAAAACGCCGAAGACGGTAATGAGCGTGAAAGTGCCGATCAGCACATTATTGCTTTTGATCTCCATGGAGTCCGCTCCTTCGGCTGAGTTCAGCCCTTCTTGATGGCCGCCCGTGCGCGAGGTCCGTGAAAATACTCGTGAATCCACGGATGGTCGCTTGTCAGCATATCGTCCACCGTCCCCACGAGAATAACTTGCCGCTCCGCCAGAACCGCAATTCTGTCACAGATCGCGTAAAGCGAGTCGAGATCGTGCGTGACCATGAAAACGGTCAGGCCAAGCGTTTGTTTCAGATCGCCGATCAATTCGTCAAAAGCCGCCGCGCCGATGGGATCGAGGCCTGCCGTCGGCTCGTCCAGAAAGAGGATTTCCGGATCCAGCGCCAGCGCCCGGGCAAGCCCCGCCCTCTTGCGCATCCCGCCCGACAGCTCCGAGGGGTAGAGAGAAAACGCATTGGCGGGCAGTCCCGACATCTGGATCTTGGCGGCGGCCAGTTCGTCCATCAGATCGGGTTCCATGTGAAGATGCTCGCGATAGGGCACCTGCACATTTTGCGCAACGGTGAGCGCGGAAAACAGCGCACCATCCTGAAAGAGCACGCCCCAGCGCCGCTCATAGGTCCGCCGCTCCGCCTCCGGGAGTTCCTGCAGATTTTCGCCAAAGACGCGAATCCGTCCCTGATCCGGTTTCTTGAGCCCGAGGATTGTTCGCAGCAGGACGGATTTCCCCGTTCCCGAGCCGCCGACAATACCGATGACCTCGCCGCGCCTCACCTGAAGGTCGAGATTTTCATGGATGACGTTATCGCCGAACCTCGTACCGAGACCTTCCACTTCGATGATGTTGTCCGAGGAGTCGGCGCTCATGCCCTATACCCCCACCGCTGTGAAGAACATGGCGAATATCGCATCGACGATGATGACGAGGAAAATCGCCCGAACCACCGAATGCGTGGTCTGCTGGCCAACGGATTCCGCACTTCCGGTAACGAGCAACCCCGCCCTGCACCCGACCATTGCAATCATCGCCGCCATGAAGGGCGCTTTGATAATACCGACGGCGAATGTCCAGAAATCCGCCGCATCCCGAACCCTGTCGATATAAAGGCCGGGCGACATGCCGAGCATGAAAAAAGACACGACCCCGCCGCCGAGAAGCCCCATCAAATCGGCCACGAAGGCGAGCATGGGCAGCGTGACGATCAAAGCCAGCACGCGCGGCAGGATAAGCATGTCCATCGGGTCGAGACCGAGCGTGCGCATGGCGTCTATTTCCTCGCGCATCTTCATCGATCCGATTTCCGCGGTGAACGCACTGCCCGATCGGCCCGCCACGATGATGGCCGTCAGCAGCAGGCCGACTTCCCGAAGAAAGACGATTGTCACCATATTGACGGTGAAGTAATCCGCGCCGAATTTCGAAAGCTGCGTGGCCCCTTGCTGCGCAAGCACGGCGCCGATCAGGAAAGTCAGCAGACAGACGAGCGGCAGCGCGTCGAACCCCGCCCTCTCCATGTGATGAACGAACGGCACCCAGCGCAGACGCGCAGGCCGCCTGAACACCCGTCCGACGGCGGCGACAACCTCGCCGAGAAACTCGATAATCCCCACCGCCTCCCGGCTGACGGCGATAACGGCATCGCCCATATTACCGGCCACATGGGCGTAGAGACCGACCTCGTGCTCTTCAACCGGCGCGGGCGGTCCATCCTGCCCCAGCTTGTCGAGTAGAAGCGACTGGGCTTCATTCAGGTTCTGGAATTCGACCCGAGCCCCGGCCTCTTCCAACGCATAGGCGCAGCGCGAAAGAATCACCGCGGCGGAGGTATCGAAGCGGGTCACCTCGCCAAGATCGAAAACCGCCCGCGTCACCTGTCCGCTCTTGGCATCGAAGCCACGCAATTGCCGGTCGACGCCGGAAATCGCAGCCACCACCCACTCGCCGGACGCCCGCAAGACCAGCGTATCCCCCTCCTCTTCAAGGGAAATACCGGCCGCTCCCTCGGAATCGGGCGGATTTTTCTGGTGGTTGCGGAAAATACCCAATGGTGACTCGGATGTAATATTTAGCGATGGCGCCACTTTGACGGCCAGCACGGCGACGCGCAAGGGCCGGGCGCGCCAGTTTGACGCATGCAATCGACAGGGTTCAGGTTTAGGTTCCAGACGGACCGCCTGTCGGCGGACGAAAAGGAATTATCCGGGTCTCTGCCTGGCATGCTTGAGGAAGGGAAAGATCATGCGTTTTGAGAAATGGCTAAAAGGCACGGCGGCACTTGTTCTGGCGGCGAGCTTCGCAGCCCCCGCCTTCGCAGCGGATGGCGGCTTCACCAAGGGCGACGCCAAACACGGCGAAAAAGTCTTCAAGCTTTGCAAGGCATGTCATACAGCCAATGAAGGCGGTCCCAATCGCGTCGGACCGAACCTGTACGGCATCTTCAAGCGCGGGATTGCCACTCATGAAGGCTACAAATATTCCGATGGAATGAAGAAATTCGCTGGGGAACACAAGGAATGGACCCCGGATGTGATGTTCGTCTATCTGAAAAACCCGCGGAAGGATGTCCCCGGAACCTTCATGTCCTTCCCCGGCCTGAAGAAGGAAAAGGACCGCGACGACCTGATCACCTATCTGATCCAGGACACAGGCGGCCTTCCCGAGGAATGAGCCTCTCCGCCATATAGCGGCAACCATTTGCCGATATGAAAGGGTCCCGCTTCGGGGCCCTTTTCTTTTCCCGTCGAATGGAACGGAAGATGCAAATTGATTGCAGAGTGGCGAGCCCATGTCCCGGATCGGGACAGAAAGCTCGCAATATCGGTCAATTTAGGGCATTTGAAGCGGACCGGGGTCCGCTTCCGGGGCTGGCAAGAGAGTATGAATCCGACACCCACGTTCCGACGACTGTCTGCGCTGCTGCCGGGGCTGGTCCTGGTGCTCGCTCTTCTCGTGTCGATTTACGACGCGGGAGGTGCCGGCACCTATTTGCGGAATCTGGTTTTCGACGGCTATCAGCAAATTCTGCCCCGCACGCCTTCGGCCGGCGGCCCACACGCCGTCTATGTGGATATCGACGCCGAAACCTCCAGCCGCTTCGGCGCATGGCCCTGGCCGCAAAAGCGCCTGGCCAACCTGCTCGTCGCCCTGAAAAAACAGGGCGCGCGCACCATCCTGCTCGACATGCCGATTTCCGAGCCCGATCCGACATCGGCAAGCGAATTGCGCAGCCTCTGGGGATACCTTCCCGAAGGGCTCGCCGGACGGCTACCCCAAGGCGTCACCCAGCTCAAAAATGCCGCGAAGAACGCCAAACTCGTCGCCAGTTTCACACCCGGCCTGCCTTCCCTTCATCCGCCGCGCAAGCCTCGCCTTGCCGCGCCGCTCGACATGACGGGCGGCGACCCACGCCACTTCGTGCCCCGGTTCGACGAATGGCGGCCGAGCCTGCCGCAAATCGAGGCGATCGCCGATGGCATGGGCGCCACGATCCCGGCGCAGGAGACCGGAAGGACAGTCCATTCCATTCCGGCGCTCACCGAAATCGAAGGCACACTCTACCCGTCCAACGCGCTGGAAGCCCTCCGCGTCTCGCACGGGGGGACGGGCTATCGCAGCATCGTCTCCGAACCGGCAAACGGCCTCTCCTTCGATCTCGAACCCGGCGTCTCCCATGTGGAAATCGCCGGCACCGACCTCGATGTCGCCACACTCAAGGATGGCAGCCTCCGCCTCTATTTCGCAAAAGCGGGCTCACAGCTTTCCGTTCCGGCCTGGAAGGTACTCACCGGCGCATCCGACATCCCCTCGTTTGACAACCGGATCGCCGTAGTCGGCGTCTCCGTCAACGGCAAGCGCATGCTCTATGGCACGCCCATCGGCATTCCCATGGCGAGCGGCGAGATCATGGCGAATGCGATCGATCAGATCGCCGACGGGGCCTTCCTGACCCGGCCTGGCTGGGCCGCCACGGCCGAACAGGCCTTCATCTTCCTGGCCGGCGTGCTAGTGATTGTCGCGGTGACGCAACTCCGCTTCCGCTGGAGCCTGGCCTTCACCCTGATCCTGATCGGAGGCGCCGCCTATGGTTCCTGGTATGCCTTCGACATGCACCGCTGGCTTATCGACCCGGCCCTGGCAAGCGTCACCCTGCTGACTGTCTGGCTGACGGGCGGCCTGATGACGCGGCTCCATACCGAAGACCAGATCCGTTTCCTCGAAACCCAGTTCGGCAACCGCCTGTCGGAAGCGGGACTGGCAAAGGTCAAGGCACACCCCAAGCTCATCCAGTCCGAAGGCCAGCTTCGCGACGTGACATCGGTCGTGGTGGGCCTGCGCGGTTTCAACGTGATTTCGGATCGCTATCTGGAAGATCCGGAAGCCTATGCCGACATTCTGAACCGCTTCTTCTCACCGATGACCAAGATCGTGCTGGAACGCAACGGCATGGTGGACCGCAATGTGGGCGACACGCTTTATGCGATCTGGAATGCGCCGCTCGATGCGCCGAACCACGCTTCCAAAGGCTGCGACGCGGCGCTGCGCATGGTCGAAAACCTGGAAGCGCTCAATGAATTCCTCGAAGAAGATGCGCGCCGGCAGCATCTGAGCCATGTCCCGCTCAGCCTGTCCATCGGCATCGATACCGGCCCGGCCATTACCGGCAATCTGGGCGCCATCCAGCGCTTCGACTATGGCGTGATGGGCGAACCGGTCGGCTTTGCCGCCTATCTGCAGAAGAACGCCCGCCATTTCGGCCCCGCCATCATTGTCGGCGAAGGCTCGCAAAAGGCGGTGGGCGACCGCTATGCACTGCTGGAAATCGACCTCGTCTCGACCCCGCGCCACCCGGAAGGCCGCCGCGTGTTTGCGCTGCTGGGCGATCCGATCATGCGCGCCAACCCGAAATTCCGCGCGCTGCAGGAAGCCCATGCCCTGATCTTCGCCGCCTATCGCAACCAGCGCTGGAACGAAGCGAAGGCGGCTATCGCAGAATGCCGAAAGCTCAACGGCGCCATTCCCACGCTTTACGATTTCTACGAAAGCCGCATTGCCTACTACCAGGAAAACCCGCCGGGCGATAACTGGAACGGCGCCTGGTTCGCGGGCCGCATCTGACACGAATATCCTGACCGCATCGGGCGGGGACTGTTTTCAGCCACATTCCGCATATATCCAATGTGCCAATTCAGGTCTTGGTGTTATGCAACTTTAACGCGATTATCTCAGCCCGATTCCCCTTTTACGTCAGATCACACACAATTATCCGATGCGAACCGTCTATATCGAAGCCGAGTCCTGGCCGCTACGAGAGGCCTTCGTCATCTCGCGAGGCGCCAAGACAGAAGCTCGGACCATTGCCGTAACGATTGAGGAAGGTGGTTTCGCCGGCCACGGAGAATGCGTCCCCTATTTGCGCTACGGCGAAAGCGAGAAGGAAGTAGTCGCTGCGATCCGCGCGCAGGAGCCAGCTCTGCGGGACGGACTAAGCCGGGAAGACCTCCAGCGCAACATGCCGCGCGGCGCCGCGCGCAACGCCATCGACTGCGCGCTGTGGGATTTGCAGGCCAAGAAAACCGGCCAGCGCGCCTGGAAGCTTGCCGGGCTGCCGCAGCCCCTGCCCCGGCGCACCGCCTACACGATCAGCCTCGACGAACCTGACGCCATGCGCGAGGCGGCCAGACGCGCATCGGACCGTCCACTGCTGAAAATCAAGATGGGCGGCGGCAACGATATCGACCGCCTGCGCGCCGTGCGCGAGGGAGCGCCCAGCCCGGCTCTTATCGTCGACGCCAATGAAGCCTGGACACCCGACGAGGTACGCCCGCTTGCGAGCGAACTGGCAAAGCTCGGCGTCAGCCTGATCGAGCAGCCGCTTCCGGCCAAGGACGACGAGGCGCTTCGCGGGATCGAATCCCCCATTCCCCTTTGCGCCGACGAATCCGCGCACGGCATCGAAGGCATGCGCCGTCTGGTGGGCCTTTACGACTATGTGAATGTGAAGCTGGACAAAACCGGCGGCCTGACCGAAGCGCTCGCCGTGCTGCGTTGCGCGGAAAGACGCGGACTGCGCGTCATGGTCGGCTGCATGGTCGCGACATCGCTTGCCATGGCGCCGGCGATGCTGCTGGCCCAACGCGCCGAGTTCGTCGATCTCGACGGCCCGCTGCTTCTCGCACGCGATCGCAGTCCGGCGCTTCGTTATGACGGCAGCGAAGTCCACCCGCCCGAGTCGGAACTCTGGGGCTAACCCCGCTGCCTCTTAATCAGCGGCTCAAGCGTGGTTGAGCACGATCTTGCCGAAATGCGATGCGCTCTCCATGGTGCGGAACGCCTCTTGTGCATCCTCCAGCCCGAAGCGCTGGTCGATCACGGGATGGATGTCATTGGCGACAATGGCCCGCGACATATCCTCGAACATCGTCCGGCTACCCACCGTGATGCCGCTGATCTTCAGATTCTGCGAGAAGATCGCCGCGACATTAAGGTCCTTCATCATACCCGACAGAAGACCGATTACCGCGATGTGCCCGCCAAGGCGCGCCGCCATGATGGAATGCTGAAAGGTCTCCGCACCGCCGACTTCCACGATGTGATCGACACCGCGTCCGCCGGTGAGCTTGCGCGTCTCCGTCGCCCAGTCCGGGGTCTTGGCGTAGTTGATGAACATGTCGGCGCCAAGCTCGCGCGTGCGTTCCAGCTTTGCGTCCGATGAAGAGGTAACGATGACCCGCGCGCCCGCCGCCTTGGCGAATTGCAGCGCAAAGATCGACACGCCCCCCGTACCCTGCACCAATACCGTGTCGCCCGGCTTCACCCGGCCTTCGACCATCAAGGCGCGCCACGCCGTCAGCCCCGCGCAAGGCAGACAGGCCACTTCCTCATCGGACAGATTGTCGGGCGCCTTCGACACACCCTCCGCCGACAAGCGCATATAATCCTGGGCGCAACCGTCGATGGGTCCGCCCAAGGATGTCCCCAGAGCCTCCAGGGTCGGTGCGCCGGAAATCCATCCCTGAAAGAAGCTCGGCGCGACCCGATCGCCCACCTCCACGCGCGTGACGCCCTCACCCGCTTCCACGACTTCACCGCACCCGTCGGACAAGGGGACGAGCGGGAGCTGTCCCCGAACGCCATGGAGAGCCGCGACGGTCGCAAGGTCGCGATAGTTGAGTGAGGCGGCCTTCATCCGGATGACGATCTCGCCCGGTCCCGCTTTCGGGGTTTCGCGCTCGGCAAGTTTCAGATTATCGATGCCGAAATCGCCCTGAATTTCCATCGCGCGCATGGATATTTCCTCCCTGAATTCTGATGTCGATGCGCGCTAGGCTGCCCGTCAGACACGCCCTGTCAATCCCGTGCTGCACACGCTGCGGGAAGGCCAGTTTGCCGCGACGTCAGAAACCGGAGTTTTCAGAAAGGCTGTTTGCCTTTGATCTGCGCCCGGTGCATCACGCGCCGCTGTGAGCCGTCAAAAGCATCGCGCCGATGAATCGCACAGCGATTGTCCCAGATCAGAAGATCGCCGACCGCCCATTGATGCGTCCACGCAAATTCGGGCTTGGCGCAATGGGCCCAGAGCCGATCGAGCAGCGCCTCGCTTTCGGCAACCGGCAAGTCTTCGATATAGCCGTTGAGACGCCGCCCCAGATAAAGCGACTTGCCGCCCGTTGCCGGATGAGTCCGGATGACGGGGTGTTTCGCTCCCGGCGCTTTCGTGACGTCGATCACCTCATTCGCGCCCGCCCGAAGCTCGCCCACGCTGGTCGTGCTCGAGTCATGATTGCAGACCCGCCCCTCTATGGCCGCGCGCAAATCATCCGGCAGCTCTTCAAGCGCCTTGTACATATTGGCAAAGCTCGTATCGCCGCCGCTGTCGGGAATTTCGAGCGAATAGAGGCAGCTCGCCATGGGCGGCTCATCGACATAGGACATGTCTGTATGCCACTCCGCCTCCTTGTCGCCCAACGCACCGATAGGTTTTCCGTCCTCGACGACATTGGAAATGATCCAGATCTCCGGTCGTGATTTGGTTTGCGAACCTGCCATGTCCGTCGCGCTGGCAGGCGCGATGTCGAGATCGCCGAAGCGGCGTGAAAACCCGATCAGGTCGTCGTCCGAAATTTTCTGTCTACGGAACAGCAACACGATGTGATCGTACCAGGCCTGAAGAACTGCCTCGAAATCATCATCGCTCAACGGGCGGGACAGATCGAGCCCGCGTACTTCCGCGCCCAGCGCCGCGCCTGTGGGAATGATTTCAACCGGCATCTTCTTCCTCCTCGTCCGAAACGACCGGGCCACCCTGCCAACGGGTTTGAAGCAGGATTGCCCCGGCGAAAGCAGCCAACGCCGTCGCAGCCGGCAGCAGATAGGCCTCCGACAGGAAACGGTCGTAAAGCGGCCCCGCGGCCAGCGTCATCGCACCCATCATAATCCCGGCGGAAATGGAGGCGTAAAGACTTTGCGCTGTCGAGGCAAGCGACGGCGGTGAGGATTGGGCGACGAAATGAAGCGCACCCAGATGCGCCGCGCCGAAGCTCAACCCGTGCAGCGCCTGGCAGAAAATTACAAGCCAGAACGGTGGATTGAAGGCGAGCAATGTCCAGCGGATGACCGCCGCGCCTGCCGCCAGCATCAAAAGACGCGGCGCCCCAACCACACGCAAAACACGTCCCGATTGCGTGAAAAGCAGGATCTCGGCGACGACGCCGATCCCCCAGAGAATACCGATCAGCCCGTCGCTATAGCCCAACCGCTGCCAGTTGATAGACCCGAATGCGTAGTAGACCGCATGGCTTGACTGGATGAGCCCGCCCGTCGCCAGACCGAGCATGAAGACAGGGTGCCGCGCGATCTGGAGCGTGGCGATAAGCTGCCCGCCCTTTCGTTTGCGCTTTTTCGGCTGCGGTACCTCGCGCGCCAGAAGGAAGGTTCCTGCCAGCGTCGTGAGAAGACCGGCCAGCATGCAGAAGACGATGATGGATGCCGAGAACCAGCCGACCAGCCAGCCCGTACCGGTACTCGCCACGATGAAGGTAATCGAACACCAGATGCGCACGCGTCCGTAGTCGATACGCCCTTCCCGCGTCGCCTTCATGGCGATGGTTTCGATCAGCGGCGTGATGGACGGCCAGCAGGACATAAGCACGATGCTGACGGCCAGGATCGCCCAGAACCCGTTGACCAGCAAAAGCAGCGAGCCCGCCGCCACCGAACTCCATGCGAGCGCCACCACGACACGGCGGCGGTCGTCCAACCGGTCGGCGGTATAGGCGAACACCGGCCCGGCTGCGATACGCAGCAGCATATTTCCCGCGATGATGATGGAGATTTCCGACGACCCCAGCCCCACCGATTTCAGCCAGACGGGGAAAAACGGAAGCTGCACGCCGGAGAACAGGCAGAGCGAGCCGTAAAAGATCGAAAGGCGGATAGAAAGCGGCATGATTGGCCTGCGGCGACAGCGATGCGATCACTCATATCGCACCCGGCTGCCGCCGCGAAGGGCCTTGTTGAGATCACATTGTCGGATAGGGAAGCTTCCGCCTCTCCGCCGAGTCCGACAAATGCTTCCAGATCCGGCGTTCCATATGGGTCGCCCAGTCCCCACTCTGCCCTTCCAGATAGGTCTGAAGGTCGATCAGCATGGTTTTGAGTGCATCGTTCACGCTATCGAGCGCACTGATACGCAGCGACGTGTCGCGTATATCGGACGCATCGCTGAGGCGGTGGCGAAGTCCGGCATCCTCGATCTGGGATGCGGCCTCGGCAAAAATGGAGCGCATCTCGGAATTGTCCTCGGTACGGACTTCCGCCGCGCGGTCATATTCCTCGGCCGACATGAAGAGCATCAGCCCCATCACGCTGACATCGCCCACCGAATATTCCGCACCCAGATGAGGTGCAACCTCCATCAGGAGGGTCGCAAAACAGCCCTGCAGGACGTTATCGACGACAGGTTTCATTTGCGTGCCTCCTCCCTCAGTTCGGTCATACGGGCCACCAGCAGCCTGTTATGTACATCCGTGCAGTACCAGCTCGAAAAGGCGAGGACCGGATCGCGGTTGGACCCGCTCTGATATTCCTTGCCTGCAGAAATCCAGATGGCGAGGCCCTTCACCGCGGCGAACACCTCCCACCATTTGAAGGCCTCACGGTCGAGCGTCACGCCGCTGGCTTCCTGCCAGATGCGTAAGGCTTCCTCACGGTCGATGAGCCCCGCGGGCCGCTCGCGATTGCCGAAGGCCCAAAGCGGATCGGCCGCCCAGGCGAGATCCTCCAGCGGATCGCCCAGATGGCACATTTCCCAGTCGAGGATCGCCGTGATTTCTCCAGCACCATTGAACATGAAATTGCCGGTGCGGTAGTCGCCATGCACGACGGCAAGCTTCTTTGGCGGCGGCGGCGGGTTTTGCCGGAGCCAACGAATGGCCGCTCGCGCGATGGGCTGCGGCGTCAGCTCGTCCTCGTCGATCACTTGTTCCCATTTGTCGAGTTCGCGCTTCCAGCATTCTTCCGGCTTCACCGGTTCCATAGACGCCGAAAAGCCGATGGCATCGGGATCGGCACCGGAAATCTGCCCCAGATAACGCCAGAACTGATCGCCCAGTTTGTCCTTCAGTTCGCCGAATGGATCGGGAGAGAACGGCGAGGCCGCCTGACTATCCATGATCTGTTCCATCACGAAGAACGGGCGGTCGAGCCATTTGGTTTCCGTTTCCAGGAAAAGCGGCTCGGGCACCGGCAGGCCGGTCGGGTGGAACGCCTTGTAGGCATTGTATTCGAGGTCGCGCTCCGTCTCGATGAGGCTCGCTTCCGGATCGCGGCGCAGGATGAGCGCTCGCTCTTTCTTCGTGCCGCCCTCGTCCCAGGCGGC
>NZ_NYVD01000128.1 GCF_002684405.1 Parvibaculum sp. | reverse complement strand
GTCATGGCCCGGCTTGTCCGGGCCATCCACGTCTTTCTTCTTTATCGCCAAGACGTGGATGCCCCGCATGAAGCGGGGCATGACGTTTTCGGGTGTGGCTCTTACGCCGGCATCACGAAAAAGCCCGCGCGGGGGAAATGCACCACGACATCGCCCACCGGCATGTCCTCGCGATGGATGGCGATGTGCTGCGCGGAGGATGAGACGACGACGCCCACCACCGGGTCGCGGCCGTAATCGTCCGGCGTCACGCTGACGAGGTCGCCCGGCTTCCAGCCATTGGGCTCGTTCGGGTCGGCGGCTTCCTTTTCCACACTTGTCGACGCCTTGGCGATGGCCAGCGCATCGTCGCGCGAGATTTCCTGCCTGTTGCCGTGGCCGATGGCCTTCACGCGCTCCTCCCAGGCGGCGAGCTTGGGCATGTGCTCCACCATCGCCGCGCCCTGCGGATGGATCCAGCGCATGAAGGCGAGATTGTAGAAGCCGCTCGCATCGGCAAGGCCGGGCTTGTCGCCCATCAGGAAGTCGCGGCCGTCGGCAAGCTGCTCCTCGATCCAGCCGAGCTGGGCGCGGAGTTGTTCCGTCATCAGCGGCACGGCGGCTTTCATCGCATCGGTGTCGAAGGGACGGCCCGTCAGCGCCTCGCGGTCCTTCTTGAAGGCCTCGTCCACCGCGTCGCCCGCGCCGCCGAAGATCACCGCCACCGCGGTCTGGAAGAGGATGCGGTCGGTCCACATGGAAAGCCCCCAGCCGAGCCCCTTGTCCTCGCCGGGAAAGAGCGTCGGTGCGGGATAGCGCTTTTCCAGTTCGCGCAGGATGATCTGCGTATCGCAATAGATGTCCGCGCCGATCTGCATCACCGGGATCTTGCGATAGCCGCCGGTGAGCGAGGTCAGTTCCGGTTTCGGCATGATGACGGGCTCGTCGCAGGCGAACCAGTCGAGCCCCTTGATGCCGAGCGCCACGCGCACCTTTTCGGAAAAGGGCGACACGTCATATTGATGCAGGATAATGGAGGTCGCGTCCGCCTTGTTCGCATCTGCCTTGGCCATGGCCGTCTCCTCTTTGGTTCCGTTTCGTCAACCGATACCGGCCCCTCGGCGAAGCGTCCATGGCCGTTGCGATCACGGAGTTGTGAGGGGGCAATTTTCTAAAGGCGGCCCCTGCGTTTTGCGATTTCCGCCATCTGGCCGAAAAGTTTCGCGGCGTCGAGTTCCTCGTGGACGCCGTTGAACTCGTTATAGAGCGTGGCGACATTCACCGCGATGCGCTCGCCGTCGCCCCAGCTATCGTAATCGCTCATGTCGATGTCGAGCGCGGCCTCGAAGGCGTCCATCCCGGCGTCGTAGCGTTTGCGCGCTTCGTCGCGCACATAGACGAGATAATCCTGCACCGCCTTCACGCCTTTCTTGTCGGTGATGGGGCCGTGGCCCGGCACCACCGTTTCCACATCCATCGCCATGATGCGGTTGCAGGCCTCGATCCAGTTCCCCACCGGGCCTTCCCACATGATGGGATGGCCTTCGATGAAAAGAATGTCGCCCGTATAGACCGTGCGGTCGGCGGGCACATGCACCAGCGCATCGCCCGGCGTATGCGCGGGGCCGACATGCATGATGCGCACTTCCTTGTCGCCGACCTTGCGCGTCAGTTCCTTCTCGAAGGTGGTGGTCGGCAGGGTCTGCGTCACGCCCTTGAAGTCGAAGGGGCCGAAGCATTTCGTGATGAACTTGCCGAGGTCGCCCATCTGCGGCGCCATGTCGAGAAAGCCCGCCAGCATTTGCGGCGGCTCGCGCGTCATCGCTTCGGCGGCGAGCTTGTGCGCGATGATTTCGGCATTGGCGCAGCATTCATTGCCGTTGCAATGGTCGCCATTGTGATGCGTGTTGACGACGATGCCGATGGTCTCCGCCGCCTTGGGCTCGGCCTTCTTCATGGCGTCGAGCATCTCTTTCGTCAGCGGCACGTCGAACAGCGTATCGACCAGCAGCGACTCGCCGCTATCGGTGATGAGCCCCGCATTGGACCAGCCCCAGCCGCCATCCGGCTGCAGCCAGGCATAGGCGCCGTTCCCGATATCGTGAAGCCCCTTGGTGTATTGATATTTCGCCAGACCCAGTCCCATCGCGTCCTCCCTGGACGATTAGTGTTTGTTCGAGTGTCGGATTCCGTGCGGCCCGCTTCAAGCTTTCATTCGAGATGCGGCATGATCGGCCGCGCGGCGTCTGCGATGGTCGGAATGTCCAGCGTCTTGAACCCCGCCATGATGCGCTCGGCGGAGGCGGCGAATTTGCCGCGCAGCGCGGGCCAGTCCGCATGGACGAGCCTGCCGTCGCGCTTCACGACATTGCCCGCCACCAGTACGGTGGAAATGTCGGTGGGCCGTGCGTTGAGCACCATCGCGCCGACGGCGTCGAAGGCGGGCGTCATATGCATCGCCTCGGTCGAAACGATGATGATGTCGGCGCTCTTGCCCTTTTCGAGCGAGCCGATCTCCTTTTCCATATGGATCGCTTCCGCGCCGCCCAGCGTCGCCATGCGCAACACGCTTTCCGCGTCGGGCGTGATGATGGCGGGGGCGCGGCCGCGCGCTTCATATTCCGCATTGCGCGTGGCGCGCGTCGATTGCAGCCCCAGCCGCATCGGCATGAACATGTCGCCTGCATAGTTCGAGACGATATCGACGCCGAGCCCTGTCTTCACACCATGCGCCGTGGCGCGATGCGCGACGGGGAAACCCATCCCCATCTGGAGCTCGGTTTCGGGCGTGGAGGAAATCCCCGCACCCGCTTCCGCGATAAGGTCGAGTTCGCGGTCGGTAAAGGCCGCGCCATGCACGAAGAGAAGATCGGGGCCGAGCAGCCCTTCCTTGTGGAGCTTCTCGACAATGTCCGCCCCCAGCGCATAGGCGCCCATGGCCGCATGACAGGAAATCGCCGCCGCGCCGAGTTCGCGGGCGAGCTTGATCTCCGCCACGAGGTCTTCGAAGGGCATGGCTTCGGCTTCCGACGGCGCAAAGCCGAAATGCGTCAGTCCCTTGCTGCCGGAGAAATGTTTGGCGTGCAGTTCCCGCGCCGTCCTGTGCCGCCAGCCGGGATCGTCCGGCACATTCATCGGCGCGCGCGGTTCGTTCGGGAAGGTGCCGTAGCAGAAGATCGAGCGCAGGCCGCTCTCCTGCAGGCCGCGCACGGCTTCCTCGGCATGTTCGGGCGTGTTCAATATGTGGCAGTGATCGACCATCGTCGTCACGCCCGCATCGACCGCTTCCAGCGCGCCGACATAATTGCCGAGATAGGCGTCTTCCGCCGTGTAGAAGGTCGAATAGGAAAGCCGCATCTCCACGAAATAATCGAAGAGGCTCCAGTCCGTCGCCACGGTGCGAAGCTGCGTCTGCCAGACATGGCGATGGGTGTCGACGAAGCCCGGCATGACGATGGAGCCCGCCGCGTCGATCACTTCCGCGCCGTCGGCTGCAAGGTTGGGCGCGATGTCGGCGATACGGCCGTTCTCAACCAGAATGTCGGCGGCGATTTCCTTCGCGCCCTCCGCCATGGTCAAGACGCGGCCGTTCTTGATGAGCTTCTTCGTCATCGTTTCCTCCCTCAGACTTTGACGATGCGGTTATGCAGCGTGCCGAGTTTCTCCACCTCGAATTCGATCGTGTCGCCGGGCTGGAGAAAGCGGCCATGCTCCAGCAGGCAGCAATCGCCGATAGTGCCGAGGCCGATTACTTCGCCGGGATAGAGCGTTTCGCTTGCCGACATATGCGCAAGAATTTTGCCGACCTCATGCTGCATGTCGCCCGCGGTCGTGTCGGCCACGGTGTCGCCGTTCACCGCCGCGCGGACATGGAGGTTGCGGATATCGCCCACCTCGTCGGCGGTGACGAGCCAGGGGCCGAACACATTGCCCGTGTCGAAATCCTTGCCCTTGGCCGGGCCGAGCTGGCCCTGCATTTCGGCCATCTGCGCGTCGCGCGCGCTCACATCGTTGAAGATCATGTAGCCGAAGATGTGGTCTCCGGCTTTTTCCGGCGCGATGTCCTTGCCCTTGCGGCCGATCACCAGCGCGAGTTCCAGCTCGAAGTCCAGAAGCGCGGCATAGGCCGGCCATTCGATATCGGTTTCCGTGCCGATCACCGAGAAGCGGTTGCCCTTGTAGTAGATCGGCTGGCTGTACCAGACGGGTGGGATATTCGCCGTCGGGTTTTCCACGCCCATCAGCTTCTGGCCCTGTTCGCTCGCCTGCTTCAGGTGCTTTTCATAGACCATGCAGTCGCGGAGCTGGCGCGGTTCGGGCAGCGGCGCCATGAGGCGGATATCGGCCAGCGCCAGCGTCTTCGCGGGCGCTTGCGCTTCCTTGCGCGCGGCGGCGAGCCCGTCCACGCCCGCATCGATCAGCGCCAGCAGGGAGGGGTAGAGATGGCCGAGATCGGCGACTGTTTTTCCGTCTTCCAGCAGCAGACCGGGCCGTTCGGCCCCTTCTTCCCCGGCATAGGTCACGAAACGCATGGCCGATCCTCCCCTCGTCGATGCTTCTTCTTGTTCAGGAGGCCAAAGCTAGGTAGATTTAATTTCGATGTCGATTCATAATTTCGAAATTCTGGAACCCGCCGACGATCGCACCCTTTCAGCCGGGGTGGCGGCGCGGCTGCGCGCGGACATTCTGAACGGCGTGCTAGCGCCGGGCAGCCGGCTGGCCATGACGGACCTCACCAAGCGCTATGGCGCGGGCATGAGCCCGGTTCGCGAGGCATTGTCCCGCCTGCTGGGCGAAGGCCTCGTCCAGACGGAAGGGCAGCGCGGCTTCCGCGTCGCAGCGATGAGCCGGGAGGATTTCAGCGAGATCGTCATGCTGCGCCAGATGGTGGAGGAGACGGGCGTGCGCGCCGCCATCGAAAAGGGGGACGAGGAGTGGGAAGCTTCGCTCGTCGCCGCCTTCCATGTGCTGGAGCGGCGGCTCGCCGTCCTGCTCGAGCGTGAGACCGAGGAGGCGCTGGCCGCTTACGAGGACGCGCATCGCAGGTTTCATTTCGCGATCATCGCCGGCGCGGGCTCGGCGCGCCTCTCCCGCATGCAGCAGCGCCTATACGAGGAAGCGCGGCGCTATCGTTTGCTCTTCTACAGGAAGCATGTCGCGGGCAGCGCCATCGACTTTGCGGAATCGGGCGCCATCCACCGCAAGATCCTCGACGCGGTGCTGGCGCGCGACGGCGACCGCGCGGCCGACATCCTGCGCGGCCATGTCACGCTGATCGAGGATTTCGATTCCGACGATTAAGCCTAGCTGATCCCCGTCAGCCCGCTATCGACGGCGAGCGTCTGGCCCGTCACATAGACGCTTTCATCCGACATGAAGAAGAGCGCCGCATAGGCGATTTCCCAGCCCGTCGCCTGCCGTCCGAAGGGGACCGGCGTGCGCCCGCGCGACGGGCGGCCCTGCGTCGCCAGCCGTCCGAGCGGCGTATCCACCAGCCCCGGCGCGACGATGTTGGACCGGATGCCGCGTTTCGATCCTTCAAGCCCCACATGACGCATCAGCCCGCCAAGGGCCGCTTTCGAGGCGTCATAGGCGGGGAGCCGGCTGCCCGCGACGAGGCCTGCAATCGAGGAGATGAAGACGATGGAGGAGCCTTCCTCCATTTTCGGCATTGCCGCCTGGCAGCAGAGCATGGGCCCGCGCAAATTCACGTTGAGCGCCTTCGTCCAGTCCTCCGCCGAAATGCCGTCGAGCCCCAGCCCGCCCACGCCGATCCCGACATTGAGCACCATGCCGTCGAGCCCGCCCATGGCCGCGATGGCGTCATCGATCATGCGTTTGATGTCGCCGGGTTTGGAGATGTCGGCGGTGATCGCCGTAGCCTTGCCGCCTTCGGCTTCGATTCGGCGCACTGTTTCGGCGGCGGCGTCCGCATTCATGTCGGCGACGGCGACTGTCGCTCCTTCCCGTGCAAAGAGCAGCGACATGGCGCGCCCGTTTCCGACCGGGTCGGTCGCCGCGTCGAGCACGCGCTGCCCGCCGCCCACCACGAGAATGCGCCGCCCGTCGAGCCGCCCGCGCCCCGGCGCCTCGCCCTGCGACTCCGCGCTCAGCGGCCGGACGTAGCCTTGTTTTTCCGGGGCCTGTTTTTCTTCCGCCATGTTTCCTCCCTCACTTTTCTCCTCGTCATGGCCCGGCTTGTCCGGGCCATCCACGTCTTCCTTCTATTGCGGCAAAGACGTGGATGCCCCGCCCACCTTTGCACTTAAAGAGGGCGGGGCATGACGCTATTGGTTTGTTACGGGCGTTTCCCCTCACCGCCCCATCGTGGTGTCGATCTCCTCCAGACCCGAGCCCTCGATGTCCTTTTCCTCCAGCTCGATTTCCATCGTCTCCAGATAGCGGCAGACCAGCATGTAGATGCCCACGATGAGGATGAGTTCCTGCATCCCCGCATCGCCGACATGTTTATGCGCGGCGTCGAAGAGTGCGCCGTCCGCCTTCACATGTTTCACCTGGTCGTCGATGAAGGCGAGCGCGGCATTCTCCGCCTCGCTGTAGAGAGGCGAGGGGAGCGGGCCACCCGCCGCGGCGATGCGTTCCGCGCTCATGCCGATGGTGCGCGACACGCGCTCATGCTGGTGAAGCTCATAGGCGCTTGCCTGCAAATGCCCGACGCGCAGGATCGCCAGTTCCCGCAGTTCCGCGTCCAGCGCCCCGTGATTGAGATAGGCGTTGATGAGCGCCATGAAGGGCGGGAAGCTCGCGCCCGCGCCGGAGAGCATCCGGAAGATGTTCAGCGGCGGGAGCGTTTCGAGGAGCTTGCGGTTTTCCTCCGGCAGCGCGGCGGGGTCGGGATAGGGCAGTTTCGCCATGCGCTCAGGCCTTCTTGCCGACGCTCGTTTCCACGGGCTTGTCCTCGATATCGACATCGAAGGTTTCGAGGAAGTTCGACACCATCGTGTAATAGCCGATGGTGATGGTCAGTTCCTGCATCTGCTTGGGGCCGAGTTTTTCCAGCAGCGGGTCGAAAGTCGCATCGGAGGCGCGGGTGTTTTTCACCACATCGTCGGTGAAGCGCATCACCATGCGCTGCATGTCGTCGAAGGCGGCGGCGTCAGGCCCCTCATGGATCGCCTTGATGAGGTCGTCGCTCATGCCGATCCGGCGCGAGATCGCCTCATGCTGATAGACCTCATAGGTCGAGCCCCGGAGCACGCCGGTGCGCACAATGGCGATTTCACGCAAGACCGGGTCCAGCTCGGAGAACATCAGGATCTGGTTGCCGAGCTTGATGAAGCCGTCCAGCATCTCGCCGGAATGGCCGAGCATGCGGAAAATATTGAGCGGCGGCAGCTTCTTGTAGACTTCCTTCGCGCGGCCTTCGGCCTGGTCCGGATCGAAATAGGGTATGCGGGCCATCTTCTTCTCCCTGTGAATTTCTCTTGTTGCGCGTGGGGTCTTTCGCCCCTTCCGCAGCGTATCGTTGCGTCGGTTTCGTGTCCGGCCCTTATAGCATTTCCGCGCGCCGGTTGCGCTTGCTCCCTGCGATAGCGCGGTTACACTCGCGGCAAAGAATATTCACAAAATCACATCGCCGCGCTGGCAAATGCCTCCGGAGAAGGGGCGCGGGCGGCGAGCCAGGGGAGGAACACCATGTTCGATGCGAACGAGGTTCGCTGCGTTGCGGATATCACGCGCTACCGGGCCAAGACCGAAGGCGACAAGACGGCCCAGGTCTTCGGCGAACGCCGCACCACCTATGCCGAGCTCGACGCCTATGCCAATCGCGTGGCGCAGGGGCTGATCGCGGAAGGCTGCAGGCCCGACAGCCGCATCGGCTATATCGGCAAGAGTTCCGATCTCTATTTCGAGGTGCTCTACGGCGCCTTCAAGGCGAATGCCGTGATGGTCGGCGTCAACTGGCGTCTCGCCGCGCCGGAAATCGCCTATGTGCTGAACGATTCCCGCACGGAAATTCTTTTCGTCGGCGCGGAATATTACGACGTGGTCGAGAAGGTGCTTTCGGAATGCCCGAATATCCGGAAAGTGGTGGCGCTGGACGGCGGGCGGTCGGACTGGATTTCCTTCGACGAGTGGCGCGACAGCTTCCCGAACGAAGACCCGATGCTGCCCTCCGACATCGATGACGATGTCATCCAGCTCTACACCTCCGGCACGACGGGCCACCCCAAGGGCGTGCAGCTCACCAACCGCAACTATCTCGCCGTTTTCGACCAGGGCATGAAGTCCGGCTGGGCGGATTGGAAAGAGAGCGATGTCGTGCTCGTCTGCATGCCGCTCTTCCATGTGGCGGGCGTCAATATCGGCATTCTGGGCCATCTGCATGGCTGCAAGAATGTCGTGCTGAAGGATGTGGATCCGGCGTTGATCCTGCATCTGATCGAGAAGGAAGGCATCACCGTCCTTTTCATCGTGCCGGCCGTCATTCTCTTCCTGTTGCAGCAGCCCAATATCGCCGAGGTGAACGTCTCCACCGTGCGCCAGCTTCTCTATGGCGCCTCGCCCATTGCGGAAGATGTGCTGCGCAAGGCGCAGGACCGCTTCAAGGCGGAGTTCGTACAGCTTTACGGCCTCACCGAAACGACCGGCGGCGCGACGCATCTGCCGCCGGATGCGCATGATCCGGCCAAGGGCAAGCTGCGCTCCTGCGGCATTCCCAATCCGGGCACCGAAATCCGCATCGTCGACGAGAACGGCAAGGATGTGGAAGCCGGCGGCGTCGGCGAAGTGCTCATCAAGGGCGGTTCGGTGATGAAGGGCTACTGGAACCGTCCGGAAGCGACGGTGGAATCCGTCGTCGACGGCTGGTTCCATTCCGGCGATGCGGGTTTCTTCGACGAGGACGGCTATCTCTACATCCATGACCGGGTGAAGGACATGATCGTCTCGGGCGGCGAGAACATCTATCCCGCCGAAGTCGAGAACGCGCTCTTCGGCCATCCCGCCATCGCGGATGCCGCCGTGGTCGGCGTGCCGCATGACAAATGGGGCGAGGCGGTGCAGGCCATCGTCGTGCTGAAGCCCGGCGAGAGCGCCAGTGCGGAAGATATCATCGCCTTCGCCAAGACGCGCATCGCCTCCTACAAGGTCCCCAAGGACGTCGCCTTCATCGAGGCGCTGCCGCGCAACCCGTCCGGCAAGATCCTGCGCCGCGAGCTGCGCAAGCCTTACTGGGAAGGCCGCGAACGGATGATCAATTAGTCGGTGTTCCTGCCGTTGATCGTCATGCCCCGCTTCATGCGGGGCATCCACGTCTTTGCGCCAGGGAAGGAAGATTTAGATGTTAATCTGGATACCTTGTGGATAAACTATCAAAGACGATACGATCATAATCCGCCACATCAGCATCATGGTATTGTTTC
>NZ_NYVD01000127.1 GCF_002684405.1 Parvibaculum sp. | reverse complement strand
GCGCCTTCGCCAGCACGTTCAGTGTAGCCAGCCTACCAGCCTCTTGATTGCCTGCAGGTGCGCCCGTACGTCCACCTCATGGCCCCATTCCCGTGCCGCCTCCAACGCCCTCAGGCGCGCCCTCAGCGCCGTCTCTCGCTTGTCCTTCATGTGGTTGCCCTCCCGGTCGCCTGACGGGACTGTACGGGGCGCTGAGAGGGCCGGGGATAAGTTCACTGGAGGAGGTCAGGTCGCATCGTCACGTAGGCCGCGAGGAGGAGGATAGCCGCCGCAGCAGCAGGCAGGACCACGCCCGCTAGGCCGGTCTGGCGAAGGCCGAACATTCCCACTGCGATCCCCACGATGGTCAGTACCGGTCCCGCCCAGTGTCCCATTAGTCTCGCCCCACCATTTCCTCATCGTCCACCACGATAGCAGCCCGCTTGCGATGGCACCTCTGGCATCTCATCCGCTCCTTGAGCGTGCGCAGGGTGAGGTCACCCCAAACCATAGCGACGTGGCGCGGGTCTATCCGCTTCGTGTGCCCGCAGTGGAGGCAGAGCAGCCATAGGTACCGCTGCGCGCTAACAGCGTCCTTGATGCGCTCGATGGGACCGACGTGATACCTGACCATGATCGGAACATTTCAAGAACATCTTGCGGTCGGTGTCCAGTAGCAAGCTCTCACGAGGTGTTCAGAAAACCTCTCCGAAACACGCTGCCCGAAGGCAAGGGAAACAGCGGGCTTGGGCTGGCGATCCCGGGTGTTCATAAAACAGTTGTTTATTGAACATTATCGTGCGACGTTCGCTCTCAACGCAGCGAATGAGGATCGATCCGAGATGACCAAGCGGGCAGCTATCTACCTCCGTGTCTCCACCGATGGGCAGACCACAGCCAACCAGCGGATAGAACTTGAGCGCGTGGCCGCGCAGGCGGGCTGGGACGTGGTGGAGGTGTATGAGGACGCGGGTATCTCCGGGTCAAAGGGCCGCGACAAGCGCCCCGCATTCGACCGCCTCTGCAAGGATGCGACGCGCCGGAAGTTCGACGTGGTCATGTCGTGGTCGGTCGACCGCCTCGGGCGCAGCCTGCAAGACCTCGTGGGCTTCCTCGGGGAACTTCACGGGCTGGGCGTTGACCTCTTCCTGCATCAACAGGGCGTCGACACGACCTCTCCTGCCGGTAAGGCCATGTTCCAGATGCTGGGCGTCTTCGCGGAGTTCGAGCGGTCGATGATCCAAGAGCGAGTGAAGGCCGGTCTGGCCCGCGCGAAGGCGGAAGGCAAGACGCTCGGGCGGCCCAAGGTGGTTGATGATAAGTTCCGTGGGGCCGTGCAGGCCGCTCGGGCGGAGGGGTTGAGCGTTAGGAAGATAGCGGCGCGCGTCGGCGCGTCGGTGGGTACCGTGCAGGGCGTTCTCAACTCCGCCTGAAACAGTGACACAAGTTGTCCAGGCGGATACCCTCAAGGCAGCCGAAAAAGGCACCTGCATTGAAGCTTTGGGGGGAGACAATGCGTGGATCAAGTATCAATCAAACGCGGTGGTGGTTTTGGGCAGCAACGGCAACTGCAATTGTCACCGCCTTGAATTTTACGCTTGTTTACCGGACTAGCTCCTACGGTCTCGCTGTAGGCGAAATCAACACTGGGAAATCCGACGCAAAGACGCTCTCCCTCGATCTCGATACAGCACTCAAGGCCGCCGATGAGGTTGCCAAATCCGCAGAGCCAGAAGCGCAAGCTCGCAAGCTGGTAGCTGCAAGTAAAAGCGCACCTCCAAATGAGCGTGCGACCACTGGATATGCGCTAGCTGTCGCATCCACCATGCTTGCGACCGGCAATCCCGATGCTGCTGCGGCTATTCACGCCCTCATAACCCAAGCCCCGAAAGAAGTGCGCGATGCTTACGAATATGCACTGAACGAAGCGACCGGAGCGACCGCTTCGGCCAACGCACCCGATGCTGTCAAACCTGAACAAATTAAGGCGGCATTGACACTTGTGAAGAATATCTCGCCACAGCTTTCGGCAATAGATCGTGAAAGAAGGGCGTGGGGGATAGTGATGTTGCTTATGTCCTTCGAAGAGCCGGCTCGAGAACCGTCAAGCTTTCCTATCCCAGCAAGTGTGGAGCAGGTGAAGCGCAAGTCCGAAGACAGATCGAGTTCAGTTGTGCTCTGGATCAGCGCTATTGGTGGTGGGCTGTCAGGTGTCGCCGCCATTGGCATGTTTGTGTTGGGGGTGTTGGGGGTGCGTCGGAGCGGCGCCCGGCCCGAGTGACCCGCCTCTGCAACTTCAATCAGGCGCAGTACTCCGGAAAGGGCAGTGAGGCGGCCTGTGGTGGCTCCACATGCGCGTATCGACCACCGGAGTAGCGGGGGCAGTCTCGGGCAAGACCGGCGCGTATGACGGCCTCTCCAATGTCCCTGCCGTCGACGTAGCAAGTCCCCACGAGGCGGTCGTAAGTCTTCTCGCCGTTCAGGTCGCAGCGGACAGTCTTCCCGTTCACAAGACGCTTCATGAAGGCTGTGGCCTCCGGCCCGCCGCGTTCGTCTCGCTCAGGAGCCGCGACACCCAACAGACGGACCTTGGTCGTACGGTTCACTCGGATCGTGTCTCCGTCGATGGTGTAGGCTTCGCCTTGGACCTGACCGGCAGACGAGGTGCGACCAGCCTCGCCGCTAGGGTGGGTCTCATTGGCGTGTAACACGGGCAACGGGCCGACCGCTCCCTCGTAGGCACGCGCTGCGAGAAACGCGAGGCCGAAGACCAAGAGGATACCCAGCCTCATCCGAAGCCCATGCTTGCCGGGCCGCCACAGTCCCATCCGCCGCAACTGCCGCCGTATAACCCGCCACCGCATGCCACCTCTCCTCACCCGTGAGGGTCCTGAATAGCCGATTGAGGCGGCCCCTGAAAGGCGGCGCAGGTTGGCGACCACACCCAAGCGACGGACGTCCCTATTGAGGTTGCTCTCTAGCAGTACTGAAAGCGGCCCGTCGGTTTAGGTTGCACCTATGCAGTAAGGGTGCCTCTCGTTCAGCACCTGTGTGCCTGCGGCTCATGGGGTGTGACCCCCTATCGGTATTACGGGGAGGCCGTCCGGCCCCTTTCCCCTTCAGTCAAACTTCAGGGTCTTCCTCGGGGTCACCGATGTTGACCGTAGGGATGAAGGGCGCGCGCGGCGCACGCCGTCCGCAAATCAGGCTGCCATGAGAAGTGGCCTCTTCGGCTGCCCCTCTACAATCCCCTTCAAGTGCACCTTACGTGGCCACCTCATCTTTTGATGGTCTGCGCCCCCGGCGGCCCTTTCACCTTCAATTCCCCTTCTGAGTGACCTTCGCATTCCCCTACCGGGAACCCTTGTGTTGTCGAGGTCTATTACGGAAGCGGTCAAATCATGGAAAACAGATGCTCTATCACTCTGAGGTCTTGGACCGTCAGACCGGCGAACTCGTGCGCGTATGCAACGGCGAGTGGGTCACGGTCACCGAGCTTGGCAAGGCGCATGGTCTCGGGCCGCGTCAGGTCCGTCAGGTTCTCCGCAAGCTTGGGTGGGTCTACTCGCCCAACTCCTCCAGAAGCGCCTACCGCCTCTGTCCAGACGCCAATGAGGCCGGTCTCGGCAAGCACATCGTCAAGTCGAAGAGCGGAAGGCCGTTCGATGTGATCTCTCCTCTGGGGCAAGAACGCTTCGCCCTGCACCTGTCAGCGGCGCTTGCGAAGATCGCCAGCAAGGAGACCAGCGCAGTGATGGAAGCGCGTGCTGCTCTGAACGCTTTCAAGGAGGAACGCGGGAAGGCGCTGAAGAGGAAGCAGCAGTGGGAAACCCGCATGGAGGTTTCGTGGCTCAGACACTTCCGAAAGCGCCTGTCGCAGGACGAGATGGCAGCGGTACTTCGCATCTCAAAGCAGCTTGTGTCTCACCATGTGCGCGCCTTGGAGGCGTCTCGCCTGAAGTGGGAGCAGCGGCGCGAGGCTCAACAAGCACTCTGGCAGAAACCCTTGAGCGAGGACCAATGATCCGAATACCTGTCGTACACTCAGAAGAAGATTTGGTCGTTGATGATCGGGTGGGCCGATGGCTCATCCGTCACGACTTCCGCATCCTTCGGACCACATCCGGCCACTGCCGCCCGTTCTTCCGCATCCGCTACAGTTCAACGCGCTGGCCCGTACACGTCGCAGTCGCTCGATGGGTCGTCGGAGGGTACCGCACGGGCATGTTCGCGAAGCACCTCAACGGCGACGTTATGGACTGCCGTAGGAGGAACCTTGAAGCGGTCCGTACCAAGGGCGAGGCGGGTGGCGGACTGCCGCCGCTGGTCGATCCGCTGTTGCCGGGATTGTCCTCACTCGGGTGATTTGCACAGGCGGACGGGGAAAGCACCGCCGAACACCTGTATGCACGGGTGGGTAGATCGTCCGACAACTGATTGGTGCTGAACAGGCTTTCCGTTATGCACCCGTGCATCTATTGACGGGGACCGAAAAAGGGTACCAATGGAGGGCTTCTCAACGTCTTCTGAAAGGGAAGCTCACATGCACTTCTTCATCAATATCGGTCTGCCGTTCAGCATCCACATCGGGCGTATCTTCGTGTTCGAGACGGACTTTCGCTCGGTCCTGTTCGTCCGCGTTGTGGGCGTCGGGCAGGCGTGGGTGCGGCGCGGGATGACATGCTGCGAGGGATGGTTGAAGATCAGGGGGGCGGAAGTTCCGGTACCATTCATTGGGTAGTCTGCGTCGTTGCGTCGGGGTGATCATAGCTACGCATCCCTCGAAGCTTCTCCCCGCCCGCTCCCTATCTCGGACGCTCAACGCTCACACTACTCGTCGGGCCATCATCAGGCTGCGAAGGGCCATCGGGCAGGCCGCTGTACGGCTAGACAGCTGCTGGGGGTGGCATCTTCCCCTGCAATTTCCATAGGTTCGCAGTCGGAACTGGACTATGTTGAACAGGCGTCATGGGTCCTCTTTCTGAAGTACCTCGAAGACCTTGAGGGAGAGCGTGAGGATGTTGCGGCCCTGCCGAACCAATTCGTCGTTTGCCGAAGCCCGCTGCCTATCACTCAGATATCGAGAGCCGGTAGTCCCCGAACGATTTTCAGTGTTTCCATGCTGACCGTGATAACGCGCTGGAAGAGTTCCAGAGGATATGCGGGATTATCCATCCCCTCGATAGCGTAGCGGTTGGCGTCGTTTACAATGCCACTGGCCTTGTCTGTCTTCACTGCTTGTCGTTCCATCACCCACTCAAGCGCAGACCGGTCATTGACGACATAGTCATACGCCTCAAGCGGGATGTCTTGCATCGTGATGTTGGCATTATAGACGACGGTGGTCTTGTCGACCTCTTTTCCACTCTTCGCGAACTTCATCTTGGTTACGCGATAGAATGTCTTCGGGTTCTTGATATCGGCAAGCCTCAAGTCGCCCTCTTTGATCGTGACTGGCCAAGGGTCGGCACACTCATAGTTCACATGTAGATCAGCCAGCGCACGACCGGCTTCGGTGAAACGCCAAAAGTCTTCTGCTTGCTTTACACAGGGTATACGGGGCAATTCCTTCGAGAGACTATCGCCATATAGGGAGCGGTACTCGGTAGAATGGAGCAGGCCATAAACGTAATAAAAGATGTCGTCTTTTGATATTTTTTCGCGCGGATAGGCATTCGAAAAGTAGGCAAGACCAGCGTCGCTCACGCCATGACGACCAGTCCCCTCACCGCCTCCCTGCCCCTCATCAAACAGAGAAGCACTCGACGACCCGTCGTCATCATACACTGTGAGCGGGTAACACTGACCTTTCTCAATCAGGTCCAAACAGGGTATTGCGTCAACCATGAAGGGCGTGAACGTCTTCGCGCCGACACCTGATACCATTATTACCCGGTTGGATGCTTCAGCAGACGGGAACATCTTCGGCATCTGATAGATGCGATTATTCAGTATACGGTCAAAATATAGCCAGCTCTTGAAAAATGGCCTGTATACGCTCTGCACAACTCGTGTTGGATCGACGCTTAGCGCCTCTCCTCTTGAAAGGTGCTTAAGAATATCTCCACCCCAACTAATTTGAGTAAGGTCGACCCTGACAAAATCCTCAAGCGCGTTCGCCTCCGAACCAAATGCCTCCCATCTAGCTAGCTCGGAATTGTAAAAATTGATCGTGGTTTCAACATTCTTCAATAGCGCGGAAGACGATGAATTGTAGCACCATGCATCCCTGCTTGTTGTTACTCCCCTCGACCTTAGAGCCTGAATCATAAAGGCGGCAATGATTTCATGGCCTTGCGAGACGTCGTGTGACGATGCGGATGTGGGCGAT
>NZ_NYVD01000126.1 GCF_002684405.1 Parvibaculum sp. | reverse complement strand
GGCCTGATGGCGGGCGTCAGGTGCCGGCGCCGGCCAGATCCTCAGTGGAGGCCGGTGCTGCCGCCGCCGCCGCATCTCGCTTTTTGAATTCTCGAACCAACTCTTCGATGAAGAGGGAAATATTCTTCTTCATGGTTCCCTCATTGGCGAGCCGGAGGCGTTCCACACCAAGAAAGGCATCGGAAAAATTCGCTGTGTAGGAGCAGGAAATTTCTCTCTCATACACGAGCTCATTGGTGTCGATCTCTGTGAGGCGGTAGCGGACGTGCGAGTCGACGGTGAGATCGAGCCCGACTATCGGCTGGTCGATATCCAGCATTTGGGCGTCCAGCCGGTATTTCGGTTTTTCGGCCGCATACATGGCGTCGAGCATCAGCGACTGTTCGAGCGCCGTCTTGAATTCCGGGCTGCCGACCTCTGAGGTCCAGAGCGGATTTGTTTCCGAGCCCCCTGTGACGTCACCGACCGTGATGGCCTTTTTCAGCGAGGACGTGTCGGAAATGACGGTGGCTTCTGTGACGGGAGCCGTCATGGCGCCGGAGCGCGCGCCGGACGCGCAGGCCGCGAGAGATGTCAGCAGAAGAATGGAGAAAAATAGTCTGGCAATCATGTTGTCCCCCCAGAATAAAGAAAGCCCGATACAGGATGCCCCATTTTCTACCGGGCGAGAAGCTGGACATTGTGTCCGGGGGCAGCATTATTGAACTCGACTTGATTTGATTGCCTGGGGGAAACGGCGATGTGGGGTGTTCGGGGCGTATGTGTTTTGGTCGCGGCGGTAGCGCTGACGGCCTGCGGCGGTCGGAAGACCGTTGAGGTGCAGCAGCACCGGACCACCGACGCCGTCCTCTCATGCGATCATCTGGCCGGGGAGCTGGCCGTCAACCGCTCCCGGATCGACGATCTCGTCGGGGAGACGAGGCATTCGAACGACAATAATGCGGGCATGATCGCCGGCGCCGTGCTGGTCCCCGGCATGCTGTTTTTCATCGATTTGTCGGACACTGAGAAAAAAGAGGCCGAAGCGCTTCTGGTCCGCAATCGCGAGGTCGGGCGGTTGATGCGGGAGAAAGGGTGCCCAGGCGCGCCGGAAGAGGCGAAAGACCGGGCCGAGGCGCCTGCGCCAGGCCGGGAGAATGACCCGTCCTGAGGCTGCGCTGAAAAATGCGCAAGACCCTTCGCGCAGAGGGGAGGAAATCTTCAGCATCTGACCCTATATTGGTCTATGCGCTAGAGTTCTGAACCGACCTTTTACCGAATCACATTAGCCATAGTCGTCAGGTGCCTTGCGGCGCGGGAGACGCAACGAAGGGGCTGGGAGGCCCCGGGCCCGCAGCCGCTCCACGCCGGACCGAAGCCCGAAGAGACTCAAGAGAGCCGACGCTCAGGAGTGACCATGAAAGACCCGCTCGATATGTATATGAATCTCGTGCCGATGGTGGTCGAGCAGACCAATCGGGGCGAACGCGCCTATGACATCTTTTCGCGCTTGCTGAAGGAGCGGATCATCTTCGTGGCCGGCCCCGTGGAAGACGGCATGGCGACGCTGATTACCGCGCAGCTCCTTTTCCTCGAGGCGGAAAATCCCAAAAAAGAAATCTCGATGTACATCAACTCGCCCGGCGGCGTAGTGACGAGCGGCCTGTCGATCTACGACACGATGCAGCATATCCGGCCGCCCGTTTCGACCGTCTGCATGGGCCAGGCCGCTTCCATGGGCTCGCTGCTGCTGACGGCGGGCGAAAAGGGCATGCGCTTCGCGCTGCCCAATGCCCGGATTATGGTGCACCAGCCCTCCGGCGGCTTCCAGGGCCAGGCCACCGATATCGAGATTCACGCGCGTGAAACCCTCGCAATCCGCGAGCGTCTCAACCAGATATATGTGAATCACACCGGTCAGTCGCTGAAGGCGGTCGAGGATGCGCTGGAACGCGATAACTTCATGACCCCCGAAAGGGCCAAGGAATTCGGTCTGATCGACCATGTCGGTGTGGCGCGCGGCCCCTCCGAAGAGGCTTCTTCCTCCGACGACAAGACGGAGTAATCCGTTTCTTGTGTCTATCGGGCGGCCGGCTTTCGCGGGCGACGGAAATGCCTCGAATCGGGGCCTTTTGCCCATTCCCGGGTCAATTGATCCATCGTAATGAAATGTTGATCCGGCATTGGGTAACATGCTCGTATGTCGGACAGGTGACGGGATCCGATCCGATTTGCGGCGCCGCGCGTAAGAAATTGCGCGGTCACTTGATCCCGCACCGCAGGACAGGCACGGTTGGTGCATGGGAATATTCATTCGGCCCGTCCTGCGGGTAACTGCCTAAGGAGTTTCTATGAGCAAGGTTAGCGGCGGCGACTCCAAGAACACGCTGTACTGTTCCTTTTGCGGCAAGAGCCAGCACGAGGTCAGGAAGCTTATTGCGGGGCCGACCGTTTTCATTTGCGACGAGTGCGTCGAGCTGTGCATGGACATCATTCGCGAGGAGAACAAGTCCTCGCTGGTGAAGTCCAGGGATGGCGTGCCTTCGCCGCAGGAAATCAACGAGGTGCTCGATGATTATGTGATCGGGCAGGCCCACGCCAAGCGCGTGCTGGCCGTGGCCGTTCACAATCACTACAAGCGCCTGAACCACGCCGCCAAGAACAATGACGTCGAACTGGCCAAGTCGAACATCCTGCTGATCGGCCCCACGGGCTGCGGCAAGACGCTTCTGGCCCAGACGCTGGCGCGCATCCTCGATGTGCCGTTCACCATGGCGGATGCGACGACGCTGACCGAAGCCGGTTATGTCGGCGAGGATGTGGAAAACATCATCCTGAAGCTGCTGCAGTCGGCCGACTACAATGTCGAGCGGGCCCAGCGCGGCATCGTCTATATCGACGAGGTCGACAAGATCAGCCGCAAATCCGACAACCCCTCCATAACGAGGGACGTGTCGGGCGAAGGCGTGCAGCAGGCGCTGCTGAAGATCATGGAAGGCACCGTTGCCTCCGTGCCGCCCCAGGGCGGTCGCAAGCACCCGCAGCAGGAATTCCTGCAGGTCGACACGACGAACATCCTGTTCATCTGCGGCGGCGCCTTTGCGGGTCTCGACAAGATCATTGCCGGGCGCGGCAAGGGGCAGGGCATCGGCTTCTCGGCCAATGTCTCCTCGCCGGAAGAACGCAAGGTGGGCGAGCTTCTCAAGGAGCTTGAGCCGGAAGACCTGCTGAAATTCGGCCTGATTCCCGAATTCGTCGGTCGTGTCCCGGTTCTGGCGACGCTGGAAGACCTCGACGAGGATGCGCTGATCCAGATCCTGACCGTGCCGAAGAATGCGCTGGTGAAGCAGTATGAGCGCCTCTTCGATATGGAGAATGTGAAGCTCACTTTCTCCGAGGAAGCGCTGCGGGCGATCGCCCGAAAGGGCATCGAACGCAAAACCGGCGCGCGCGGCCTGCGCTCGATTCTGGAATCGATCCTGCTCGACACCATGTTCGAATTGCCCGCGCTTGAGGGAGTCGAAGAGGTCGTCATCGGCCACGAAGTGGTCGAGGGCAAGGCGCGTCCCCTCTATATCTATGCCGAACGGCAGGATGACGTAGAGACAAGCGCCTGATCCGAAAGGATTTTTCCCGATTTTGGGGATGGCCTTGAAAGCACGGGCTTTCAAGGCCATTTCTTTATCAACAGAGTAAAGTCCTGCAGTTTCGGGTCTGCGCGGCGCCCCCCATCCGGTTGGTGCGCCTCCCCCAGAAAGCGATCGCTCTCACGGCTATCCGAATCCGGGTAAGCTGACCCCTTGAGGACGGCGATCAGCATTCATTCATAATGAGAATGCTAGTCTCCAGGCTGCGGGCGTAACGGAAGGTATGAGCATGTCTGACGAAAATGAAAAAGCTGAAGGTTCCGCAGGCGATGTGAGTGGCGGCGACAAGCTGACGCTTCCCGTTCTGCCGCTCCGCGATATCGTCGTGTTTCCGCACATGATCGTGCCCCTTTTCGTCGGACGCGAAAAGTCGGTGAGCGCGCTCGAAAACGTGATGCAGGACGACAAGCAGATTCTTCTGGTCGCCCAGAAGAACGCGGCGGACGATAATCCTGCTACGGATGAAATCTATGAAGTCGGCGCCGTCGGGACCGTGCTCCAGTTGCTGAAGCTGCCCGACAACACCGTGAAGGTGCTGGTCGAGGGCGTGAAGCGCGCCCGCGTGAAGCGCTACACCGGCAATGAAGAATTCTTCGAGGCCGAGATCGAAGTCATCGAGGAGGAATCCGAAGATGACGATCAGCTCGAAGGGCTGGCGCGTTCGGTCGTCACCCAGTTCGAGAGCTATGTGAAGCTCAACAAGAAGGTGCCGCCGGAGGTGACCGCTTCGATCGGCCAGATCGACGACTCCGCCAAGCTCGCCGATACGATTGCGAGCCACATCAACATCAAGCTGCCCGAGAAGCAGGAGCTTCTCGAAATGCCCTCCGTGACCTCGCGTCTGGAGCGCGTCTACTCGCTCATGGAAGGCGAGATCAGCGTGCTGCAGGTGGAAAAGCGTATCCGCAGCCGCGTGAAGCGCCAGATGGAGAAGACGCAGCGCGAGTACTATCTGAACGAGCAGCTCAAGGCCATTCAGAAGGAACTCGGCGACAGCGACGACGGCAAGGACGAGCTGCGCGAACTGGAAGAGCGGATCGAAAAGACCAAGCTCTCCAAGGAAGCGCGCGAAAAGGCTCAGGCCGAACTCAAGAAGCTGAAGCAGATGAGCCCGATGTCGGCGGAAGCGACGGTGGTGCGCAACTACCTCGACTGGATGCTGTCGATCCCGTGGAAGAAGAAAGCCCGGGTGAAAAAGGATCTGAACGCCGCGCAGGAAATTCTGGATACGGATCACTTTGGCCTGGAGAAGGTCAAGGAGCGGATCGTCGAATATCTCGCCGTTCAGCAGCGTTCCAACAAGCTGAAGGGGCCGATCCTCTGCCTCGTCGGCCCGCCCGGCGTCGGCAAGACCTCGCTCGGCAAGTCGATCGCCCGCTCCACGGGCCGCGAATTCGTGCGCATGTCGCTGGGCGGCGTGCGGGACGAAGCGGAAATCCGCGGTCACCGGCGGACCTATATCGGCTCCATGCCCGGCAAGGTCATCCAGTCGATGAAGAAGGTGAAGCACACCAACCCGCTCTTCCTGCTCGACGAGATCGACAAGATGGGTGCGGACTTCCGTGGCGATCCCTCTTCGGCGCTGCTGGAAGTGCTCGACCCGGAGCAGAACGGCACCTTCGCGGACCACTATCTCGAAGTGGACTACGACCTGTCCGACATCATGTTCGTGACGACGGCGAACACGCTCAACATCCCCGGCCCGCTGCTCGACCGTATGGAGATCATCCGGATCGCCGGCTACACCGAGGACGAGAAGGTGGAGATCGCGCGCCGTCATCTGATCGACAAGGCCGTCGAGAGCCATGGCCTGCGCAAGGGCGAATGGTCCATCGACGATGACGCTCTGCGCCACCTGATCCGCGTCTACACGCGCGAGGCCGGTGTGCGTAACCTCGAGCGCGAGATCAACAGTCTTGCCCGTAAGGCGGTGAAGGAGATCCTCACCACCGACAAGAAGTCCGTCGAGCTCACCAAAGAGAACATCGAGGACTATGCGGGCGTGCCCAAATATCGCTACGGCGAGGCCGAGGGCGAAGACCAGGTCGGCATCGTGACCGGCCTTGCCTGGACCGAGGTCGGCGGCGAATTGCTGACGATCGAAGGCGTCATGATGCCCGGCAAGGGCAAGATGACCGTGACGGGCAATCTGCGCGACGTCATGAAGGAATCGATCTCGGCGGCAAGCTCCTTCGTGCGCGCCCGGGCGACCCGCTTCGGCATCGAGCCGCCGCTTTTCGACCGCAAGGACATTCACGTCCATGTGCCGGAAGGGGCGACCCCGAAGGACGGTCCGTCGGCGGGCGTGGCCATGACCACGGCCATCGTTTCGATCATGACCGGCATCCCCGTCCGCAAGGACGTGGCTATGACGGGCGAGATCACGCTGCGCGGACGTGTCCTGCCGATCGGCGGCCTGAAGGAAAAGCTCCTCGCCGCGCTGCGCGGCGGCATCAAGACGGTGCTGATCCCGCAGGATAACGCCAAGGATCTGGCCGATATTCCGGACAATGTGAAAAACGCGCTGGAAATCGTGCCTGTGGACAATATCGACGAGGCGCTGGCCCGGGCTCTGACCAGCCCGCCGGAGCCCATCGAGTGGGACGAGGAAGCCTATGTGGCCGAACAGGCCGCTGCGGCACGTCAGCCCGGCGCAGCCGGCAATGTGACGGCTCACTGAGCGGAAACAGGCGCAAGCCACTGACATGAAACTGTAAACGGGGGCCGCAAGGCCCCCGTTTTTGCATATGCGAAGAACGAATTTTCCGCAGAATTCCTACGTTTTTTGTTTTGACCGCCTTCCGACCGGGCGGGTAGACTCTGAACTCCTGAAGGGAATCGCGATTCCCTCGCTCATCCAGAGGGGCCAAAAGTGAACAAGAACGATCTCATTGCAGAAGTGGCGGACCGCAGCGGCCTGTCCAAGGCTGATGCGACCAAGGCTGTCGACTACGTTTTCGACATCATCACCGAATCCTTGAAGAAGGAAGAGGAAGTCCGCCTCGTTGGCTTCGGAACGTTCAACGTTTCGCACCGCGCAGCCACGGAAGGCCGCAATCCGCGCACGGGTGAAGCCATCCAGATTCCGGCATCGAAGCAGCCGAAATTCAAGGCGGGCAAAGGTCTGAAAGACGCCGTTAACGCCTGATCTACAGATGCTTGCGGACGCATTGGACCGGCCGCCCCGAAAGGGGCGTGCCGGTCTATGTGTTTGAAGAGGGTGTCAGGACGGCTTTTCCGGTGAAGGCCCGGCTTCGTCGTCTGAGACCATCGCCGATCCCTCGGACGCGTTCTCCATTTCGAAATCCTCCGAAAACTCCGCCACGCCCTGCTGGACGCTGGCGCCTTCCGATGCGTCTCCTTCGGCGGCGTATGAGGCGTCTTCCTCCGAGCGCGGGTCCAGTTCGGGGGCTGCCACCTGGGTCTGGGGGAAGGGAACGGCCACGAACTCGCCCCGCTGCTCTTCCGTCAGCGCAGGCCGCGAGCGGATCCGCGCCAGCGTGAAAAGTGCATAGACGATGTGAATGGCGGCGATGAACAGGAAGATGGCCGCCATGCCGAAGCGCTGTGCGACCAGCGAGGCAGCCGACGGCCCGATAATGGCGCCTGCGGCATAGACCAGCAGCAGGCCGCTCGAAACGGAGACGAAACTTTCCCCCTGCGCATGGTCGTTCATATGGGCGACGACCACCGAATAGAGCGTGAGGCTGAAGACGCCGAACGCGAATCCCGAGCCCAGCAGCGCTTCCATGGAACCGATCCCGCCGGCATAGAAGAGGGCGATGTCGCCCAGCACCGCGCCGATGCAAAGCAGCAGAATGATGATGCGCCGGTCCAGCCGGTCCGAATAGCGGCCGATGGGAAACTGGGCGAGCGCCCCGCCCACGATGGCTGCCGTCATGAAGAAGGAAATGTCGCGTGTGTTGAGGCCCGAATCGGCTGCGAAGAGCGGCGCCAGCGTCCAGAACGGACCATTGGTCAGGCCGATCACGAAAGATCCCATCAACCCCACTGGAGAGAGCGCATAAAGGCGCCTCAGATTGATCGAGACGGTCTGGATGGGCGCAGGCTGTACCGAAGTTGTCAGCGCCACGGGAACGAGCGCCACCGAGGTGAGAATCGAGCACAGCGCGAACAGGCCGAAGGCCGCCGGGTCCGACAGGTTGAGCAGAAGCTGTCCCGCGGTGACGGAAAGAAGGTTCACCACCAGATAGGTGGCAAACAGGCGTCCCCGCGTCTCGTTGGTGGCCTGCTCGTTGAGCCAGCTTTCGATCACCATATAGAGCCCGGCAAAGCAGAAGCCGGTCAGGCCACGCATGGCCGACCAGGACCACGCGTCGCTGAAAAGCGCATGGATGAGCGGCGCGGCCGATGCCGCCGCGCACAGCGCCGCGAAACTTCGGATATGACCCGCGCGGCGCACGATATAGGGCGTCCCGACACAGCCCACCAGAAAGCCTGCGAAATAGACACTGCCGAAGAGACCGATGGTCGGCGTACCGAAACCGTCGATTCCGGCGCGGATGGGCACCAGCGTGCCGAGGAGACCGTTTCCGATAAGCAGGATGGCCGTCGCGCTGAGAAGGGCAAGAAAGGGAGCGATTGTACGGGTCAAAACGCAGGGTCCGGGCGTCGTGGGGGCGGCGTCGACAATGAGGATGGGGGTTTAGCCGCGGAATGCAATCGTAGAAGGCTCGTCGTCGCGCATTTGTGTAAGACGGCGTGAAAGTGGAAATCGGCACATTGCCAAGACCTGTCCCATCGGATAGGAAACGGCAGCGCAAGCGGGCGGTTAGCTCAGTTGGTAGAGCATCTCGTTTACACCGAGAGGGTCGGCAGTTCGAGCCTGTCACCGCCCACCATTTTCCGCATCGCCCGACATCCCGGCTGACACCGAGGATGGCAGCTCCGATAGCGGCCCGCGCATTTCCCTCATGACACACACAGCCTCGTTGCATTCGTCCTTTCCGCTGTTCGCGTAGGGGAGGGGCGTCGAGGCGAGAATCGGTCGGGCTAAACGAAAGTCCCGGCCCTGTGAGAGGCCCGATGAAAGGCAAAGTCTTCGTCCGGAAATCACGCGCATTTCAGGCGAAAACCTCGCAGGCGCCGATGCTTCGCATCTCCGTCGATTTGATTGTCGTTTTTGCGTCATCCCGCGCTTGACACATCACCCCCTGTGGCTTACGAACCGCGCACCCTGATGAGGGCGCTGGTCGCAAGAGGGGGTGTAGCTCAGTTGGTTAGAGCGCTGGCCTGTCACGCCAGAGGTCGCGGGTTCGAGTCCCGTCACTCCCGCCATCCTCGCCAAATTTCCGGCTCAAATAGATGCATTTTGCGGCAATGCAACAATTGCGAAAGAGTCGCAATAAGAGTCCGTCCGGACCTCCCTCAACTTCCCGGTTTTTCTAGGTTTTTTCCTCTCGACGACTTGCAGTCAGCATTTGATTCTGCAATAGCGAGGGATATACTGCGCGCCAAATCAGGCGGCTCACTCGCTTATGCGAAATCCACGGGCCGCGGATCGAAGCCCGGCGCAGGGGCGCTGTTGCCATAGCGAGCAGCCCGGGCTTCCAGAGAGGACTTTCGGATGCAAGAGCTCTTAAGCGAATATCTGCCCATCATCATTTTCATGGGCATCTCGCTGGTCATCGGTCTTGCCCTTCTCGTCGCGCCGTTCCTGATCGCCCCGAGCGATCCCGATCCCGAAAAGCTCAAAGCCTATGAATGCGGCTTCGATGCGTTCGAGGACGCGCGCATGAAGTTCGACGTGAAATATTATCTCGTCGCCATTCTCTTCATCATCTTCGACCTGGAAGTGGCCTTCCTCTTCCCCTGGGCCGTTGCGCTCGGCGATGTGGGGCTGTTCGGCTTCTGGTCGATGATCGTATTCCTTGGCGTCCTGACCGTCGGCTTCGTCTATGAATGGCGCAAAGGCGCTCTGGAGTGGGAATGAGTACTGAGAACCCCGACAAGGTAATTGCCAACAATCCCGGTGTGGTGAGCGCGGTCGAAGGGCAGGCGCCCTGGCCGGAAGATCGCGGCAGTCTGGAGAAGATGTCGAACCAGCTGGCCGACAAGGGCTTCGTCCTCACCACGGTGGAAGACCTGATCAACTGGTCGCGCACTGGCTCGCTGATGTGGATGACCTTCGGTCTGGCCTGCTGCGCGGTGGAGATGATGCAGACCTCCATGCCGCGCTACGACGTCGAGCGTTTCGGTGTCGCGCCGCGCGCCAGCCCCCGCCAGTCCGACGTGATGATCGTTGCCGGCACGCTGACCAACAAGATGGCGCCTGCGCTTCGCAAGGTTTACGACCAGATGCCGGAGCCGCGTTACGTCATCTCCATGGGCTCCTGCGCCAATGGCGGCGGCTATTACCATTATTCCTATTCCGTGGTACGAGGCTGCGACCGCGTGGTGCCGGTCGATGTCTATGTGCCGGGGTGCCCGCCGACTGCCGAGGCGCTCCTCTACGGAATTCTTGCTCTTCAGAAGAAGATACGGCGGACGGGCACGATCGACCGCTGAGTTTTCTCATTCCGGTTGCGCATCTCCGCGCGGCCACTGCCTAACGAGTTCGGGATCTGACCGATGGACGAAAGTCTCACTGATCTGGGCGAGCATATCGTCGGCGCGTTGCCGGATGCCGCGCTCGGCATGCAGGTGGCCTATGGCGAACTGACGATCAATGTGCAGGCTCAGCACATCGTGTCGGTTCTGAAGTTTCTGCGCGACGATCCGGCTTGCCGCTTCGCGACGCTGATCGACATTACCGCGGTGGACTATCCCGCACGGGCGCGGCGCTTCGACGTCGTCTATCACCTGCTTTCCATGCATCAGAATCAGCGCGTTCGCGTGAAACTCGAGACCGACGAAGATACGGCCGTGCCGAGCGCCATCTCCATCTACCCGGCGGCCAACTGGTTCGAGCGTGAAGTCTTCGACATGTATGGCGTTCTCTTCTCCGATCATCCGGACCTGCGCCGCATCCTGACGGATTACGGTTTCAACGGGTATCCGCTGCGCAAGGACTTCCCGCTCACAGGGTATGTCGAGGTGCGCTATGACGACGACCAGAAGCGCGTCGTCTACGAACCGGTCAAGCTCAATCAGGAATTCCGCAGCTTCGACTTCATGAGCCCGTGGGAAGGGGCCGAATATCTGCTCCCGGGCGATGAGAAGGCGGAGAAGTAAGATGGCAGAACAGCAGCTCCAGAATTTTCATCTGAACTTCGGCCCGCAGCACCCGGCGGCCCATGGCGTGTTGCGCCTGGTGCTGGAACTGGACGGCGAAGTCGTCGAGCGCGTGGACCCGCATATCGGCCTCCTGCATCGCGGCACCGAAAAGCTGATCGAATACAAGACCTACCTCCAGGCCAATGCCTATTTCGACCGCCTCGACTATGTGGCGCCGATGAACCAGGAGCATGCCTACTGCCTGGCCATCGAAAAGCTGCTCGACATCGAGGTGCCGCGCCGGGGGCAGTTCATCCGTGTGCTGTATTCCGAGATCGGCCGTATCCTGTCGCACATGCTGAACGTGACGACGCAGGCGCTGGACGTCGGCGCGCTGACGCCGCCGCTCTGGGGCTTCGAGGAACGCGAAAAGCTCATGATCTTCTATGAGCGCGCATCCGGCGCCCGCATGCATGCCGACTATTTCCGCACGGGTGGTGTGGCGAAGGACCTGCCGCCGGAGCTTCTGGAAGACATCTATAATTTCTGCGATCCCTGCCTTCAGGTGCTGGACGATCTGGAAGGCCTGCTGACAGGCAACCGCATCTTCATGCAGCGCAATGTCGATATCGGTGTCGTCTCGCAGCAGGATGCGCTGGACTGGGGCTTCTCCGGCGTCATGGTGCGCGGCTCGGGCATGGCCTGGGATTTGCGCCGCTCGCAGCCCTATGAAGTCTATTCCGAACTCGACTTCGACATTCCGGTCGGCAAGAACGGCGACTGCTACGACCGTTATCTCATCCGCATGGAAGAGATGCGCCAGTCGATCAGGATCATGAAGCAGTGCATCGAAATGATGCCGGGCGGTCCGGTCCACAATACCGACCACAAGGTGACGGCTCCGTCGCGCAAGGATATGAAGCGCTCCATGGAAGCGCTCATCCATCACTTCAAGCTTTATACCGAGGGCTATCACGTGCCTGCCGGCGAAGTGTATGCCGCGGTGGAAGCACCCAAGGGCGAGTTCGGCGTCTTCCTCGTCGCCGACGGCACGAACCGTCCCTACAAGTGCAAGATCCGCGCGCCGGGATACGCCCATCTTCAGGCGATGGATTATCTCTGCAAGGGCCACATGCTGGCGGATGTGTCGGCGATCCTCGGCTCTCTCGATATCGTGTTTGGTGAGGTGGACCGATGAGCGTTCGCAGGTTGGATCCCAATCAGCCCGAGAGCTTCGAGTTCACGCCCGAAAATCTCGACTGGGCCAAAACCCAGATGGCGAAATACCCGGACGGCAAACAGGCCTCCGCGATCATCTCGTTGCTCTGGCAGGCTCAGAAGCAGCATGGCTGGCTTCCGGAACCGGCGATCCGCTATGTCGCCGATCTGCTGGGCATGGATTACATCCGGGCGCTCGAAGTGGCGACCTTCTACACCATGTTCAACCTGTCTCCGGTCGGCGAGCATTTCGTGCAGCTTTGCGGCACCACGCCGTGCTGGCTGCGCGGCGCGGACGATTTGAAGGAAGTCTGCCGCAAGCATATCGGCGAAGAGGGCGAGGTGTCCGAAGACGGCAAGCTCTCCTGGCTCGAGGTCGAATGCCTCGGCGCCTGCGTGAATGCGCCCATGGTGCAGATCAATGACGATTTTTACGAGGATCTCGACGCGGAGAAATTCGAGCGGATCCTTTCCGAGCTGCGTTCGGGCAAGGATGTGAAGCCGGGGCCGCAAAACGGTCGCCGCTCTTCCGAGCCGGAAGACGGGCCGACCACGCTGAAGGACTCCATGTCCGCCGGCAAGGCGGGGGGTGAGTGATGCTGGAAGACAAGGATCGTATCTTTACCAATCTCTATGGTTTCGACGATTGGGGCCTTGAAGGCGCAAAGCGCCGTGGCGATTGGGACGGCACGGCGGCGATCATCGCCAAGGGCCGCGACTGGATCATCGACGAGATGAAGAATTCGGGTCTGCGCGGCCGTGGCGGCGCGGGTTTCCCGACCGGCATGAAATGGTCTTTCATGCCCAAGGAATCCGACGGACGTCCGCATTACCTCGTCGTCAATGCCGACGAATCCGAGCCCGGCACCTGCAAGGATCGCGACATCATGCGTCACGATCCGCACAAGCTCATCGAAGGCTGCCTCATCGCCAGCTTCGCCATGGGCGCGCATGCTTGTTACATCTATGTGCGCGGCGAATTCATCCGTGAGCGCGAGCAGCTTCAGGCCGCCGTCGATCAGGCCTATGAGGCGGGCCTCATCGGCAAGAACGCGGCAGGCTCCGGCTGGGACTTCGATCTTTACGTCCATCACGGCGCGGGCGCGTATATCTGCGGTGAGGAAACGGCGCTGCTGGAAAGCCTTGAAGGCAAGAAGGGCATGCCCCGCCTCAAGCCGCCTTTCCCGGCCAATGTCGGTCTCTATGGTGCGCCGACCACAGTGAACAATGTGGAATCGATCGCGGTTGCGCCCACCATTCTGCGGCGTGGCGCGTCGTGGTTTTCCGGGCTGGGCCGACCGAACAATGCGGGTACCAAGCTCTTCTGCATTTCCGGCCATGTGAACAAGCCGTGCAATGTGGAAGAGGAGATGGGGATCCCGCTTCGCGAGCTGCTCGAAAAACATGCCGGCGGTGTGCGCGGCGGCTGGGACAATCTGCTGGCGGTCATCCCCGGCGGGTCTTCCGTGCCGCTCCTGCCGAAAACGGTTTGCGACGACGTGCTGATGGATTTCGACTCGCTGAAGGCGGTTCAGTCGGGTCTCGGCACCGCCGCGGTGATCGTGATGGACAAGTCCACCGACATCATCAAGGCGATCGCGCGTCTTTCCTATTTCTACAAGCACGAGAGCTGCGGTCAGTGCACGCCCTGCCGCGAAGGCACGGGCTGGATGTGGCGCGTGATGGAACGTCTGGTGGCGGGTGAAGCGGAGCCTGCGGAAATCGACATGCTGCTCGATGTGACGAAGCGTGTCGAAGGCCACACCATCTGTGCTCTGGGCGATGCGGCTGCATGGCCGGTCCAGGGTCTGATCCGGCATTTCCGTGGAACGATTGAAGAGCGCATCGCGGCCAAGCGCGGCGGTGCGGCTCAAGTGGCGGCGGAGTAAGCGCATGACCATCATCAAGGTCGACGGTGAAGAAATCGATGTTGCGCCGGAGCTGACGCTGCTTCAGGCATGCGAGGCGGCGGGCAAGGAAATTCCGCGCTTCTGCTATCACGAGCGTCTGTCGATTGCCGGCAATTGCCGCATGTGCCTCATCGAGGTGAAGGGCGGACCGCCCAAGCCCGTCGCATCCTGCGCGCAGAATGTGCGCGACCTGCGGCCCGGCCCGGAAGGTCAGCCGCCGGAACTCTTCACCAACACCGAAATGGTGAAGCGCGCCCGCGAAGGCGTGATGGAGTTCCTGCTCATCAACCATCCGCTCGACTGCCCGATCTGCGATCAGGGCGGCGAATGCGACCTGCAGGACCAGTCCATGGCCTATGGCGTGGACGGGTCGCGCTTCCATGAAAACAAGCGCGCGGTCGAAGAAAAATATATGGGCCCGCTGGTGAAGACGGTGATGACGCGCTGCATTCAGTGCACGCGCTGCATCCGCTTCACGACGGAAGTCGCCGGTGCCGGCGAACTCGGCGCCATCGGCCGCGGCGAGGACATGGAAGTCACGACCTATCTCGACCGGGCGCTCACCTCCGAGATGTCGGCGAATGTCGTCGATCTCTGCCCGGTCGGCGCGCTGACCTTCCGTCCCTTCGCCTTCACCGCGCGCCCGTGGGAACTCGTCAAGACCGAGTCCATCGACGTGATGGACGCGCTCGGCTCCAATATCCGCGTCGATGCGCGCGGATCTGAAGTGATGCGCATTCTCCCGCGCCTCAATGATGAGGTGAATGAGGAGTGGATTTCCGACAAGACCCGTTTCGTATGGGACGGCCTGAAGACGCAGCGCCTCGATACGCCCTATGTGCGCGAAAACGGCAAGCTGCGCGCCGCGACCTGGGACGAGGCGTTCGACGTCATCGCCGCCAAGCTCCGTGAGCTGAAGGACGATCAGGCAGCCGCCATTGCGGGCGACCTGGCCTGTGCCGAAAGCATGAAGGCCCTGAAGGACCTTCTGGGCAAGATCGGCTCCCCGCATATGGATTGCCGTCAGGATGGCGCGAAGATCGATGCGTCTTCCCGTGCCAACTATCTTTTCAACTCCACCGTGGCGGGTATCGACAGCGCGGACATGATCCTGCTGGTCGGCACCAACCCGCGTCTGGAATCGCCGGTGCTCAATGCGCGCATCCTGAAGGCGCAGCGCCAGAACGGTGCCCGTGTCGGCGTGATCGGCGAGCAGGCCGATCTTACCTATCCTTATGATTATCTCGGCGCCGGTCCGGCGACGCTTCAGGACGTGCTGGACGGCAAGGGCGACTTTGCCGAAGCCTTCCTCAAGGCCGAACGTCCGATGATCGTGCTGGGGCAGAGCGCTCTGGCGCGCAAGGACGGCGCCGCTGTGCACGCCGCTGCCGTGGCGCTTGCCAAGGCCGCCAAGGCCGTGCGCGAAGACTGGAACGGCTTCAACGTGCTCCACACCGCCGCGGCGCGTGTCGGCGGCCTCGATCTCGGCTTCCTGCCGGGCGAGGGCGGTCGCGATATCGACGGCATTCTGGACGGCGCGTCCTCCGGCGAGATCGGCCTTGTCTGGCTTCTCTCCGCCGACGAGATCGACATGGACCGGCTGGGCTCCGCCTTCGTCGTCTATCAGGGAACGCATGGCGACCGGGGCGCACACCGCGCCGACGTCATCCTGCCGGGCGCCGCCTACACCGAAAAGTCGGCGACCTGGGTCAACACCGAAGGCCGCGTCCAGATCGGACGTCGTGCTTCCTTCCCGCCCGGCGAGGCGAGGGAGGACTGGACGATCATTCGCGCGCTTTCCGGCGTGCTCGGTCTGACGCTGCCTTACGACGATCTCGATGCGCTTCGCGTCGCCATGGAAGAAGACGCGCCGCATTTCGCGGATACCGACATGGTGTTCCCCGCGGCCGAACTGCCGGACGGCGAAAAGGGCGCGTTTGAAGACGCAGCCTTTGACACGGCGGTGAAGGACTTCTATTTGACCAATCCGATTGCGCGGGCAAGCCGTGTCATGGCGCTGTGCTCCGCCGAGAAGAGCGCATCACTCAGCGCGGCAGCAGACTAAGGGAAGGCACCGGGGGTATGTCCGATATACTTGTCTCATATGGCATTCCGCTGGCGATCATTCTCGCCCAGTCGCTTGCCCTTCTGGTCGCGCTGTTGCTGGTGACGGCCTATGTGCTGCTCGCCGACCGCAAGATCTGGGCGGCGGTGCAGCTTCGTCGCGGTCCCAATGTCGTCGGCGCCTTCGGCCTGCTGCAATCCTTCGCGGACCTGTTGAAGTTCGTCTTCAAGGAAGTGGTCATTCCTTCCAGCGCGAACAAGGGCGTGTTCCTGCTCGCACCGCTGGTTTCCGTCGTACTCGCATTGTCGGGCTGGGCGGTCATCCCGATGGCGGATGGCTGGGTCATCTCCAACATCAATGTGGGCATCCTCTACATCCTCGCCATCTCCTCGCTCGGCGTTTACGGCGTCATCATGGCGGGCTGGGCGTCGAACTCTAAATATCCGTTCCTGTCGGCGCTTCGCTCGGCCGCGCAGATGGTGTCCTATGAAGTCTCCATCGGCTTCGTTCTCGTGACGGTGCTGATGACGGCGGGCTCGCTGAACCTGTCCGAGGTGGTGGAAGCGCAGCGCGGCTCTTGGGGGCTCTTCTCCTGGTACTGGCTGCCGCATTTGCCGATGCTGGTGATCTTCTTCATCTCCGCGCTGGCGGAAACGAACCGTCCGCCCTTCGACCTTGCGGAAGCGGAATCGGAACTCGTCGCCGGCTTCATGGTGGAATATTCCTCCACCACCTACATGATGTTCATGCTGGGCGAGTACGTCTCGATCCTGCTGATGTGCGCCATGACCACCATTCTCTTCCTCGGTGGCTGGCTGCCCCCGGCCGACTTCGCGCCGTTCACCCTGGTGCCGGGAATCGTCTGGTTCCTCATCAAGGTGTTCCTCGTCTTCTTCATGTTCTCGATGGTGAAGGCATTCGTGCCGCGCTATCGCTATGACCAGCTCATGCGCCTCGGCTGGAAGGTGTTCCTGCCCATCTCGCTCTTCTGGGTCGTGCTGACGGCCGGTGTGCTGGTCTCTTTCGGATGGGTGCCGCATGCCTGACCGCGCCGCATCCGTTTTCGCCAAGGGAAAGGACTGAGCCATGTCCGCGCTTATGCAATCCGCCCGGCAGCTTTTTCTCCAGGAGTTCGTTTCGAGCTTCTTCCTCGCCATGCGCTATTTCTTCAAGCCCAAGGCGACGCTGAACTATCCGTTCGAGAAGGGCGCGCTGTCGCCGCGCTTCCGTGGCGAACATGCGCTGCGCCGTTACCCGAACGGCGAAGAGCGCTGCATTGCCTGCAAGCTGTGCGAGGCGATCTGCCCGGCGCAGGCCATCACCATCGAGGCCGGCCCGCGCCGCAATGACGGCACCCGCCGCACCACGCGCTACGACATCGATATGACGAAATGCATCTATTGCGGTCTCTGCCAGGAGGCCTGCCCGGTGGATGCCATCGTCGAAGGACCGAATTTCGAGTTCGCCACGGAGACCCGTGAAGAGCTCATGTATGACAAGGACAAACTCCTCGCCAATGGCGACCGCTGGGAACGCGAGATCGCGCGCAACATTGCGCTCGATGCGCCGTATCGCTGAGCGGGCCCGGATTAGGGCAGGGGAATTAACGGAAGGGCCGGCGCGCGTCACGCGGCCGGATTGAGCAAGGGGCAGACATGATTGTTACCGCCATAGCGTTTTACGTCTTTGCGGCGATCACCGTCGCGGCGGGCTTTATGGTCATCGCCGCGCGCAACCCCGTGCATTCGGTGCTCTTCCTGATCCTGGCCTTCTTCAACGCCGCCGCGCTCTTCGTGCTGATGGGGGCGGAGTTCCTGGCATTGATGCTGGTCGTCGTCTATGTCGGCGCCGTCGCCGTGCTCTTCCTCTTCGTGGTGATGATGCTCGAAATCGACATCGCCGAGATGCGCGAGGGCTTCCTGCAATATCTGCCGATCGGTGGCCTTGTCGGCTTTATCCTGCTGGTCGAGCTTGTCCTGGTGCTCGGCGCGTGGACCTTCGCGCCGGAAGCGGCCGGCGTCGCGGCGCATCCCGTCCCCGACGTCGCTCAGATCGACAACACGCGCGCGCTCGGACAGCTCCTCTACACCAACTACGTCTATCTCTTCCAGGCGGCCGGTCTGGTTCTTCTCGTGGCAATGGTTGGCGCCATCGTGCTGACCCACCGCGAGAACACCAAGGCCAAGCGCCAGAACATTGCTCGCCAGGTGTCGCGTCGTCGCGATCAGGCGATCGAAAACAAGAAAGTCGATCCCGGACAGGGGCTCTGACGGGTTACAAGCGGCGCATCTTCATGGCGCCGAGGAGAAATACATGGCTATCGGCCTCGGACATTATCTGACCGTTGCGGCGATCCTCTTTACGCTGGGGATTTTCGGCATCTTCCTGAACCGGAAGAACGTCATCATCATCCTCATGTCGATCGAGCTGATGCTGCTCGCCGTCAATATCAACCTCGTGGCCTTCTCCACATTTCTGGGCGATATGGTCGGTCAGGTCTTTGCGCTTTTCGTTCTGACAGTCGCCGCCGCCGAGGCCGCCATCGGTCTGGCGATCCTCGTTGTGTTCTATCGCAACCGCGGCTCCATCGCGGTTGAAGACATCAATTCGATGAAGGGGTAAGGAAGCAATGTTCTCAGCCATCGTCTTCCTGCCGCTTCTGGGCTTCCTGACCGCCGGGATTTTCGGTCGCTGGCTCGGTCCGCGCGGCGCGCAGATCGTTACCTGCGTGCCGATCGTGATTGCCGCGATCCTGGCCGCCTTCGCCTTCGTCGATGTCGGGCTTCAGGGCGAGACCTATCGCCTGCAGGTTCTCACCTGGATCAATTCCGGCGCCTTCGAGGCGGATTGGCGCCTGCGCATCGATACGCTGACGGCGGTGATGCTCGTCGTGGTGACCTGGGTCTCCGCGCTCGTGCACATCTATTCGATCGGCTATATGAGCCACGACCCGCAGCAGCCGCGCTTCTTCGCCTATCTGTCGCTCTTCACCTTCGCCATGCTCATGCTGGTGACGGCGGATAATTTCGTGCAGCTCTTCTTCGGCTGGGAAGGCGTGGGGCTTGCCTCCTATCTGCTGATCGGCTTCTGGTACAAGAAGCCGAGCGCCAACGCCGCCGCGATCAAGGCCTTCGTCGTCAACCGTATCGGCGACTTCGGCCTCATCCTCGGCATTGCGACGCTGTTCTTCACCATCGGTTCGGTGGATTTCGACACCGTCTTCAAGGCGATCCCGGACCTGCAGGACAAGACGTTCCTTTTCCTCGGCTATGACGTGCCGATCGTCACCACGGCCTGCCTGCTGCTCTTCATGGGCGCCATGGGCAAGTCGGCGCAGTTCCTGCTCCACACCTGGCTGCCGGACGCGATGGAAGGCCCGACGCCTGTTTCGGCGCTTATCCACGCCGCGACCATGGTGACGGCGGG
>NZ_NYVD01000125.1 GCF_002684405.1 Parvibaculum sp. | reverse complement strand
GTCGGGGGCGTGGTCTTCCAGCGCCTCGAGCCCGCACAATACGGAGGACTGCCGCGTATCGCCCCCGGTCACGGGCGGGAGGAGGCCGGCGAGGCCCGCGACGGCGTGGTCGAAGGCGGCGCGATCGTCCGCATGAATGACGGTCAGCACGGCGTCGATGCTGGGATGGGTCGAAAAGGCCCGCAATGTGCGCCGCAGCACCGGTTCTCCGGCCAGATCGCGGTACTGTTTCGGGGCCCCGGGCCCGGCCCGGCTGCCTCGTCCGGCGGCGACGATGAGAGCGGCAATCTTCATAACCGGGCCTCAAGCTCTGCCTTTTTAGAGGCAGGGGTAAAAAACTGCCCATGATTTCGGCAAATTTCGTGAATTACCTTGCCGAAATGCCCTCGAATGGGTAACTTGTTAAAAAATTGTGCAGTCAAACTTGGTGCCTAAATTTTGAACATAGAGATTGCGTCTCATAATCTCGCTTCCCGCGTCCTTCTGGCGCCAATGGCCGGTATCACCGACCTGCCGTTCCGCCGGGTCGCGTCGCGCTGCGGTGCCGGGCTTGTCGTCTCCGAGATGGTCGCGAGCGATCAGCTCGTGCAGGAAAGGCCCGATGTCGTGCGGCGGGCAAGTGGCGCGGGCGAGTTTTCTCCCCTTGTTATTCAGTTGGCGGGCCGGGAGGCGCATTGGATGGCCGAAGGCGCCAGAATGGCTGAAGCCGCCGGCGCAGACATTATCGATATTAACATGGGCTGTCCCGCCAAACAGGTCACGAGTGGCCTGTCGGGTTCCGCGCTGATGCGCGATCTGGACCACGCGCTGGCTCTGGTGGAAGCGACCGTCGAGGCGGTATCGGTGCCTGTGACGCTGAAGATGCGGACGGGGTGGGACGATAGCAGCCGCAACGCGCCGGAGCTGGCCCGCCGGGCAGAGGCCGCGGGCGTTCGGATGCTGACTGTGCACGGCCGCACACGCTGCCAGTTCTATAAAGGCCGCGCGGACTGGAATTTCATCGCAGAGGTCAAGAAGGCCGTCTCGGTTCCCGTCATCGCCAATGGCGACGTGCTGACCTGCGCAGACGCTCGCGCGATCCTCGATGCAAGCGGGGCCGACGGCGTGATGATCGGGCGGGGCGCTCAGGGTCGTCCCTGGTTCCTGCGCCAGGCCGGCCATTTTCTGGAGACGGGTGAGGAACTGCCCGATCCCGGTTGGGCCGAGCAGGGCGAGATCGTTCTCTCGCATTATCGCGACATGCTCGAACATTACGACCTTGCCCATGGCGCGCGCCTCGCGCGAAAGCATCTCGTCTGGTACCTCGAAGCGGCATCCCGCACATTCCCCGAGGAAGCCATGGCGCTGCGGCGCCGGATCGTTCGTATGGACGATCCCGACGAGGTGCTGAGCGAACTCGCGCGTTTTTATGAATTCGCAGCCGAAGCCGAACCGGCCGCAAAGCGGGAGGCTGCATAATGTCTCAGGCCGTCAAATCTCCCTCTGCCAGCCTGCCGCCGGAAGCCGCGGTCATTCTCAAGGCGATGCCGCATCCGGTTATTCTGATCGATAGCAATCAGCACATCGAATATGTGAATGACAGCGCGCAGGAATTCTTTGCCTCCAGTTCGGCCTTGCTCGAAGGGCACCGGCTGGACGAGATCATCGCCTTTGGCAGCCCGGTTCTGTCGTTGATCGAACAGGTTCTGGACCGGGGCGTTTCCGTCAACGAGTATGGCGTGGAAATCTCGAGCCCGCGCTTCGGTGAGCGTCAGGTCGACATTCAGGTGTCGCCCATGGTCGAGTATCCCGGCCACTGCCTCCTGCTGCTTCAGGTGCGCACCATGGCGCAGAAGATGGACCGGCAGCTGACCCATCGCGGCGCGGCGCGTTCAGTCACCGGCATGGCCGCCATTCTGGCCCATGAGATCAAGAACCCGCTCTCGGGTATTCGCGGCGCGGCGCAGCTTCTGGAAATTTCCGGCAGCGCCGACGACAAGGCGTTGACGCGCCTCATCTGCGACGAGACCGACCGCATCTGCAAGCTTGTCGACCGGATGGAAGTCTTTTCCGACGAGCGTCCCGTGCCGCGCGAGCCGGTGAATATTCACCTCGTGCTGGGCCATGTGAAGCAGCTCGCCCAGACGGGCTTTGCAAGTAATGTGAAGATCACCGAGGAATACGACCCCTCGCTGCCGCCGGTTCTGGGCGACAAGGACCAGCTCATACAGGTCTTTCTGAACCTCGTGAAAAACGCCGCCGAGGCGATCGACCGTCCCGATGGCGAGATCACCCTGACCACGGCCTATCGCCCCGGCGTGCGCCTTTCCATGCCCGGCAGCCGCGACCGGGTGAGCCTGCCGCTCGAAATTTGCGTGATCGATAACGGATCGGGTGTTCCCGACGATCTGGTGGAACATCTGTTCGACCCCTTCGTGACGACCAAGTCTTCGGGGACGGGACTTGGGCTTGCGTTGGTGGCCAAGATCGTCGGCGATCACGGCGGTATCATCGAATGCGAAAATCAACCGCATGGAGCGCTCTTCCGCGTTCTGATGCCGATGCATTCGGGTGCATTGCCGGCCGTCGGGCACGACGGGGAGGGATTGTCGGAGGGCATTTCAACAGGCGCTGAGAAGCGCGTTCCGTAAACGGAGTATATTATGCCGAGTGGTACCATTCTTCTGGCCGACGACGATGCCGCGATCCGCACCGTGCTGAACCAGGCCCTTGGTCGGGTCGGGTACGAGGTCCGCTCCACCGGCAATGCCTCGACATTGTGGCGCTGGGTCAATCAGGGAGACGGCGATCTCATCATCACCGATGTGGTGATGCCCGACGAGAACGCTTTCGATCTCATTCCGCGCATCAAGCGGGCGCGTCCGGAATTGCCGATTGTGGTGATGAGCGCGCAGAACACGCTCAAGACGGCAATCACCGCCGCCGAACGCGGCGCCTATGAATATCTGCCCAAGCCCTTCGACCTGAACGAACTCATCCGCGTCGTGGACAGGGCGATGACGCAGCCGCGCGAGCCTGCGGTGGCGCGTTCCAAGGAAGAAGACGGCGAAAAGATACCGCTGATCGGCCGCTCGCCCGCCATGCAGGACATTTACCGCGTCCTGGCGCGCCTGATGCAGACCGACCTTACGGTCATGATTGCCGGCGAGTCCGGAACGGGCAAGGAGCTGGTGGCGCGCGCGCTTCACGATTATGGCCGCCGCCGTAAAGGTCCCTTCGTGGCGGTGAACATGGCCGCCATTCCGCGCGAGCTGATCGAGAGTGAGCTTTTCGGTCACGAGAAGGGCGCTTTTACCGGCGCCAACCAGCGCGCCACGGGCCGCTTCGAGCAGGCCGAGGGCGGCACGCTCTTTCTCGACGAAATCGGCGACATGCCGATGGAGGCCCAGACCCGTCTTTTGCGCGTGCTTCAGCAGGGCGAATACACCACCGTCGGCGGGCGCACGCCGATCAAGACCGATGTGCGCATCGTCGCGGCGACCAACCGCGACTTGCGTCAGCTCATCAATCAGGGCCTCTTCCGCGAAGACCTGTTCTTCCGCCTGAACGTGGTGCCCATCCGGCTGCCTCCCTTGCGCGAACGGTCGGAGGATATTCCCGATCTCGTCCGGCACTTCCTGGCTCTGGCCGAGCAGGAGGGGCTGGCGACCAAGATGATCGACGCGGAAGGCATGGAACTCCTGAAGCGGTATCGCTGGCCGGGCAATGTCCGCGAGCTTGAAAACCTCGTGCGACGTCTGGCGGCTCTCTATACCGAGGAGACGATCGGCGCCGATATTCTGGAGGTGGAGCTCGCCGAACCCGAATTCGGCAAGCCGGAGGCCCAGCCGCCCGCCGACGAGCCGCTCTCGGCGGCGGTCGAACGGACGCTGAGCCGGCTTTTCGCCGCTCACGGCGATGAATTGCCGCCCGCCGGTCTCTATGAGCGCCTCATGCTGGAGGTCGAAAAGCCGCTCTTTTCCATGTCTCTGGCCGCGACGAGGGGCAATCAGATCAAGGCCGCGCATCTTCTGGGCATCAACCGGAATACGTTGCGCAAGAAAATCCGGGAGCTGGACATACAGGTAATTCGCGGAATCAAGTGATCTTCATGTCATGGTGATGTAATACAGCCACAATGTGGTTGATCGGACGCGATTGGCGATACAATATTGTCCGGCGACGCACAGGCTGCGTGGCGTATTAGGCACAGCGGAACCCGGAAAGGCGCATCTGGCGCCATGTGCAACCGGCCCCGCGGGATCGTGACATGACCTCAACATTCGATGCGGGAAAGGTCGGGGCCGACTGGTTCAAGGCCGTGGAAAGCCGGGTCTGGCGCATCATGGCGCGCCGCGGCTTCTCTACCGTGTTCGCGATCGGCCTGGTCATTCTGGCGATCCTTCTGGGGGCCTTCACCTATATGCTGCTGACGGGGCTCACCCCGTTCAAGCCCAGCGAAGGCCTCATCATCACGCTGCTGATCGCCAATCTGGCGATCGTTCTGCTGCTTTTCGCGCTGATCTGCTGGCGCATCATCCGCATCATCATGGCCCGCATCAGCGGCACGGCGGGCGCGAAGCTCCATGCCCGGCTGGTGACCATGTTCGTGATCGTGGCGGTGATGCCGGCGATCATCGTCGCCGTTTTCGCCGGCGTGACCCTCAATCGGGGCCTCGACCGCTGGTTTTCCGACCGCTTGCAGCTCGTCATTTCCAACGCGCAATCGGTCGCCGAGGCCTATCTGAACGAGCACGATCACGTGCTGCGCGGCGATGTGCTGGCCATGGCAACCGACCTCGACCGGGCCGCGCCCTATGTCGCGGGCAATCCCCAGCGCCTGCAAAAGCTCGTCGCCGCTCAGGCTATCCTGCGCTCGCTGCCCTCTGCCTATGTGATCAATTCCGGGGGGCGCATTCTTGCCAAGGCCGTTGCCAGCATGGCGCCGGAAATCGGCATGCCGAGCGACGAGCAGTTCAACCGGGCCGATCAGGGCGAGTCGGTTCTTTTCACCATGTCGGACGAAAACCAGATCCGCGCCCTGGTGAAACTCAACGCCTATCAGGACGCCTATCTTTATGTGGCGCGCATCGTGGACGCCAAGGTGCTGCGCCATCTGGCCCAGTCGCGCGAGGCGGTCAGCGAATATGAGGATCTGGAGAAGCGCCGCTTCACCTTCCAGATCACCTTTGCGCTCATCTATGTCGCAGTGGCGCTCATCACGCTGCTGGCGGCCATCTGGCTCGGCCTTTGGGCCGCCAACCGGATCGTGGAGCCCATTTCGCGCCTCGTGCGCGCATCGGAGCGGGTGCGCGAGGGCGATCTTTCCACGCGCGTCGAGATGGAAGGCACCGGCGACGAGATCGACGATCTCAGCAATTCCTTCAACCGCATGACGAGCCAGCTTGAAAATCAGCGCACCGAGCTTGTGGCCGCCAATCACCAGCTCGATCAGCGCAGCCAGTTCACCGAGGCGGTGCTCTCCGGCGTCAGCGCCGGCGTGCTCGGCCTCGACAATGAAGCCCATATCACCCTTGCCAATCGCGCCGCGCTGAGATTTTTCGGCAAGACGGCGGACGAAATGATCGGCCGGAACATCATGGTGGCCGTGCCGGAAATGTACGGCGCTGTGTCCGATGCGCGCGCCTGGCCGGAACGCACGGCGCATCGTCAGGTCGTGCTCCTCCAAAGCGGTCAGGAACGCACGCTCAATATTCGCGTAACGCGCGAAATGACGGAGAGCGGGCAGGGCGGTTTCGTTCTCACCTTCGATGACATCACTGAACTCGTTCATGCCCAGCGCACCGCCGCATGGGCCGATGTGGCCCGCCGCATTGCGCATGAAATCAAGAACCCGCTGACGCCTATCCAGCTGTCGGCGGAGCGTATTCGACGCAAATACGGCAAGGAAATCACGACCGACCCGGAAATCTTCGAACAATGCACCGAGACGATTATTCGGCAGGTCAACGACATCGGCCGCATGGTGGACGAGTTCTCCTCATTTGCGCGCATGCCCTCGGCGCTGATCAAGATTGTCGATCTCAACGAGATATTGCGCCAGGCGGTCTTCCTGCAGCGTGTCGCCAATTCCGATATCGACTACGCGCTCAATGTGCCCGAGACGTCGGCCCTGCTGGAATGCGACGGCCGGCTGGTCAGTCAGGCGCTGACCAACATTCTGAAGAATGCCGCCGAGGCTATTCGCGGCCATGACGTCGACGAGGAAGACGAGGACGACGCTTCGGAAAACGGCAACGAGAAAAAGCCGATTGGCCGCATCGACGTGGCTCTCTCCGTCGAGCCCGAATACATCGTGATTCAGGTGACGGATTCAGGCTGCGGCCTTCCCGAGACGGACAGACTGCGGCTGACCGAGCCCTATATGACGACACGGGCCAAGGGAACGGGCCTCGGCCTCGCAATCGTGAACAAGGTAATGGAAGACCATGGCGGGCAGCTGGAGCTGGATGATGCGCCGGCTGCCGAGGGATGGGAAAGCGGCGCGCGGATTACGCTTCGTTTCCCGCGTCAGCGCAAATCGGCCGACGGAGAAAACAACACCGACGACGCGGCCGGTAGTGAAGAAGTAAAGGAAGAGGCGGTCAATGGCGTCTGATATTCTGATTGTCGATGACGAAGCGGATATCCGGGAACTCGTTTCCGGCATATTGAACGACGAGGGATATACGACCCGTATGGCGGGGGACGGCGACAGCGCGCTCGCCGCCATCGAGGCGCGGCTGCCCGGTCTTGTCATTCTGGACATCTGGTTGCAAGGCTCGCGGCTCGACGGGCTGGAACTGCTCGACATCATCCGCGAGCGTCATCCGGACCTGCCGGTCGTCATCATCTCCGGCCACGGCAATGTCGAAACGGCCGTCTCCGCGATCAAGAAGGGCGCCTATGATTTCGTCGAAAAGCCCTTCAAGGCGGACCGGCTCATCCTGATCGTGCGGCGCGCCATCGAGGCCTACCGCCTGCGCCGCGAAAACGACGAGCTGCGCAATCGCGTCGGCGACGACATGACCATGATCGGCTTCTCGCCCGCGATAGGTCAGGTCCGCCAGACCATCGACAAGGTCGCGCCGACCAACAGCCGCGTCCTGATTACGGGGCCATCCGGCGCCGGCAAGGAAGTCGTCGCGCGGCTGCTGCACGGGCGCTCGCGCCGCGCCAGCCATGCCTTCGTTGCCTTGAACGCAGCCAACATGGCGCCCGAACGCATGGAGGAAGAGCTTTTCGGCACCGAGGCCTCCGCCTCGGGCCCGCGCAAGGTCGGCGTTTTCGAACAGGCCCATGGCGGAACGCTCTTTCTGGACGAAGTCGCCGAAATGCCGCTGGAGACGCAGAGCAAGATCCTGCGCGTGCTTGTCGATCAGACCTTCGAGCGTGTCGGCGGGTCGCAGCGTGTGAAGGTCGACGTCCGCGTCGTCTCCTCCTCCAGTCGCGATCTCGCGGAGGAAATCGCCAAGGCCCGGTTCCGCGAAGACCTCTACCACCGGCTGAATGTCGTGCCGATCCATGTGCCCTCGCTGTCGAGTCGCCGGGAAGATATTCCGTTTCTTGTCGAATATTTCATGGCGCAGGTGTCCAAGGCGACGGGCCTTCCGCCGCGCCGCGTCTCCGACGATGCGATGGCGGCCCTCCAGTCGCATGACTGGCCGGGCAATGTCCGTCAGCTGCGCAACAATGTGGAGCGCATGCTCATCCTCACCTCCGGCGATTCCAATGCCGTGATCTCGACCGATATGCTGCCGGCGGAAGTCAGTTCCTCCTCGCAAATGTCGGTCAGCGGCACGGGCGGCGAACATATTATGGCGCTTCCCCTGCGCGAGGCGCGGGAAACCTTCGAGCGCGAATATCTGATTGCGCAGATCAGCCGTTTCGGGGGAAATATCTCGCGTACCGCCGCCTTTATCGGTATGGAGCGGTCGGCGCTGCACCGGAAGCTGAAATCGCTGGGTGTGGCAACATCGAACAGGCAGGAAGCCTGAGACAACTCAAGATACAGCGCCCACTAAAAGGCCGGAAAAATGAAAGTCATCGTCTGCGGTGCGGGTCAGGTCGGATTCGGCATCGCCAAGCAGCTCGCGGCGGAACAGAACGATGTGACTGTGATCGACCAGTCGCCGCAACTCGTGCAGCAGATTTCGGATTCTCTGGATGTCCGCGCAATCGTCGGCCATGGCGCGCACCCCGATGTGCTGGCCCGGGCCGGGGCGGCGGATGCCGACATGCTGATCGCGGTCACCTTCCACGATGAAGTGAACATGATCGCCTGTCAGGTGTGCCATTCGGTTTTCCGCGTGCCGACCAAGATCGCGCGTATCCGGTCCCAAAGCTATCTGCAGCCGGGCTTCCAGGACCTTTTCTCGCAGGACAATCTGCCCATCGACGTCATCATCTCGCCGGAGCTCGAGGTGAGCCGCGCCGTGCTGCGCCGCCTCTCTTTGCCGGGGGCGTCCGAAATTCTGAATTTCGCCGAGGGCAAGGTCGCCGTGGTGGGCGTGACGCTTGAGGAAGACTGTCCCATCGTCAATACGCCTCTTCGTCAGTTGACGGAACTGTTTCCCGATCTTCGCTCTCGCGTGGTCGGCATTTCGCGCGGCGGCAAGCTGTTCGTCCCGCGCAGCGACGACCAGATGATCGTCGACGACGAGGTCTACTTCGCCGCCGACATTCGCGATGTTCGCCGCACCCTCGGCATTTTCGGGCACGAGGAACAGGAAGCCCGCCGCATCATCATTGTCGGCGCCGGCAATATCGGTCTTTCGGTGGCGCTTGATCTGGAGCGCAATCACCCGGGCGTCCGCGTGAAGGTGATCGAGCGCCAGCGCGACCGGGCCGTCTATGCCGCCGACCATTTGAAGCGCACCATCGTGTTGAACGGCGACGGGCTGGATCCGGAGCTTCTGCAGGAAGCCGGCATTGCCGAAACGGAGGCCATCGTCACGCTCACCAATGACGATCAGGCGAATATCCTCACCTGCGTGCTGGCAAAGCGCGAAGGGGTGGGGCGCACCATGAGCCTCATCAACAACCACACCTACACGCCGCTCATGCGCTCGCTCGGCATCGACGCCTTCATGAACCCCCGCGCAACCACCGTGTCCAGCGTGCTCCAGCATGTACGCCGCGGACGTATCCGCGGGCTTCAGTCCGTGCATAACGGCGCCGCCGAAGTGATCGAGGCGGAGGCGCTGGAAACATCCACGCTGGTGGGCAAGCCGCTGCGCGAAGTGAATCTGCCGGACGGCATTCTGGTCGGCGCCATCGTTCGGAGCGGCGAAGTCATCATTCCCAATGGCGCAACCGAGATCATGGCCGGAGATCGCGTCGTTCTCTTCGCCCGCTTCGACCAGGTGAAGAAGGTCGAGCAGATGTTCCGCGTCAGTCTTGAATTCTTCTGATCCCCTTATTCCGATCCGGAGCACGCCTTGTCACGCATCGCCTATGTAAATGGCCGCTACGTTCCGCATGAACGGGCGGCGGTGCATATCGAGGATCGCGGCTATCAGTTTGCCGACGGCGTCTATGAGGTGTGCGGCATAAAGGGCGGCCTGCTGATCGACGAAACGCGCCATCTGGACAGGCTCGAACGC
>NZ_NYVD01000124.1 GCF_002684405.1 Parvibaculum sp. | reverse complement strand
GGCGTCGCCTATCCGCTCGCCGATGACTGGGAAACCGGCGCGATCCTGACATGGGAAGAAACCCATCGCACGGCGACCGCGTCGCGCGCCGCGCTGAACGGACGGGCATGGCTCGTCACGCCCTACCTCGCATGGGTGCCGGAACGGCATACGCGCATTCGGGTGTATGGCGGTTATGGCTGGCGGGAAGACCGGGTGGAAAAGCCGGAAGGTGCGGAACGCTATGCGGGCGAGGGCTGGCTGAGTGGGGCGGGCGTTAGGGCGCGGTGGAAGCTGGACGAGGAGGGACGTTTCGTCTTCACCCCGTCGGGCAGTCTGGATGCGTCGCGGATCGGTGTCGCCGCATACCGGGACGGGATCAGTGAAACCCGTATCCGCAAGCGCGCCACCGGCAGGGGCCGCCTGACGGTGAAAGTGGCGCCGACGGAATATTTCGCCGCCATCGAACCCTATTCCTCGATCTCGTCACAATGGCGGCTGGACCGGATCGTCTATGGCGCCGCTGCGGGAGGAGTGGCCGCCACGCGTCATTTCATCCATACGGTGGAGACCGGGGTAAGGCTGAAGGCGAGGGCCCTGCCTTTCAGCACCAGCCTGCGCGCGCGCCTGTCCGATACCGATGACGAGGCGGAAGAGGTTCGGATCGGCTGGCGCTTCAACTGGCCGCTCTAGGCGTCAGAACGGTTTCACCACGGCCAGAAAGATCGCCGTTGGAATGGTGGTGACCACCAGAACCGTGCTGACCCGCAGGAAGCGCCAATGAAAGGCGATAGCGGCTTCGTAGGAGTCCATATCGCCTGCGAGCCGCATCTCGCGCTTCGGCCGGGAAAAATGCGAGATGCGATAGTCCACGATCTCCATCGGAATGAAGACGAGAAGGACGAGGGTGAGTTTCGCCGCGAGCCAGCCCGAGCTTTCCGGCGACCAGCCACCGAGCCAGAGGAGTGTGAGCCCGGTCAGGAGCACCATCGGAAAGGCCACATGCTCCAGCACCACGCCCCGGTCGAAGGCCTCGATCATCCTGTTGCGATGCGCGATGGCGTCTGCGTCGTCGGGATTGTCGAGCGCCTTGCGGAAGGCCGGCAGCACATAGTTCTGATAGGCGACGGCGGTCGAAAACGCCCAGATGGCGACAAAGATCAGGTGCAGGAACTTGATTTCGCCATACCAGGGCATAAGCAGGTCTTTCATCCTGCTTCCTCTCTTCTCGGCAATGGGTCCCGGTAGCGGCGGTCAGGCGTTGGCCGGTTCCTTGGCGCTCGCACTGTGCGTCAGGATATTCGCCGGCGGCTTGGAGAATGCCGGCTTCTCCGCCGTCAGCGCGGCGAGCGCATTCTTCCGGTCTTCATCGGTGAAGCTGCCGGTCGTCAGGCAGAACTCGACGAAATTGCCGTTCGGATCCTTGGTGTAGATCGAATAGCACCAGTTATGGTCGATCTCCAGCACGTCATGACCGGCATCGAGCCAGCGCTGTTTGCGGGCCTGCAGCTCGTCCATGTCCTTCACGTCGAAGGAGATGTGGTTGATATGGTCGGGCACGCCTGCGGCCTTGGAGAGGTTGGTCTCGAAATTCTCCGTCCCCGGCATATCGTGCATTTCCCAGAAGGCGATGAACTTGGAATCGTCTTCCATGCGATAGAAGAAATGTTTGGCCCACCCGCCTTCGGGCGACGGTCCCACTTCAACCTTCACGAGCTGGAATCCCATCACGCCTTCATAAAAGTCGTGGATGGCTTTCATGTCGCGCGCGGCAAGCGCCAGATGATGATAGCCCATCGCTCAGTTTCCTCCCTTTTGCGTGTCTGCCTTGTCCGTGTCGACCATGCTCATCACGTCGGCCGAGTTTCCCTCCGGCGCGTCGACCTCGACGATTCTTTCATCGACATCGTCATATTCGAGCCGGAGCGCCTTGCTCATCGTGGCGTGCATTTCGTAGGTGCAGGTCACATAGGTGAATTCGAGGATCTCTTCGTCGGAGAGATATTTCTTCATCTCGTCGAAGATCGCTTCCGGTACGCGCCCGCCCTGCAACACCAGGCAATCGGTATAGGCAAGAAGCGCGCGCTCCACGGGCGCCCAGCAATTGGCGATCGGCCAGTGCGGAATGGCCTTGATCTGCTCCTCGGTGAAGCCCACATCGCGGCAGGCCTTGCAGTGCTGCGAAAAGACGAATTGCGAGCCGCGGGTGAAACCGGCCCGGATCTGCCCCAGCTCGCGCAGCTTCGGATCGAGCTTGCGGTTCGGGCTCCGGTAGAACTGAAAGCCTTCCGTGGTGTGCTTGAAGGCATCCGGCACCAGCGCAAAGACGGTCCACCAATTGCCCGGCGTCCCCGTTGCCGTGCCCGGCTCCTTTACCGGGTCGCGATCGCCGAACAGCATCTTGTAAAGTTGCTGGGCGAACGGATCAGCATCCGCCTTTCCGACCTCTCTCAAACGCGGCATCAGGCTCCCTCCCATTGCGTTGATGGGAAAAACGTAAGATAAACTGACAGTATCCACAAGGGAGAAATCGCGCATGTCCCGCCAGACCGGCCTCTTGATGGCCCAGCTCCTGAACCGCTTCATGTGGTTCGACGGCGCGCTCCAGCGCAATCTGGACAAGCGCGGTTGGGGCGGTGTGCGCCGTCTTGAATCCATGACCATGATGTACGTGCAGGCCGGCATACGCCGTCCCTCGGAGCTGGCGCGGCTCATCGGCGTGACGCGGCAATCCATGAACACGGCGCTGCGCGAGTTGGAGGAAAAGAAGCTGGTCCGCCTGCTGCCCGACCCGCAGGACAAACGCTGCAAGATCGTGGAATTCGCCCCCGAGGGTGCTGCCATGCGGCAGGAGGCGCTCGACGTGTTAGAGGAACTGGAAGCGCTGCTGGACGAGAGGCTGGGAAAGGGGACGGCGGACAGGCTCGCCGGCATTCTCGCAGCCGATTGGGGAGAGGCGCCGCTGCTGGACGCGGACGGCGAGACGGAGAAGAAAGAAGCGATATGAGGAATGTGAAGACGCTGGACGATCTGCTGGCGGCCCCCGGCCTGATCGTGGCGCCCGGCGCCTATGATGCGCTGTCGGCGCGGCTTGCCATGCAGGCGGGCGCGGATGCGGTCTATATGACGGGCTTCGGTGTGGCGGGTTCGACGTTGGGCCTGCCCGACATCGGCCTGATGAGCGCAAGCGAGATGGTTGCCCGCGTTGCCGCGCTGGCGGAGGCCTGCGCGCCCGTGCCGCTCTTTGCCGATGGCGACAATGGTCATGGCGGCCCGCTCAACGCGGCGCGGCTGACACGCGCCTATGAACAGGCGGGCGCGGCCTGCATCCAGATCGAGGACCAGGTCTTCCCCAAGCGCTGCGGCCATATGGAGGGCAAGGAGGTGATCGGCCTTGAGAACGCCGCCGCCAAGATACGTGCTTGTGTGGACGCGCGCTCAAGCAAGGCTTTCAAGGTGATGGCGCGCACCGATGCGCGCGCGACGCATGATCTCGACGAGGCGCTCCGGCGCGGCGAAGCCTTTCTGGAAGCGGGCGCCGATCTCCTTTTCATCGAGGCGCCGCAGACGGAAGCGGAAATGACGAAGGTCTGCGAGACCTTCAAGGGGGTGCCGCTGGTTGCCAATATGGTGGAAGACGGCAAGACGCCCTATCTTTCCGCGCGCGAGCTGGAGGGGCTGGGCTTCAAGCTGGCGATCTATCCCGTATCGGCGCTTCTGGCCGTGACGGCGCGGCTGCAATCGGTCTATGCAACGCTTCTCAAGGGGGAGGGACTGCCCGCCGGTGAGGAACGGGTCACCTTCCAGCGCTATAACGAACTCATCGGCCTGCCGGACATGCTGGCCGAAGCGGCGAAACTCGCCACTGACGAATAAGACGAGGAGACGGTATGCCGAGCTGGGCCAATATCATGAAGCGGATCGCGGCGGGGGAGACGGAAAAGGCCCCGCCCCATGTGACGGCCCTCAATCTCTATTCGGGCGAGCTGACGGTGCTGGAGCCGGGCCGTATCCGCTTCGACTGGCCGGTAAACCCGGATTACATGAACCCGGTGGCGGTCTTCGGCGGTTATCTGGCGACGCTGGCCGACCAGACCTGCTCCTTCGCGCTGATGAGCATGCTGGAGGACGACAGGAACTTCACCACTGCCGACCTCCAGATGCATTTCTTCCGCCCCGTGACGGGCGGAACGCTCCATTGTGAGGGCCATGTGGTCAACAAGTCGAAAAACCAGGCCTATGTGGAGGCCGTCTTCACCAATGACGAGGGCAAGCTGTGCCTGAAGGCCCGGGCGGTAGAGAAGATCATTCCGGCCTGACCCGCCCCGTGTCATTGCCGGGCTCGACCCGGCAATCCAGCGCATAGATGTGCGGTATGCCGCTCTGGATGCCCGGATCAAGTCCGGGCATGACAATGTGGGGTGTTGCGCCCGTTACTGGACTGTTAGGGGTTCGGCTGCTAGAAACCGGCGCATGAAAAAGCTCGTTTCCATAGGGGCGGATGAGGGGCGCAAGCCCTGCATAGCGCCGCGAATTAGCCGCCCGGCGTGCCGCTGAGCGCCCCCATGACGAGGGGCCGGGGCACGGACCGGGACCCATCCTGAGCATTCGCGCGAACCCCGAACTTTCCGAGACCCCTCATGTCATCCGAAACGAAATCCGATTCCGACAACACTGAAGAAGCCGGCCGCGACTATCGCGAGACGCTCTTCCTGCCCAAGACCGACTTCCCCATGAAGGCGGGCCTCCCGAAGCGCGAGCCGGAATGGCTCGAGCGCTGGGAGAAGATGGACCTCTACAAGCGCCTGCGGGAAGAATCCAGGGGCCGCGAGACCTTCACCCTTCATGACGGCCCACCCTACGCCAATGGCAACATCCATATCGGCCATGCCCTCAACAAGACGCTGAAGGACATCGTCGTCCGCTCCCAGCAGATGATGGGCAAGGATGCCGCTTACGTGCCCGGCTGGGACTGCCACGGCCTTCCCATCGAGTGGAAGATCGAGGAGAAGTACCGCAAGAAGGGCAAGAACAAGGACGAGGTGCCGCCGCTCGAATTCCGCCGCGAATGCCGCGAGTTCGCCCAGAAATGGGTGGATGTGCAGCGCGAGGAGTTCAAGCGTCTCGGCGTGCAGGGCGACTGGGAGAACCCCTACCTCACCATGGCCTATGACGCCGAAGCGGTGATCGTGCGCGAGTTCCAGAAATTTCTGATGAACGGCTCGCTCTATCGCGGTTCCAAGCCCGTGATGTGGTCGGTCGTCGAAAAGACGGCGCTGGCCGAGGCCGAAGTCGAATATGCCGACCATGTGTCGCCGACGATCTGGGTGCGCTTCCCGATGGTTTCGCCGCCTGCCGAACTTGCCGGTGCGTCGATCGTCATCTGGACGACCACCCCCTGGACCATCCCCGGCAACCGCGCCATCGCCTACTCCGACAAGATCGATTACGGCCTTTATCGCATCGACGCCGTGAATGAAGGCTCGGCGGCGAAAATCGGTGAGAAGATCGTGCTGGCCGACGCGCTGGCGGCGGAGGTCTTCAAGGCCGCGAACGTGGAATCGTGGGAACGCGAGCGCCATGTCGATGTCGACATGCTGAAGGGCCTGGTCTGCGCGCACCCGTTTCGCGGTCAGGGCTACGAGTTCGACGTGCCGCTGCTGGCGGGCGATCATGTGACGGAAGAGGCCGGTACCGGCTTCGTCCACACCGCGCCGGGGCATGGTCAGGACGACTACATGCTCTGGGTGCAGAATTTCGGCTACAAGGGCATCCCGGAAACGGTGAATGAGGAAGGCACCTATTACGACGACGTGCCGCTCTTTGCCGGATGCTTCGTGCTGAACCGTCAGGGCAAGGACGGCAACGCCAACAAGACTGTGATGGCGGAGCTTGAAAAGGCAGGCGCGCTGCTCGCCCATGACAAGCTCACCCATGCCTATCCGCATAGCTGGCGCTCCAAGGCCCAGCTCATCTTCCGCAACACGGC
>NZ_NYVD01000123.1 GCF_002684405.1 Parvibaculum sp. | reverse complement strand
CGACGACGCAATCCAGCGCTGAGCCTGCCGCTCTGGATTGCCGCGCGTCCTACGGACGCTCGCAATGACGCTGTGGGACGTCGCGAGGAAGGGCCGGAACCGCAAATTCAGCACCTGTCGCCCCAGGATCCCGGCACAGGGCCGGGATGACAAGAGAGAAAATCTCTCGTCAGTCCTTCTTGCCTGTCTTGTCCGGCGTGCGGCCGAAATTCGGCGCGGGCGTTTCCTGTCCCGCCTCGATGATCGAGCGGCGGATATCGCGTGTGCGCGTGAAGAGGCTGAAAAGCGCATCGCCGTCGCCCCAGCGGATCGCGCGCTGTAGCGCCGACAGATCTTCCGAAAACCGCGCCAGCATCTCGAGGATCGGTTCGCGATTGTTGAGGCAGACATCGCGCCACATGGTCGGGTCCGACGCGGCAAGACGCGTGAAGTCGCGGAAACCGGAGGCGGAATATTTGATGACTTCCGATTCCGTCACCGTTTCCAGATCGTTCGCCGTGCCGACGATGTTATAGGCGATGATATGCGGCAGATGGCTGACGATGGCGAGCACCATGTCGTGGTGACGCGGCTCCATCACATCGACGGTCGAGCCGCAACCCTGCCAGAAGGCGGTGAGCTGTTCGGTCGCCTCGCGGTCCGTCCCGGGCACCGGCGTCAGGATGCACCAGCGATTGTCGAAGAGTTCCGCAAAGCCCGCTTCGGGGCCGGACTGCTCCGTACCGGCGATGGGATGGCCGGGAATGAAATGCACGCCTTCGGGCACATGCGGGCCGACATCGCGGATGACGGCCATCTTCACCGAGCCCACATCGGTGAGGATCGCACCGGGCTTCAGCGCCTTTTCTATTTCCGCGGCCACCGGCCCGAGCGCGCCGACGGGCACGCAGAGGATGACGAGGTCGGCATCTTTCACCGCATCCGCCGCCGTCTCATGCGCGCTGTCGATGAAGCCGATTTCATGCGCGCGCTTGCGGGTTTCTTCCGAGCGCGCATAGCCCGCAATGTGCTTTGCGAGATTGCCGCGCTTCACCGCATGGCCGATGGAACCGCCGATAAGGCCGAGACCAACAAGTGCGATACGCTCGAAAAGCGGTTCGCTCATGACGCACCGCCCTTCATGAAGTCGGCAAGCGCGTCCACCACCAGCCGGTTCGCCTCTTCCGTGCCGACGGAAAGCCGCAGGCAATCGGGCAGCCCGTAAGACGAGACGGCGCGCAGGATGAGACCGCGCTTCATCAGAAAGGCATCCGCCTCCGCCGCCGTCTTGCCGGGCGCATCGGGAAAGCGGACGAGCAGGAAGTTCGCCGCGCTCGGCGTCACCTCAAGGCCCAGCGCCGAAATCCGCTCCGTGAGCCACTGAAGCCATTCGTCGTTATGCGCGCGGGCCTTTTCCACATGGGCGATATCTTCCATCGCCGCGACACCTGCCATCATGGCCGGCGTCGAGACGTTGAAGGGACCGCGCACGCGGTTGAGCGTGTCGCAGACATGGGCCGGCCCGTAGAGCCAGCCGAGACGCGCGGCGGCGAGCCCGTAGATCTTCGAAAAGGTGCGCGTCATCACGACGTTTTCATTCGTCGCGACAAGCTCGATCCCGGCTTCGTAATCGTTGCGGGTCACATATTCAGCATAGGCCGCGTCGATCACGAGCAGGATGTCGGGGCGGAGCCCCGCCTGAAGCCGCTTCATCTCATCCGAGGGCAGATAGGTGCCGGTCGGATTGTTGGGATTGGCGATGAAGACGATCTTCGTCTTCTCCGTCACCGCGGCAAGCACCGCATCGACATCGGTCTTGAGATCCTTCTCCGGCACCTGAATGCAGGTGCCGCCCGCCGCCTTCGTCACGATGGGATAGACGAGAAAGCCGTGCTCGCTCGCAATCGTCTCGTCGCCCTCGCCCACATAGCACTGGGCGAGAAGATGCAGGAGTTCGTCGGACCCCGCGCCGCAGACGAGGCGGTCGGCGGCAAGGCCGAAGCGCTTTGCAAGCGCCTCGCGCAAGGGCGCGGCGGAGCCTTCCGGATAATGTTCGAGATCCTGCGCCGCGGCGACATAGGCCTCGCGCGCCTTCGGGCTCGGCCCCAGCGGCGTCTCGTTCGCCGACAGTTTGTAGGTGCGCACGCCCGGGTCGGCCTTGGCGCGGCCGCCCACATAGGGTTCGATCTTTTCGATGCCGGGTTGCGGTGTCGGTTTCGTCATGAGCTCAGTCCGTATCGGCGTCGCGGCGCACGGGATTGGCAAAGCCGCCCAGCACATATACGTCGTCGACCGGCTCCGCGATCAGGGCGGCAAGACGCGCATCCCCGGCCTCCAGATAGCCCGGCACGGCATAAAGGCTCAGATGACGCGGCTCCCCGTCCTGCGTGACGGCGACACTCAGCCGTTCCGCCTCGATCCCGGCCGCGTTCAGAAGCTGGGCGAGCTTCGTCTCGCTGACGCTGCCGCGCGCGGAAATGGCAATCAGGCTCGTATCGTCGCCGGTGGGCTCGAACTCGGCCTGCGCCACCACAAGCGCGCCGACCTCGCCCTCCATCCCGTCGATATGGGCGAAGGGAAGCTGCGTCACCACGCGAAGCGGCACGCCGCGCCCGGCCAGCGCCGTCCACCAGTCGCCGCCCGGATAATTGCCCGGCCGGGGCAGGATGCCGATGGCGGAACGGTCCTGCGACACGCGGCGGGTGAGATCGCGCATGCTGTCATGCAGCGTCATCTCGGTGATGGAGCCGTAATAATTGCGGGCAAGGTCCCAATAGGCGAGCGCATCGGTATCCGCGCCGCCATAGACCTCCACCCGGAAGGGTCCCTGAATGCGGGTCATGGCGGAAATGATCTCGCGCCAGAGCCGGAAGACGACGCGCAGCGGCAACCGCCCCTCATGGCGACCAGCGAGACGGCGCAGCACCTCCGCCTCGCGGCCCGGGCGGAAGGCAATGAAGCTCCCCTCCCCCGCCGCGCTGGCATCGCGCGCCTTGGCATTGGCGACATCGACGACGAGTTCGGTCCGCTTCATCAGCAGATCGTGGATCGCATCGTCGATCGCATCTATCTCACGCCTCACATCGGCCAGGGCGGGCGCGCTGTCGTCGCCTGTCCCGGCCTGTTTGACGGGGCTTTGTGTCTCGCTCGTCATCTTGTGTCTCACGCACGGAAAAAGGGGCGAAAAGCCGCTGCCCGGCCCCTGCCGCAGGAGCGGTATTCATAAGGGCGGATATGCCCAAAATCAAAGAAAACATTGACATTTCAAGGGGTCCCACCCTAGCTATGCTGCCTGCCCGGGGCGACATATGAGGCCGTCCGCGGGCCGGAAAAAACGCGAAACGACCTCAAAAAGCGCCGCAGGACCGCCGCTCACGCGATGATTACCACCGAAAAGCCGGAAATAGCGGCCGCCGCCGCCGAGGCGGGAGAGCGCGTCAACGCCCGAAGCTGCACCGAAACATTCGGCGCCGACGAGCCCCTGAGGCTCGACAGCGAGGTCGAGCTGTCGCCCTTCACGATCTCCTTCCAGACCTATGGCCGGCTCAATGCCGACAAGTCGAATGTGGTGCTGGTCTGCCACGCGCTGACCGGCGACCAGTTCGCCGCGAGCCCCCATCCCGTCACGGGCAAGCCCGGCTGGTGGTCCAACATGGTCGGCCCGGGCCGCCCCATCGACACCGACCGCTATTTCGTGATCTGCCCCAATGTCATCGGCGGCTGCATGGGCACCACGGGGCCGCGCGACATCAACCAGGAAACCGGCAAACCCTACGGGCTGACCTTTCCCGGCGTCACCATCGCCGACATGGTGCGCGCCCAGGCCATGCTGCTCGACCGGCTGGGCATCGACGACATTTTCTGCGCCATCGGCGGTTCGATGGGCGGCATGCAGGTGCTGCAATGGTGCGCCGCCTATCCTGACCGCGTCTTTTCCGCAATCCCGATTGCGACCGCGGCGCGCCATTCCGCCCAGAACATCGCCTTTCACGAGGTCGGCCGCCAGGCCATCATGGCCGATCCCGAATGGCGCCAGGGCAGCTATCTGGAGCATGGCACGAACCCCGCCAAGGGGCTCGCGGTCGCGCGCATGGCCGCCCATATCACCTATCTGTCGGAAACCGCGCTGCACCGGAAATTCGGCCGCAACCTGCAGGACCGCGACGAGATCACCTATGGCTTCGACGCGGATTTCCAGATCGAATCCTATCTGCGCTATCAGGGCTCGACCTTCGTGGACCGCTTCGACGCCAATTCCTATCTCTACATCACCCGGGCGATGGATTATTTCGACCTCGCCCAGGACCATGGCGGCATCCTCGCCAATGCCTTCCGGGGCACCACTACCCGCTTCTGCGTCATGAGCTTCACCAGCGACTGGCTGTTTCCCACCTCCGACAGCAAGCAGGTGGTGCATGCGCTGAACGCGGTGGCGGCCAATGTGAGCTTCGTCGAGATCGACACCGACAAGGGGCACGACGCCTTCCTGCTGGACGAGCCGGAAATGCTCGACACGCTGTCGGGCTTCCTGGAATCGGCGGCGCAAAGGCGGGGCCTGACGACATGAGCCCCAACAGCCTGACGGGCGGGCGGCCCCTGCCGCATGCGCCGCGTACCGACTTCGACTTCATCGCCGAGAAAATCGCGCCCGGCAGCCGCGTCCTCGACGTGGGCTGCGGCGACGGCGAACTGCTGGCGCGCCTGGTCAAAGAGCGCGGCGTGGACGGGCGCGGCATGGAACTGAGCCAGGAAGGCGTGAACGCAAGCGTGACGCGCGGGCTCTCGGTCATTCAGGGCGACGCCGATACCGATTTGCGCGACTATCCGAAGGATGCATTCGATTATGTGATCCTGAGCCAGACCATTCAGGCGACGCATAATCCGAGCATCGTGCTGCAGGAACTGGCCCGTATCGGGCAGCACATCATCGTGTCCTTCCCCAATTTCGGCCATTGGCGCGTCCGACTGAAACTTCTGCTGCAGGGCCGCATGCCGGAAACGCCCTCGCTGGGCTTTCAGTGGTACGACACGCCCAACATCCATCTGTGCACGCTGCGCGACTTCACCGAGCTGTGCGACACGCTGGGCCTGCATATCGACGATGCGCTGGCCGTGAACGGCACCCGGGCAAAGCGGATCGGCAAGCCCGGCCCGCTCGACAATCTGACGGCGAGCGAAGCCGTCTTCATGATGTCGCGAACGAGCTGAGAACCGTCAGCTTTCATCCTGCCGATGTTGCGTCTGCATGCCCTGCGGGATGGGCGCGGGCGACAAGGCGCGCATGCGCCGGGCGAGCCTGCGTTTGGGCTGCGGCGTCGCGGCATAGATCTGCTTGCCTGCCTCCACCATGATCACCCCGGAAAAACGCGTCCAGAGCGCATGGCCGACCTGCTCCCAGACGCCGGCCGATTGCAGGAAGGGACGCCACTGGATGGGCGGCACATAGAGCGCCGTCTCCCAGCGCGTGGGCGAAAACATGTTCTCGCGCATGAGCTGGGTCAGCTGGGAGCGCGAAAAGGGCTGACCGATGCCGAAGGGCGTACCCTCGCGGCGCGACCACAAGCCCCGCCGGTTGGGCGCCACGATGAGAAGCCGTCCGCCCGGCGCCAGCACGCGCCAGATCTGGCGCATCATGGAACGCACCGCCTCGCTGCCCTCCAGCCCGTGTACCAGCAGGACGCGGTCCATGCTCTCGTCGGGCAGCGGAATTTCGGCCTCGTCCACCAGACAGGTGAGATGCCGTCCATTGGCCGGCCATGCCAGCACGCCCTGCTGGGCGGGCATCAGCCCGATGACGCGCTGCGCCTGCCCCTGAAAGGGCGACAGATAGGGCGTGGCAAAACCGAGCCCGGCGACGTTGAGCCCGCGCACATCCGGCCAGATCTCGCCGATGCGCCGCGTAATCAGCGTCCGCGCCACCTGGCCCAGCGGGCGACCGTAGAAATCGCGAAGATCGATGACATCCATATGCATGGGGCGAAGCCTAGCAGATTCCGTGTAAAGGTTTCCCTCACGAGATGGTAACGGCCTTGGCGTTTCCAAATGCGCCCAAGGGGTTCAATCGCCGCGCAAGGCGCATTAGGGTCTCGTCACACATTCTCCAGCACCGGAGCCGGAACGATGAGCCTCGAAATCCACCAGTTTCCCTGCCTGAACGACAATTACGGCTATCTGGTCCATGAGCCCAAATCGGGCGCGACGGCGGCTATCGACACGCCCGACGCCAAGGCCATCGAAAAGGCGCTCAAGGAAAAGGGCTGGACGCTCACCCATATCCTCAACACGCATCACCATTACGACCATGCGGGCGGCAATGAGGAACTGAAGGCAAAGACCGGCTGCACCATTATCGGCCCCAAGGGCGAGGCGGCGAAAATTCCCGGCCTCGACCGCGCCGTCGGCGACGGCGACATGGTGGAGCTGGGCGAGGCGCGCGCCCGCGTCTTCGACGTGCCGGGCCATACGGCGGGCCATGTCGCCTATTACTTCGAGGATGACGGCGTCGCGTTCGTCGGCGACACGCTCTTCGCGCTCGGCTGCGGACGGCTTTTCGAGGGCACGCCCGAACAAATGTGGACCTCGCTCTCCAAGCTCATGGCGCTGCCCGACGACACCATTGTCTATTGCGCGCATGAATATACGCAGGCCAATGCCCGCTTTGCCGTGACGGTCGATCCCGAGAACGAAGCGCTCGCCGCCCGCGCGAAAGAGATCGACGAAAAGCGCGCTAAAGGCGAATGGACCGTGCCGACGACCATCGGCCTTGAGAAGGCGACCAACCCCTTCCTGCGCGCCGCCGACCCGAAGCTGCGCCACGCCATCGGCCTCGACGCAGCGAGCGATGTGGAGGTCTTCGCCGAGACCCGCCACCGCAAAGACAATTTCTAGAAGCGACACAAGGACCTGCCCGTGACCGATATGAGCCCCGAACAGATCATCGAGATGCTCGACATGCAGCCGCACCCGGAAGGCGGCCATTTCGTCGAGACCTTCCGCGATACGACAGCCGAGATCGAACGGGGGCATTCGACCGCGATCTATTATCTGCTGCGCGAGGGCGAACGCTCTCACTGGCACCGGGTGAAGGATGCCTCGGAGACCTGGCACTGGTATGCGGGCGGGCCGCTGCAGCTTGGCATCGCGCCGGAGACAGGCCCGGCGGAGATCCATTTGCTGGGACAGAACCTCGCCGCCGGCGAACGCCCCCAGATCGTCGTGCCGCGCAATTACTGGCAGGCAGCCGAACCGGTGGGCCTGTGGACGCTGGTCGGCTGCACCGTCGCCCCCGGCTTCGACTTTGCGGCCTTCGAACTCGCCGAAGAGGGCTGGGAGCCGCGCTGAGTCCCGCCCGCGTTGCAGGAGAGCGACATAACCCCGCCAAAATGCGTCTCCGGGCGGACATATCGCTATTTCACACAAGCCCGACAGCCATCCTCGCCTAAGCTCAAGGCATCGCTATCGGCCTTGGGGGGCTTGAGGATGAAACGGGGGCTTGCCGCCACCCTGCTGTTGCTGCCTGTCTGCCTGCTTATTCTTGCGGGCGGGACGGCTGATGCAGCTGCGGCCTGCAAGCCGGAACGCAAGGTGGAGATCGCCACCAGGGGCGGGCCTGCCTATGGCACGCTGCAATATCACCGCATGGCGCCGCTGAAGATGAAGGAAGTGGCGCTCACCTTCGATGACGGGCCGGACCCGCATACGACGCCGCGCATCCTCGATATTCTCGACGCCAATTGCATCAAGGCGACCTTTTTTGTGGTCGGCTATTACGCCGAACGCCATCCGGAAATCGTGCGCGAGATCGCCGCGCGCGGCCATACCATCGGCACCCACACATGGTCGCATCCGAACAATCTGCGTCATTTGTCGCTGGCCGCCGCGCGCCGCCAGATCCGGCGCGGTTTCGCCGCCGTCGAAAAGGCGCTCGCCACCGCGCCCGCTGCAGACAGGCGGCGGCTTGCCCCCTTCTTCCGCTTTCCCGGCCTCAATGACAGCAAGCATCTGATGGGCTGGCTTGGCGCGCGCAACATCGCGACCCTTTCCTGCGAGTTCGGCGCCGACGACTGGAAGCGCATCTCCGCCTCGCAGGTCCGCCGCCGCGCGGTCCGCAACATCAACTCGGTGGGTCGCGGCGTCATCATCCTGCACGACACCAAGCCGCATACCGCCGCCGCGCTGCCCGGCATCATCAAGGATTTGCGCAAGAAGGGTTATCGCTTCGTGCAGCTGACGCCCGCGCCGGGCGCGCGGCAACTGGCGGCAAGCGCGCATGATGCGCTGATTTCGCCCGTCGCCGTCGCGAAGAAGGACGTACCGGAATTACGCGGGACGCGGCACGCGACAGCCGACGACATTCTTGAGCCCGCCATATCAGTGCAATAGGCTTTCGGCATGGGCGAAAAAAAACCGGGCAAAACCGTTCTGCTGCCAAACCGCCGCGATGCCTTGCGCGGCCTGGGCACGCTCGGCCTTGGCACCGCACTCACTTTCGCAGCGCCATCCATCGTCCGCGCGGACACGCCCTACAAGAAGCGGCTGAGGCTCCAGAGCCTCAATTCGGGCGAGAAGCTCGACATGGTCTACTGGGCGGACGGCGAGTATCTGCCCCATGCGCTGAAACGGATGCGCCATTTCATGCGCGACCTGCGCACCGAAACGACGCATGAGATTCACCCCGGCCTGCTCGACCTCATGTGGGAGATCGACCAGAACACGCGCTCGAAAAACCCGATCTACACCATGTCGGGCTACCGCTCGCCGCAGACGAATGAATGGCTGTTGAAACATTCCGACGGCGTCGATCCCGGCAGCTTCCATATGCGCGGCATGGCCGTCGACATCACGCAGAACTTCCTCGACCCGGAGGAAGTCTATCGCGTGGCGCTGAAGCTGAAACGCGGCGGGGCGGGCTACTACCCGACGAAGCGGCCCTTCGTCCATGTAGACATCGGCCCGCTCGACCACTGGGTCTATCCCGCCATGCCGACGCCCGGCCGGGACAAGGAATACGACCGTCAGCAGGCGGAGAAGGCGGCGGCGGAGAAGGGGTAGCACTTCCCTTTACCGTCATGCCCCGCTTCATGCGGGGCATCCACGTCTTTTTCCACTCGCCTGAAGACGTGGATGGGGGGGG
>NZ_NYVD01000122.1 GCF_002684405.1 Parvibaculum sp. | reverse complement strand
CGGCTGGGCGAGCCCTATGTCACGACACGGCCCCGGCGCAAGGGCGCACCCGCCGATCCGGAGCATTCTCATCAGGGGATGGGGCTCGGTTTCTTCATCGGCAAGACCCTGCTGGAGCGGACGGGCGCCACCGTCGATATCGGCAATCGAGAGGACGGCCCAAGGGGCGCGCGCGTCCATGTGGTCTGGCCTCGCCACCTCATCGAGGCGGACCCCGCCTTTCCCGAGCGCGCAGCAGGCGGTGAGTAAGGGAAAGCCCCAACTTGGCTTGGCGAAGCTGAAAGCCTACAGTCAGACCATCTGAATTGGAGATCCGAAGACGTGCCCGAGACTGAAGACAATGCACCCGGCGAGATGCCGTTTCTGCCCGAAGACAAGACGCTTCTGCTTGTCGACGACGACGTACCGTTTCTGAACCGTCTGGCCCGTGCCATGGAAACCCGCGGTTTTCAGGTCAGTACGGCGAATACGGTGAAAGAAGGCAAGGGCCTCGCCCGGACGATGAAGCCCGGATATGCCGTGGTGGATATGCGCCTGGAAGACGGCAATGGCCTCGATGTCGTGGAAGCGCTGGAAGAGGCCCGTCCCGAAGCTCGTATCGTGGTGCTGACGGGCTACGGGAATATCGCCACCGCCGTCACCGCGGTGAAGCTCGGCGCGGCGGACTATCTGTCCAAGCCGGCCGATGCCGACATGATCGAAGCCGCCCTTCTCGCCAAAGGGGCCGATCATGCCGATCCGCCCGAAAATCCCATGTCGGCCGACCGTGTGCGTTGGGAACATATCCAGCGTGTGTATGAGCTTTGCGACCGCAACGTCTCGGAGACGGCGCGACGCCTCAACATGCATCGCCGTACGTTGCAGCGTATCCTCGCCAAGCGCGCGCCGAAGTAAATTTCACGGGCTGGATTTTACAATTCTTCCGGATCGAGAAAGCGGTGCACCCGCCGCGCAGTGATGCGCGCGAAGTGCAGGGTCAGCTTCCTGCGTCGTGCTGCGGGTAGCGGATCATGCGGTGACTCCCGCAATATCTCCGCGCCGTAGCGGTCGGCGACGACGAGGCCCACTTCCTCCGGCAGCACCTCTTGTGGAAACTCCGGCGGGACGGCGAAATAGAAGCGGTCGCAGAATTCCAGATAGTCTTCCCATTTCGAATCCGCCCGGAAGTCGGCAAGGCTCGACTTGATCTCGAAGACATGAATCTCGTTCTTCGGGCCGAGCGCCATGATGTCGACGCGCCGTCCCGTCGCGAGCGGGATTTCCGTCGCCGCGACGAACCCCATCTGCGCAATGAGGCGGCTGCACCCGCGCTGCACCGCTGCCGCGGTCGGCGATTGCCGCCCGTCGAACAGCATGAAGGGATCGTCTTCGTTTTCCGGAATGTCTTCGTCTTTCGCCATGGCGATATCTTATGCGATCCCGGCCGCTTCCATCGCATGAACCAGCGCGGCGCGCCGGCGCATGCCCTCTCGCGGATGGCCGGAATGTCCCTCGATGGCAAGTGTGCAAAGCGCATTGGCGGCCATCGCCATGCGGATGCGCTTCATCGACACGTCCCGGTCCGCCCGGGCTTCATACCCGCGCAGCACCGCCTCGCCCATCGGTCCGAAGTTTTCCAGATGCCGGAAATCCGTTTCGGGCAGCGACCAGCCGCTTTCCGCCAGGTCGACAAGGCCAAGCGCCCCCGGCCGCGCTCGCCCTGTTCCGAATGTCTTGTGCGTGCCCGTCTCGCCAAGGATGTTCGACAGGTTCAGGTCGCCATGCACGAAAACAAGCGGACCCGTCTCGATTTCCGCCGCCCATGCGTCGGCCAGCCGTTCCGCCATGAGGCGCTCGTCGGGCTGGCCCATCCGGTGCGCGGCCAGGCCGATGGAACGGGCGACCGTATCGCCGAGCCTGAGGTCGGCTTCTCTCGCCAGCCGGGTCGTCATCTCGTGAAACTCCGCGATGGCGGCCCCGATCCGCTCGCCGATTGCATCGCGCGTCTGGACGGGAGCAAAGACGAGCCGCTCTGCGGCAAGCGGCGCGCCTTCATGCGCGCTTATGCGAAGCCATCCGGCATGGAGACTGCCGCCGCTTTCCAGATCGCCATGGCCAAGAAGGCGGGGCAATGAGAAATGTGTTCCCTGCAGGTCGGAAAGCGCTTCATAGGCGATCGCCTCGCGGCGGAAGATCGCTTCCCCCGACCCGAGACCCCCGCCCGTCCGGCGCACAAGCTTCAGAAGGCTCCCGTCGCCGAGCCGGTAGACGCTGCTCCACAAGCCCTCGGCCAGCAGCCGGGCCTCGCCCGGCGGGAGGTCCGGTATGTCGGGAAGGCCTGTCAGTCTTGAATCGATGTCCATGGGCGTCAGTCTAGTGAGCCCCGCCCGCCACGGCAAAAGAAGAGGCGGCACGCCATCTCTGGCGGCCGCCCTTAGTGTTCCCTGATGACCCCGCCTTCTTGGTCGGGCGGGTGCCGGCAGAACCGGGGCCTATTCGGCCGCGACACTCGCCGTCGGGTTCTTCTTCCCGAAATTCACGGTGCGGAGGAAAGAGATACCCGCCTCGGCGATGTCGTCGCCGACCATGCGGTCGTCCTCGTCTTTCAGCTCGTCCATGTCCACATAGGTGGCATAGAAGGCCTTGGTGCGGTCGGTGATGATGCCCGCCTTGAGCAGCGTCTTCACCAGAACGCGGAAGACGTTGGCTGCGTCCTTCATGCCTTCGCGGCGGTCTTCATCCGTGACGGCTTCCAGCATCTCGGCCTGAACCTGCTGCCAGTCGAGACCGAAATCGGCATAGATGAGCTTCTTCTGTTCCGGGTTCACCAGATTGAAGAGCAGCGTCTGGAAGACGTTCGCGGCCCAGTCCTCGATGATGTCGCGCTCGTCCTGCGACAGCTTCGGGATGGTGCGGTCGGCCCAGATCTTGCCGAACTTGTGGTGGAACGCTTCGTCCGTCATGGCGAGCTGGCAGAGCTTCACCAGCAGCGGATCGCGCGCCGTGTTGAAGAACGTCGCGAAGGTGCCCATGGCAAGGCCTTCGACGAGAAGCTGCATGCCGACGATCTTTTTGTAGACCTCCTTGGCGTTGACCATCTCGGAGAGAAGGTTCGCCAGCGTCTCGCCGCAGGGAAGCGGCTTGCCGAAGCGCGCCTGCACATATTTCGCGAACGCCGTCACATGGCGGGCCTCTTCACGGGCCTGATTGGCGGCATATTCCTGTGCGCCGGGATCGAGCAGGATGTGGCAGAGCGAGGCGGAGAGGTTCATCGCCCCCTGCTCGCCATGCAGGATCGCGGACATCATCCAGCGCGCCGTCTCGTTGACGAAACGCACCTTCTCCTTTTCCGACAGCGCCTCGAAGCAGGGAAGCTTCAGTTCCGGCACCAGCTCCGGATCGATCATCATCTCGTTTTCCTGATCGAAGGGCTCGGTGAAGTCGATATAGCGCGGATCCACCGGATCCCAGAAATGGTCGTGGGTCGCGGAGATGATCTTGTCGAAAGCGCTGGAGCGACGATTGTAGCGCTCCGTGTCCATCATGGCCTGGAAGTCGTCGGGCGAGACGGCGTCATAGGCATTGTCTTTGGTGATCTGGCGGACGTCGGTCATTGCTGTTGTCACTCCTGTGCATCCAAGTAAGGCGTCGTTCGGCCGGTTCCGCATATCCCTCGCCGGCTAAATCTCACAATCGGAGTGTGGGTATTTGTGCGCTGCACACACAACACAAAAATGACGGGTGCGTCATTTTGCGCAGGATGAGGCGAGGGGCCGGACCGCAGGCAGGGCCCCTCGACAAAAAGGGGTAACTTCTGTATCTGTCGCGGCCCTTTAGCCTCCGGAATCCCCGGAAATCCTTGAAATGTATTGCTGTGACCGAGGGGATGCCCCCGTCCGGTCAGACGGATACGAGGTGATTTTATGTTCATTGGTCTCGACTTCGGGACGACCAACAGCGCGCTGGCGGTTACGTCCCCGCAAGGCCCTGCGCGGCTCGTCCCGGTTCAACATGAGGGGGCGGAGTTCGATACCTTTCGCTCGATCCTCTATTTCGACGGGGACGAGCGGGACGCCAATGGCCGTCTGCACGCCTTTGCCGGGCCAGCCGCGATGGATGCCTATCTGGATCGGGGCGGCGACGGCCGCCTCATTCAGTCGGTCAAATCCTATCTCGCCAATCCGAACTTCACCGCGACCAATATTTTCGGCACGCGCTACACGCTTGAAAATCTCATTGGCTTCATTGTCACGCGGCTGATCGAGGCGACCGCAGAAACCGATACGCTGAACGAGGCCATGCGGTCGGGTCCGGTCGTGGTCGGACGGCCTGCACGCTTCGTCCGCAACAGCCTTGGCGTACCGGACGAGGGTCACGACCGGCTCGCTGTGAAGCGGCTGGGCGAGGCGTTGCGGGGCATCGGAATTCCCGACGTGCATTTCGAATTCGAGCCTGTTGCCGCCGCCCATGCCTATGAGGCCTCGCTGGATCGCGACGAGCTGGTCCTCATCGGCGATTTCGGTGGCGGCACCAGCGATTTCTGCCTGCTCCATGTCGGTCCCGGTACGCGCGGGCTCAGGCAGCGCGGCGAGACGATTATCGGCGTTTCCGGCGTCGGGCTTGCCGGCGACGCTTTCGATGCGCGCTTGATCGAGCATTGCGTCGCCCCGCGTCTTGGCAAAGGCACTTCTTATGAAAGCGGCGGCAAGACGCTGCCGGTCCCGTCATGGCCCTATGACACGATGAAGCGCTGGCACGAGCTGAGCCTCATCAACACCGGCAAGACACGTCGCATGCTCGCGGAAATCGGCCGTACGGCGGAGGCCGCCGACCAGGTGGCGGCCCTCGCCAACCTCATCGAGGAAGAGCAGGGCTTTGCATTGAGCCGGGCCGTGGAGGCGACCAAGATCGGCCTTTCGGCGGGAGACCGGGCGCATTTCCACTTCGACGCCGCCCCGATCCGCATCGATGCAGAAGTGACGCGATCCGATTTCGAGGCATGGATTGCGCCGGAGCTCGGCGCCATTGCCGAATGCGTCGACGGGCTGCTGGAGGAAACGGGGACGGCGCCTTCCCGCGTGGACCGTGTCTTCCTGACCGGCGGCTCCTCTTTTATCCCGGCCGTCCGCCAGCTCTTTGCGGACCGCTTCGGAGGGGGGAAGCTGGCAAGCAGCGGCGAACTTACCTCGGTCGCCACGGGTCTTGCACTGGCGGCACGACAGCGTTTTCTCGACTGACAAAACAGCACGCGCCGGAGCGGGCTGCCCTTATCTCGAGCAAACAAAAACGGCCCGTTGGAGCGGGCCGCCCCTTCTTGAGCACACAAAAAACGGCCCGCCGGAGCGGGCCGTTTAAGGATCGAACTGACAGTCGGCTGGAGGGAGTAGCCGTCCCGCCTACGCAACAAGCAGACGAATCTTATTCGGCTGCGGAAATCGTCACGTCTTTCAGCGCGTCGGAATTGGCGCCGAAATTGATCGTCTGCAGGAAGCGAATGCCTTCTTCGGCGATGTCGTCGCCGACCATGCGCTCGCCTTCGTCCTTGAGTTCGTCCATGTCCACATAGGTGGCATAGAAGGCCTTGGTGCGGTCGGTGATAATCCCGGCCTTGAGCAGCGTCTTGATCAGGACACGGAAAATATTCGTGCCTTCCTTCATGTGCTCGCGGCGGTCGTCATCGGTGAAGGCTTCCAGCATCTCCGCCTGGACCTGCTGCCAGTCGAGGCCGAACTCGGCATAGATCACCTGCTTCTGTTCTGGGTTCACCAGGTTGAACAGCAGGGTCTGGAAGCATTCCGCCGCCCAGTCTTCGATGATGTTCTGCTCATCTTCGCTGAGGTTCGGAATGGTGCGGTCGGCCCAGATCTTGCCGAACTTGTGGTGGAACGCTTCGTCGGTCATGACGAGCTGGGTGAGTTTCACCAGAAGCGGATCGTTGGAATTGGCATAGAGCGTCGCGAAGGCGCCCATGGCGAGGCCTTCGACCAGCATCTGCATGCCGACAATCTTCTTGTAGACCTCCGGCGCATTCACGATGTCGGTCAGCAGGCCGCCCAGCGTGGAGCCGACCGGAAGCGGCTTGCCCCAGCGGGCCTGGATGTATTTCGCAAAGGCCGTCACATGGCGCGCTTCTTCGCGCGTCTGGTTGGCGGCATATTCCTGCGCGCCCGGATCCTTCAGGATGTGGCAGAGGCTGGCGGACAGCGCGAGCGCGCCGGCTTCACCATGCAGGATCGAGGAAAGCATCCAGCGCGCGCTCTGATTGGCGAACTTCACGCGCTGCGCCTCGGAGAGGGCTTCAAAGCAGGGCAGCTTGAGTTCCGGCATAAGCTCTTCCGGCATCACCATCTGCGTGTCGAGGTCGAAGCCTTCCGTGAAGTCGATGTACTTCACGTCGAGGGGATCCCAGAAGTGGTCGTGCGTGGCGGAAATGATCTTGTCGAACGCTGTGGAACGGGCGCCATAGCGTTCGACTTCCATCATCGCGGGGAAATCTTCGGGTGCCACGGCATCGTAGGCGTCGTCTTTCGTAATCTGCCGGATTTCGGTCATGGATCCCTCCAATGGTCGGCGCGGCACCAGGGAGGCCGCATCCGCATAAAATGAATCCGCCGCCTTTCCGGCGCCGGACTTACAACTTTGTTGCTAGTAAGAATAAGTGCGAAAGCGGCCGGGTCAAGGTCAAAATGACGCACCCGTCATGTTTAATCGGGCCGACGGGATGAAATTCCGGAGTCGAAAGCTTGGCTTTTACAAAAATGCTCTAGCTGTGCTAATAAGAATGCGTGCAAACGCTCCGCAAAATGACCGGGAGGCGGTCATGGAGGATAAGAGAGCGGGCATCCAAGGGAGGGGAAATCCCCTGAGATCGACGGTTATGACGTTGCCGCACCGGTACCGATCCGGTCCGGGGACGTGTGTCACCGTTCGGGAGGGGGGCTTTCATGATCCGTCCGCGAGACGGCATATCCCCGACAAGTTGAAGTGGCCGTCGAGCCGTACCAGGGATGGCGGTTTTCTCTGATTGAGGAAACCGGATCCATTCCGCGGCGACCGGCAGTACGCAGATGAAGCGCCGCGCCCCGAAGAATGAGGGCCGGGCTTGGGGAACGGGTAGAGTCCAATGATTAAGTTTCTTGAGAATCTTGTCTTTCGCCTTCGTGCCGTAATCTTGCTTGCGTTGCTCGTCGCCACGGCAATCACGGCGTATTACGCGATGAACCTGCGCATGACCGCGGGCTTCGACAAGCAATTGCCGCTCGGTCACGAATACATCCAGACCTTCGAGCAATATCGCGATCAGCTCTTCGGGTCGAACCGCATCATCGTGACGCTCGAGCCGGCTGAAGGCACCATCTGGACGAAGAAGTTTTTCAAGGTCTACAAGGACCTGACCGACGATATCTTCTTCCTGCCCGGCGTCGCGCGTCAGACAGTGACATCGCTCTGGACGCCCAACACCCGCTACATCGAAATCACCGAATACGGCATCAGCGCGGACGACGTCATCTCCGGCAAGGTGACGGCGGATACGATGACGCAGGATGCCCTCAAAAAGGTGCGGAGCAACGTCATTCGCGGCGGTTTCGTCGGCAAGCTCGTCTCCGACGATTTCAGGTCGGGTATGGTGGTCGCAGAGCTGCAGGATTACGACCCTTCGACCGGCAAGAAGCTCGACTATTTCGATCTGGCCGCGAAGCTCGAAAAGCAGATCCGGCAGAAATACGAGAACGACGACTTCAAAGTCAGGATCATCGGCTTTGCGAAAATGATCGGCGATATCGCCGACGGTGCGGAATCGGTCGTCAAGTTCTTCGTCATCGCGTTCCTTCTCACCGCCCTGTCGGTCTATCTTTATTCGCAATCGATCCAGCTCACGACAGTCACGCTCTTTGCCTCGCTCACATCGGTGGTATGGCAATTCGGCTTGCTGGAAGTGCTCGGATACGGGCTCGACCCGTTGGCTGTGCTGGTTCCATTCCTGGTTTTCGCCATCGGCGTCAGTCACGGCATCCAGCAGATCAATCTGATCACGGCGGAACTGGCCGCCGGCGCAACGGCGGAAGAAGCTGCGCGGTCGAGCTTTTCGGGTCTTCTGATCCCGGGATCCATGGCGCTGATCACCGACCTGGTGGGCTTCGGGACGCTCTATCTGATCCCCGTTCCGATGATCCGCGAGCTCGCCATCACGGCCTCCATCGGCGTGGCGCTCAAGATCATTACCAATCTTGTCATGCTGCCCCTCCTGGTTAGCTATTTCCGCTTCCCTGACAACTTCACGCACCGCATTCAGAAGGCGCGTGAAACCAGGCTCAAACTCATGCGTGTGATCGGCAAGGTGGCGCAGCCCAAAGTCTCGATCATTATTCTGTGTTCCTCCTCGGTGCTTCTGGGTTACGCGGTTTACAAGGGCAGTCAGCGCCATGTCGGCGCGCTGCATGCCGGCGCCCCCGAGCTTCGGGCGGATGCGCGTTATAATGTGGACAGCCGGGCTATCGCAGATCAGTACGCGCTGGGGCTCAACGTGCTCACCGTGGTGGTCGAAACGCCCCCCGACGGGTGTGTGAGTTACCCGGTGATGGAGTTCCTGAACCGTTTCTCCTGGGCGATGCAGAACGTGCCGGGCGTAACGGCGGTCGGCTCGCTCCCCTTCGCGATCAAGGGGTCGGCTGCGGGCTGGAACGAAGGCAACCTGAAATGGAAGGACATTCCGCGTGACCGCGCGGCCCTTGCCCAGGCGGCCAACACCGTTCCGAATGCCAGTGCGCTCTTCAATCAGGAGTGCACGGTTATGCCCCACATGATCTATCTGAAGGATAGCAAGGCGACGACCATTCACGGGGTCGTGGCCGCAGTGAAGGACTGGCGCGCCAAACATCATATGGATGGCGTTGAACTGCGTCTGGCGTCCGGCAATATGGGCGTCCAGGCGGCTGTGAACGAGGAAGTGGAAGAGACCGAGCTTCCGATGATGATGTGGGTCTATGCCGCCATTATCGCACTCGTCACGCTGACCTATCGTGATTGGCGAGCCGTTATCGCATGCTGTGTGCCGCTCACCTTTGCGACATTCTTCGGCTACTGGTTCATGCAGGTTCTGGAGATCGGCCTGACCGTGGCAACCCTGCCGGTGATGGTGCTGGCGGTGGGTATCGGTGTGGACTACGCCTTCTACATCTACAACCGCATCCAGTTCCATCTGGCCGAGGGACTGAACATGACCGATAGCTTCCAGCGTGCGCTGGAGGAGACCGGCATGGCCGTCTTCTTCACCGCGCTTACCCTGGCGATCGGTGTGTCCACCTGGGCGTTCTCGGATCTCAAGTTCCAGGCGGATATGGGCCTGCTTCTCGCCTTCATGTTCATGATCAACATGGTGATGGCGATTGCGCTCCTGCCTTCGCTGGCTGTGGTGCTGGATTTGATATTGCCGCGTGGCCGGGCCGTTCAAAAAAAGAAGAACATTATGGCTCACTAACCAGGACCATGCGTCAATTTGGGCCGCTGCCGGGCTTTCGGTGGCGGCCTTTTCTTTTGTGAAACGGCTCGAGCCGCGCTAGATTGCCCGGCAAAATCTAGGAAGGCCGTGCCTAAAGGCGGTCATGCCAGCAGGGGAAGACATAGATGTTCGAGAAAATCCGCAATGCCCTTCAAAAGGGTCTGACGACAACCGGGAACGTGCCTATGAGCCCGGAGGCCAAGCAACTGGCGGCGGCGGCCCTGCTCGTCGAGGCCGGGAACCGGGACCGCGAGTTCACGGACGGCGAGCGCGAGGCTATCAAAAGGATCGTCACCGAGCATTTCACTGTCAATGCGGATGAGGCTGCGGATCTGCTGAAGGTCG
>NZ_NYVD01000121.1 GCF_002684405.1 Parvibaculum sp. | reverse complement strand
CGTCGTCGCTTGCGCTCCTCGCAATGACGGGGATGGCGGGCCTCAATAAACCGGATCGAGCCGCGCCACGGGTACCGGGCCGAGATAGAGCTTGCCCTTGCTCATCACCACGGGCACGCGCACCCGGCCGGATTTGTTGCCCTGGAACTGCGAGATGAGGCCGAGGCCTGCCAGGGCCATTTTCTCGTTCTTCTGTGGAATGCGGCCCGCCTTTACCAGCGCGGAAACGAGCCCTTCATAATCGGCAATCTGCGCGTCGAGGCGTCCCGCCGGGCGGCCCTGTTCGTCCAGCGTCACTTCGCCGGAGGCGTCCATGTCGAGCGGGCCCCATTTCACTTTCAGATCGGAGACGGCCAGCGTGCCGCCCGCCGCCATCCAGTCGCGCGCGAATTCCACCGGGCTTGCGGCCCGGGTGGCGGGCACGTTGCGCAGGCGCGCCTGCAGGATGACGAGCTTTGCCGTGTTGCCGAGCGCAGGCGGCGTCAGGCGGGCGGGCAGCACCATATTGTCGCCCTGCAGTGCAAGGTCGATGGCGGTCGCGGGCTTCGGTGTGCCGGGCATGAGCGGGGCCGCGCCGCCTTCGATGGTCAACGGGGCGGGGCGCGTGTGAAGCTGCAGCCGATCCGCCGTCAGCGTGTCATCGCCGGTCTCGCGTTTTGCATCGAGTTTCTTGACGTCGATGGCAAGCCGCCCGAAAGGGGTGCCCTTTTCGGCCACATAGCTCGACCAGGCAGCATCGGCTTTGATGCGCCAATCACGCCGCGGTGCGCCCTTTTGCGTCACGTCGCGAAAGCTCAGGCGCTGTTCGCCTTCCACATCGAAGATCACATGGTTGAAATCGTAAGGCAGGAAGCTTGCCGAGAACTCGTCCGCCTGCCAGCGCCATTGCTCGGGTGTGCGGGGCGCGGCGACTTCGGGAGCGGTGAAGCTGGAGGTGAAGCGATAGGGGAAGCCATAGACGCCCAGCTCTTTCCATTTCGTCTCGATGCGCCCGTTATCGAGCGCGGCGGTCTCGATACGGGTCTTGATTTCGCCGGCCACGGTCCACCAGTAGACGGCATAGACGGCGACCAGCACGCTCAGCACGATGGTGGGGGTCAGGACGCCCCAGCGGATGTTTTTCCGGCGCGGCTGGGCGGATGCTTTTGCGTTCTCTGTCATGGCGATATGGTGTGCGGCCTAAAGCAGGGCGGCAAGTAATGAATGATTTCTGGGTATTTGGCTATGGCTCGCTGATGTGGCGGCCGGGTTTTGCGTTCGAGCATCGCGAGCCCGCCCGTCTGTACGGCTATCATCGCGCTTTCTGCGTCTATAGTCACGTCCATCGCGGCACGCCGGAGCGGCCCGGCCTCGTTTTCGGGCTGGATGCGGGCGGTTCGTGCAAGGGCATGGCGTTTCGCATCGCGCCCGATCGGGTGGATGAGGTGCGCGACTATCTACGCGGGCGCGAGCAGGTGACCATGGTCTACCGCGAAGAGGTGAAGCGTGTGCGACTGCTTCATACCGGCGGCGAGGCGCAAGCGCTCTGCTATGTGGTGGACCGTGCTCATGGGCAATATGCGGGTGCGCTTTCCTTTGAAGATCAGGTGCGCCTCATCGCCGAAGGAGAAGGCCAGTCGGGCCGCAATTCGGATTATCTGCACGGCATGGTGCAGCATCTCGACGAGATGGGCACGCATGACGAGGGGCTTACGAGGCTTTGGCGCGCCGTCCAGGAACGGCTCCCTCGATCCGGCTGACGCCTGTAAAGCGCGCAAGCTCCGCCAGCGCGTCTTGCGTCGCGGCGATGCGCGCCTTCGTCATCTTCACGCCGTCCTCCGGCCAGAAGCCTTTCACTTCCAGCCGGTCGTCGTCGCGATGGGTCTTCAGGTCGGCGCGGCCGATGAAGCGGTCGCCCTCCATCAGCGGCAGCACGTAATAGCCGTATTTGCGCTTTTTCTCCGGCACGAAAATCTCGATCGTATAGTCGAAGCCGAAAAGCTGCCGGGCGCGCTTGCGTTCGCGAATGGCCGGGTCGAAGGGAGAGAGAAAGCGCAGGCCCTCATGCGGGGAGGGGAGCTTTTCGATTTGTTCCTCGATGTCGGCGGGCGCAAAGACATGGCGGTGGCTGCCATCCGCGCCGGTCACCGCGATCTCGACGATTTTCTTTTGCTTCGCCGCGCGCTTCGCCCAGTCCTTCGCCTCGGCGATCTCGATCAGGTCGAAATATTTCGCCAGCTCCGTCGGCGTCGCAAAGCCGAGGCGGGCAAGCGCCGTTTCGCAGGCCCAGTCCACCGTCTGCCGCCTTGTGGGGCGGCGTTTACGCAGCTCGTCGGGGATCACGCGCTCGGCGAGGTCATAGACCTTCTCGAAGCCATCGCGGCGCGCAATGGCAAGCTCGCCCGCGCGCCAGAGAAATTCGAGCGCCGTCTTGGACGGGCCCCAGCCCCACCAGCCGCCCCCTTCAGACTTTGTCGGGCCCTTGTCGTCGAAATGGCGCGTGCCGACCTCGCCTTCCTTGCGGATGCGGGCGCGCACCTTGCGGATCGTCTTTTGCGGGTCCTCGCCGATGCGCTTTTGCCAGTTGGGATGTTTCAGCCGCTCCTTCGCCTTTTTGAAGCGATGGTGCCAGTGCGGATAAAACTCCATCGGCAGCAGCGAGGCGTCATGCGTCCAGTGCTCGAAGATGTCGCGGCCCTGCTGCAGCTCGTCGAGCCAGCCGCGTTGATAGGTCGGGGCGCGGGAAAACAGGATCATGTGATGCGCGCGTTCGACCGCATTCACGCTGTCGAGCTGCACGAAACCGATCCGCCGAATGAGCGTGGACAGATCGTCCGGCGATGTGCAGGTCGCGGGCGCGCTCAGTGCGTGACGGTCGAGGAAGAGACGCCGCGCCGTCTCATTGTCGAGGGTGAGAACGGTCATGCGTCAGCGCGGCTCGAACACATATTCGAGTTTCAGCCCGTCCGGATCGGCGAAGAAGACCGCGTAATAGCCCGGCCCGTATTCGGGATAGTCCGTCGGCGGATCGAGGATGGCGGCACCGATCTCCAGCAGCAGGCCGTAGAGCGTTTCCACGTCTTCGCGGCTTTCCGCGTTCCAGGCCATATGGTGCAGCCCCGGCGCATAGCGGTTGTGCTTCTGCGCGCGGCCTTCCTCGCTCGCATTGAAGATGCCGATGGTGGGCAGCAAATCCGGCGTGCCCGCATGCTCCCAGTCGATCCCGTGCTCGTCTTCCTGCCAGCGGCGATAACCCATGAAACTCAGCACCGCGTCATAAAAGGGCGCGGAGCGGGCGACATCCGTGACGGTGAGGTCGATGTGATGAATGAGCCCGCGCGAGGTCATCTCAGGCCGGGCCGTCGATCAGTTCCACCCGTAGCGTCTTGCCGATTGCGGCGGCAGCTTTTTCCATGGTCAGCAATGTTACGGAGGGATTGTCCGGATCGAGCAGGCGGTCCAGCGCGGATCGGCTCGTGTTCATTGTCTTGGCGAGTGCCGACTTGGTCAGGTTTTCTTCTTTCATGGCCTCGGCAAGCCTCCATGCCAGCACACGTTTGATGGCAATTGCTTGCGCCTCGGCAAGAAGTCCTTCTTCCTCCAGCAGGTCGTCGAGGCTAGACCCGAGATGAATGTTCTTCTTGGCCATTTTACTCTTCCACTTCTTTCTTGCGCTTTCGGGCGAGATCCAGATCGGGTTTCGGCGTTTTCTGTGTTTTCTTGATGAAGCCGTGCACGAGCACCATTTTTCCGCGCCTTACGAAAAAGATTACGCGCGCGATGCGCCCATTCGTTAGATTGGTACGGACTTCATGCAGTCCATTGCCAAGCGGTTTGCATGTCGGCATGCCAATGGGCCAGCCGAATTCCACGGTCTTGATATCTGCGCCGATCAGCAACCGGTCTGCCTTGTTCAGATCTTTCAGCCAATCTCGAACGGGTTCCGTTCCCCGCCCGGTCCGGTAGAAAATGGCAGGTATCCGCTTGACTGGCGTGGACGGCATATTGCTTTGTACCTATTTTGGTACTATTTGGCAAGGGGATTTTTGCTCAACTGCACTTCGAATGCCCGCATGACGGGCATGTCTCGCAGCCTTCCTGCTTGATCATGCCATAGGCGCCGCAGCGCGGGCAGGGTTTGCCTCGCGGGCGCTCGTCGGTTTCACCGACGGCCTTCTGCATCGCCTCGGTGATCGGCTTGCCGTCCTTTGCCGCGATGAAGCCGGTGTCGATCATGTGCTGTTCGATGACGCCGCCGATGGCCGCGAGCAGGCTTGGCACATAGCGGCCGCCCATCCAGGCGCCGCCGCGCGGGTCGAACACGGCTTTCAGTTCCTCCACCACGAAGGTCACGTCGCCGCCCCGGCGGAAGACGGCGGAAATCATCCGCGTCAGCGCCACCGTCCAAGCGTAATGCTCCATGTTCTTGGAATTGATGAAGATCTCGAAGGGCCGCCTGCGTCCGTCCTGCAGGATGTCGTTGATGGTGATGTAGATCGCATGGTCCGATTCCGGCCATTTGATCTTGTAGGTGAAGCCGGGAAGGATTTCGTCGCGCTGCAGCGGCTGCCACATGCGCACCACGCCATCTTCGGTCACCGGGGCCGGTGCCGGTTCGGGCTGCGCCGCCGGTTCCTCGTCCACGGAGAGGACGGAGCCGCGCACATCGCTCGGGCGATAGGTGGTGCAGCCCTTGAGGCCCTTCTCATAGGCGTCCGTATAGACGCTCTTGAAGGCCTCGAAGGAAATATCGGCGGGCACGTTGATCGTCTTGGAAATCGAGCTGTCGATATAGTCCTGCACCGCGGCCTGCACGGCGATGTGCTCGGCGGGGCTCAGCGTCTGCGCATTGACGAAATAATCCGGCAGTTCCGCCTTTTCGCCGAAGCGGGCGTGATACTGCTCCACGGCATAGTCCTTCACGCGCTCCTCGCGGCGTGTGCCGTCGGGCAGCAGAACTTTCCGCGTATAGGCATAGGCGAAAACCGGCTCGATGCCCGACGACACATTGCCTGCGAAAAGCGAGATGGTGCCGGTCGGCGCGATGGAGGTGACGAGCGCGTTGCGGATGCCGTGTTTGGCGATGGCTTCGCGCACATCCTCGTCCAGTGTGGCGATGGTCTCGCCCGCCAGATAGGCGTCCGCGTCGAACAGCGGGAAGGCGCCCTTTTCGGCGGCGAGATCGACCGAGGCGAGATAGGCCGCACGCGAAAGCTTGTGCATCCATTTGCGGATGAGCGCGACGCTCTCGTCCGAGCCATAGCGCGTCCGGCACATGATGAGCGCGTCGGCAAGCCCCGTCACGCCGAGGCCGATGCGGCGCTTGGCCTTTGCCTCATGCTCCTGCTCGGGCAGCGGGAAGCGCGACACATCCACCACATTGTCCATGGCGCGCACGGCCACGCGCACCAGCGCGTCGAGTTCGTCCTCGTCCAGCGCGGCATCGTCGCCGAACGGGTCTTTCACCAGCGCGGCGAGGTTGATCGAGCCCAGCAGGCACGCCCCATAGGGCGGCAGGGGCTGCTCGCCGCAGGGGTTCGTCGCCTGGATCGTCTCGGCGTAATAGAGATTGTTCTTCTTGTTGATGCGGTCGATGAAGATCACGCCCGGTTCGGCATAGGCATAGGTCGCGGCGATGATCTTGTCCCAGAGCGCGCGCGCCTTCAGCGTGCGGAAGACCGTGCCGTTGAAGGTGAGGTCCCAATCGGCGTCCGCCTTCACCGCGTCCATGAAGGGGTCTGTCGCCAGCACCGACAGGTTGAACATGTTGAGGCGGCCCGGCTCGCGCTTGGCGTCGATGAAATCCTCGATGTCCGGGTGGTCGCAGCGCATGGTCGCCATCATCGCGCCCCGGCGCGAGCCCGCCGACATGATGGTGCGGCACATCGCGTCCCACACATCCATGAAGGAAAGCGGGCCGGAGGCATCCGCGCCTACGCCATGCACGGGCGCGCCCTTGGGGCGCAGCGTGGAGAAGTCGTAGCCGATGCCGCCGCCCTGCTGCATGGTCAGCGCGGCTTCCTTCAGATTGTCGAAGATACCCGCCATGGTGTCGGGCACGGTGCCCATGACGAAGCAGTTGAAGAGCGTCACGTCGCGCGCGGTGCCTGCGCCGGCAAGAATGCGGCCCGCCGGCAGGAAGCGGAACCCTTCCATCGCCTCATGGAACTTTTCCGCCCACTGGCCGCGCTTTTCCGGCGCCTCGGCGGCCGCCAGCGCATTGGCGACGCGCTTCCATGTGTCCTCCACGGTGAGGTCCACGGGCGTGCCGTCTGCCGCATGCAGGCGGTATTTCATGTCCCAGATCTGTTCGGCGATGGGTTTCATTTCAAAAGCCTATATCCGGCAAGATGGCCGGTTCTCGATTTGGATGTTCGCGCCTCGTTCACGCGGGTGCAAGTCTAGTCCGCAGCGTTGGCGGGCGCAGGTTTTTCAGCCCCGCGCCTCGGCCACCAGTTTCGCGGTGGCCGGTTCGATGCGTTTTTCCAGTTCCGCCATGAAGCTCTTGCGGTCGAGGCCGGGCGGAATGGGGTCGAGGAATTCGATGACGATGGTGCCGGGGCGTTTGGCGAAGCCGCGCCGTGCCCAGTACATACCCGAATTCACCGCCACCGGCACGCAAGCGACGTCGAGCTGGCGGTAAAGCGCGGCCACCCCCGGCTTGTAGTCCGGCGCGGCGTCGGGCGCCATGCGCGTGCCTTCGGGAAAGATCAGGACGGGCCGTCCCAGCCCCAGCGCGGCCTTTGCCTGCGCGATGAGCTTGCGGATGGCGGCCGAGCCCGAGCCCCGGTCGATGGCGATCATGCGCGTCTTCAGCGAGTACCAGCCGTAATAGGGGACCATCAGAAGTTCTTTTTTCATCACGATGGCCGGATCGCGCAGCAGGGCGGTGGCGATGATCGTGTCCCACATGGACTGGTGCTTGGCGGCGATCAGCACCGCGCCCTCCGGTATGCGCCCGCGCACCTCGTAACGGGTCCCTGCGCAGACCCGGAGCAGGAACATGGTGAGGCGGGACCACAGGTTCATGGCCCGGACCGTCCAGCCGCGCGGCATCAGAAAGAGCGGCGTGGCGGCGATGCACATGATGATGGACATCAGCCAGAAGGACAGGTTGAAAAAGGTCGAGCGAAGCCAGAGCAAGGAAGTACGCCCCTTCGTTTTCCTCCCGCTAGCGCGCGCGCAGATGCGTCAGCGTCAGCAGATATTTGGTGTATTCCGATACGAGCAGCCGCGTGGTGCCGGGATAGTTCCACCAGCCGTCGAGATGCAGCTTATCCTGAAATACCGGATGGGGCATGATTTCGACACCCGGCATGGCGCGCCTGAGTTCCAGCCGGGCGCGCGGCAGGTGATAGGTGCTCGTCACCAGAATGATCGAGCGGTAGCCTCGTTTATGCACCCAGTTGGCGGTCTCCGCGGCATTGCCGATCGTGTCGATCGCCTGCCAGCCGATATCGATGCAACAATCGAATTTTCCCCGGTCGCCGCCAACCAGCGCGGCAAGCTCCCTGGCCTTCACTTCCGGGTTCACGCCGCTGATGAGCATGCGTTTCGCGCGGCCTTCGACGAGCAGCCGATAGCCTTCCGCGATGCGTTCCGGCCCGCCCGTCAGCACCACGATGCCGTCGGCCTTGCCGTTATTGGCCGCCGGGGTCCGGTCGATCAGCGCGGTGAAGACGAAAAAGCCGCCTGCGTAAAGCGCGAGCGCCAGCGCCGCCAGCCCGATCACAAGGCTCAGGACGGGGCGGCGCGGCCCGTCCGGTCCGGGCGGCGTCTGCCGTTTCTCGCCTGCTTTCCCTGTGGCGCTGGTTCGGGCCAATGATGACAAGTCCTTGTCAGCTCTGAGAGAATTCTAACGTCGCAGATATTAACATGGAATGCGCGGCCCGCAGGATAGGCGCAAAAAAGCGTAATGCCGCATGAATTTCGGTCTCAGAGCATATGTTCCAGCTCGCGCATCACGGTGATGCGGGCGGTCAGCACCGCGACCAGCGCGGAGGCAATCGGTACGGCCAGCAGGATCGGGTAATGGTCGAGCTGCAATCCCGTCACCGGCATCAGGAAGAGCGCGCCATTGTCGCCCGCGAATGACAGGATCACGAAGGTCAGCACCGACAGGGCGAGCCCCGCTATGCCGCCCCTGAGCCCCAGATGCAGGAAATGGTGCTGCACCTCGCGGGCGATGAAGCGGTCGCGCGCGCCGATCAGGTGAAGGACTTCCACCACCTCCCGGTTGGCGGAGAGGCCCGCCCGCGTCGCAAAGACGACGATGGCGGTGGTGGTCGCGGCCACCAGCCCCAGCACCGCATAGGCCAGCCACAGCACGGCATGGGCGGCGCTGATGATTTCGGCCTGCCATTGCCGGTGCGTGTCGAGCAGCGCGCCGGGCGCCACCGCCGCGACATTGATCGCCAGCGCGGCGAGGTCGGGCGGCGAGGTCGGGTCGATCGTCACATCCACAAGCTGCGGGATGGGCAGGTCGTCGGTCACATTGCCCTTGCCGAGCCAGGGTTCCAGCAGCTTCGCCGTCTCGCTGCGGGTCACGGGGCGGGCGCTCACGATACCGCTCGTCTGGCCCAGAAGGCCCATCACTTCGGAAAGCTGCTTTTTTGGCTTCATTTCGGGCGAGGGTTTGATTTCCACGGTGAGGGCGCCGGACAGCTGCCCCGTCCATTCCGACGCCGCATGGCCGACCGACAGCGCCGCGCCCAGCGTCAGGCTTGCCAGAAAGCACATGGCCGCGATGGCGAGGATGAGGGGCAGGCCGGTCGCGCCGCCCGAGGGCATGATGGAGCGCGTTTCGACGAGCAGCGAGACAAGCCGGCTGCGGCCCGCCTTTTCCTCGTCATGGAAGGTGGGGGCGGGGTCCCGGCCGGAGCGATTTCCCGGACGACTGCCGGGGCGATCCGGGCGGGTGTGACGCGGAGGGGTATCAGCCACGAATGCTCAGGCCTCCCTCTTTCAGCACAAGCTCCGGAGAGCCCGCCGCTTCCACGAGGCTGCGGTCATGGGTGGCCAGCAGCACGGAGGTGCCCAGCCGGTTCAGTTCCACGAACAGGCGGAGCAGGCGCTGGCCCATTTCCGGGTCCACATTGCCGGTCGGCTCGTCGGCCAGCAGCACGTCGGGCTGGCCCACCACGGCGCGGGCAATGGCGGCGCGCTGCTTTTCGCCGCCCGACAGCGTCGGCGGCTTGGCCTGGATGCGGTCGCCGAGACCGACCCAGTTCAGCAGTTCCATCACATCGGCGCGCCAGGCGCTTTCCGGCTGGCCCTGAATGCGCAGGGGCAGCGCCACATTCTCATAGGTGGTGAGATGGTCGAGCAGCCGGAATTCCTGAAACACCACGCCGATGCGCCGCCTCAGCGCGGGCATCTCCTTGCGCGGCAGGGTGGCGATATCCTGACCGAACATGGTGATGAGCCCGCGCGAAGGGCGGACGGCCAGAAACATGAGCTTGAGGAGCGAGGTCTTGCCCGCGCCGGAGGGGCCGGTGAGGAAATGGAAAGAGCCGGGCGCGAGCTCGAAGCTCACATCCCGGAGCACTTCCGGCCCCATGCCGTATCTCATGCCGACATTTTCGAAGCGAATCATGCAGCAGACGGTATCACGGATCGACGGCGTGTCGGATGCGCGCAATGGAGGACAAACGGCGGTTTCCTTCGGGAAAACGATGATGATTTAACGCCGCTTTAACCATGGAGGGCCATTCAATAGGCTTAAGGCGAAAGGAGGCGTGGCGAGGGTGTTGCCGCGCTTCCGCGTTTCGCCCTTTGGGCAAATCCTTCACAGCAAGATCCGGATGATTATCACCTGTCCGCATTGTTCGACGCGCTACCCCGTCAAGCCCGGCGCTTTCGCCTCGGGCCCGCGCAAGGTGCGGTGCGCCAAATGCGGCCATAGCTGGGATCAGCAGCCGCTGGAAGAGGGCGGGGATGCCGAAGCGCCGTCCGCCACTCCGTCCGCGCCTGCCGATGCCGCGCCGGTCGTCGGGCCGGCCAAGCCCGTTTTCAAGCGGGAGCCCGAAAAGGACAAATCCGCCGGACGGACCCCGCGCCAGATCAATACGACGGTCGCCGGGGCGGGGCCCGACAACGCCACGGGCGGGCGCCTTCGCAGTTTCGTCCATGGCGCGGCGGCCATGCGGCGGGTTCGTTTCCTCACCATTCTCGGCTGGATCACGCTTCTCATCTTTCTCGGCGGCACGCTCGGCGCGGGCTGGGTCTTCCGCAACGAGATCGCCTCGCTCTGGCCCGCCACGGCGGATGTCTATGAGCTGGCAGGCGACAAGATCAATCTGCGCGGGGTGGAGTTCCACAAGGTCCGCTACGAAAAGCAGGAGGTGAACGGCCTGCCTGTGCTCGCTATCATGGGCGAGGTATCGAATGTCAGCGACGAACCGCGCGCCTTGCCGCGGCTTCGGATCGGCCTGCGCGACGAAAAGCAGAAAGAGATCTATCACTGGACCTTCGCCCTGCCGGAGCGGAGGCTGATGCCCGATCAATCGATTCCTTTCGTAACGCGGCTCTCAAGTCCGCCCCCGGCCACGCGCGATGTGGAGATCCGTTTCGATAACGGCTCGGACCTTTCGCCGGGCGGCAAGGCAGCGGCCGTGAAGGAAGCGCCTGCCGAGGCACAGGATATGAGGGCCGAACCGGATGCCGCGTCTTCCGGCTCCGGACCAGACAGCGAATAGGACCGGCCGGATGAGCGAGCCCCGCGACCTTTCCGCCCGGATCACCGTTCTCATCACGGCAGACGAGATCGCCGCGCGCAATCATGCGCTGGCGGGCGAGATCGTCGCCGCGCTGGGCCGCGCGCCTCTCATCGTTCCCGTGCTCAAGGGCAGTTTCATCTTCGCCGCCGATCTGCTGCGTGCCCTGCATGAAGCGGGCGCGGCGCCCGATATGGATTTCATCACCCTGTCGAGCTATGGCGCGGAGACGACCTCGCGGGGCGAGGTGACCATCGTCCGCGACACCGAAGTGCCGGTGGCGGGACGCGACGTTCTGCTGGTGGACGATATTCTCGAAAGCGGCCGAACGCTCGCCTTCGCCAAGGATCTGATGATCGCGCGCGGTGCAAACAGCGTGGCGTCCTGCGTCCTTCTCCACAAGCAGGGCAAGCAGGTGGTGGACATCGCGCCGGACTTTAAAGGGTTCGACTGCCCCGACCGCTTCGTTATCGGCTATGGTATGGATGTCGGCCATGCCTACCGGCAATTGCCTTTCGTGGGCTATATCGAGGAATAGGGATATGGCGCGGATACTGGTTGCCGAAGACGAACCTTCCGTCCAGTCCTTCATCGCCCGCGCGCTGATGGGCGCCGGCCATGAAGTCGATTCCGTGTCGGACGGGTCGGAAGCGCTCGATGCGCTGGCCCGCGCCATGGACGTGCAAAAGCCCTACGAGCTTCTGCTGACCGACATCATCATGCCGGTGATGGACGGCATTTCGCTGGCGCTCTCCGCTTCGCGCCATGCGCCGGGGATCACCATTCTCCTGATGACGGGCTATTCCGACCAGCGCGAGCGCGCGCATGGGCTGGAGGCGATCATCCACGACATCATGCTGAAGCCCTTCACGCTGGACGAGCTGGTGACGCAGGTCGACGCGGCGCTTGCCTCGCGGGGCTGAGGCCCAGCGCTTTCAAGAATTCAGTGTCATCCCGGCGAAAGCCGGGATCCACTCTCGTCTCCGCTTGTCGAAGGGCTAATGGGTCCCGGCAACAAGTGCTGGGACGACACCGGGTTTTAAGCCTCAATCGTCAAATACAACATGCTTTGTCATCCCGGGGCTTGTCCCCGGGATCCACTCGCAGCGCGGCTTGCCGAAAGGTGGATTGGGTCCCGGCTTTCGCCGGGATGACGCCCAAGAATATGAAACCCGAAAAAACGACAGGATGACTCAATACCGTTTCAGCAACCGGTCGAGATAATCGAGTTCTTCCTGCGGGCGGTTGAGTTCGCCCGCGCGGCGGCGCAGCTCCTGCAGGATTTCGCGGGCCTGCTGCACGCCCGACCTGTCGGGCACGTTGACGCCCTCGCCGCGATCCATCGCGCCGGGCGAGGGCCGTCCGAAGGGATCGGTGCGGGCCGTGCCCTTTCCGCGTCCCTTGCCGCCCCGGCCCTTCATCAGCTTGTCGGCGAGGCCTTGCGCGCCGGCGCGCATCTGATCGATGGCCTTGCCTTGCGAGGCGGTGGCGCGGTCGGCGCGACCGTCTTTCAACCGTCCTTGCGCATCTTCCATCGATTTGTCGGCCTCGGCGAGCGCATCGGGCGTTTCCGCGTCGTTCCGTTCCAGCATTTTGAGAATTTTGGCAAGTTCCTCGCGCAGCGCTTTCTGCTCGGCCGCCAGTCCCTGGAGGTCGGGGGCGTTGCCGCCGTCTTCCCCGTGCCGGCTCATGCCGCCCTGACCCTCCTCGCCCGGCTCGGGCATTCCCTGGGGCATTCCGCCCTGAGGCATCCCCTCCTGCGGCATGCCCTGCGCGTCGAGGCCCTGCTGTTGCGGCTGCCGGCGGAAGGTCTCGTCCATCAGCTCCTGCTGGCGGCGTATGAGATCGCCCATCCGGTCCACCGCCTCGGACATGGCCTTGTCGCCGGGCGACATCTGACCGGCCTGTTTGGGCAATTGCAGGTTTTCGAGGATGGACTGCATCCGTTGCAGCATGGCCTGTGCCTGTTCGCGCGAGCCGGAGCGGGCCAGCTCGCCGATATTGCCGAGCATCCGATCCAGCTCTTCGCGGCTGATGCTGCGCTCCTCGGAGGGGAACTCCATCTGCTCGTCGGCGGTCTTGCCCTGCTGTGCGGTCAGCGCGTTCATATAGCTGTCGAAGGCCTGTTTCAGTTCGGCCATCAGCCGCGCGATTTCATCGTCGCTCGCGCCCTGCTGGAGCGCGTCCGATAGCGCTTTCTGTGCGTCGCGCAGGTCGCGTTCGGCAAGCGACAGATCGCCATCCTCGATCCGCAGCGCGATCGACCACAGGAGGTCGTAAATGCCCTTCATCTCTTCGGTGCGCCGCGCCGTCGCCAGCCGCCAATAGGCGGTCCTGAGCCCCATATAGACGGCGGGGTCGGAAATGGTCTTTTCCGGGTCATGCGTGAAGGCATTGAGGAAGCGGGCGACACGGGCCGTGCTGCGCGGATTGCGCGCGAGCTGGCGGCGCTGCTCCACGATGGCGCGGGCGAGCGGGTCCTTGAAGCTGCGCTGGGGGATGGTGAAGTCGATGCTGCGCGAGTGCCCCTGCTGCCCGGCATCGTCGGTTGCCACCAGCGTCATCGTCGCTTTCAGCCCGGCCCAGGGATGGCTGCGCAAATCCGTCCATGTCCGGCCGTCGGCTTCCTTCGGGCGTGCGCCGGAGAGCGGCAGCCGGATATCGGGCGGCGCAACCGTCGGGGCGGGGGGCATGAGGGTATCCATGATGGCGTTCAGCTGCGGATCGTCCGCCGCGCTCTTTTCCGTCCCGTCCCCCTTCTGGTTCTCGGCCTTGTTCTCTTCCAGGCGGATGTCCGCCTGCGCCGTGGCGATGCCGTAATCGTCCTTCGCGATATAGGAAATCCCGATCGCGCCGGAGGTGGCGGTTTCCGGATCGGCCTTGAAGGCGATATAGGGCGCCTCGTCCGGCGTCACATCGACGGTCCAGCTATCCATGATGCGGCCCGCCCCGGTCAGCGTGATCTCCGCGCTCTGCGTTAGCTTGCGGTCGATGGAATGGCTGCCCGGCGAAATCTCGGTAAGCGGTTCGGGTTCGGCGCGCTTGCCGGTTTCCACGCTGAGCGCGGGATAGGCGCGCATGCCGTTCACCCTGAGCGACAGCACGCTGCCCTGCGGCACGGCGATGGCGGTCTTGCCGCTTGCGCCGCCGGTTTCGTCTCCGGGCGCCGCATCGCCGGTCAGATAGATGGGCGGGATGCCGGTATAGGGCGGCGGTGAGATCCAGGCCTCGATCGCAATATCCCGGGAAAGCGATGCGCCGGGCAGAAAGGCGGAGGTGAGGCGCGGTCCGGCGTCGCGTCCGCCCGCCCAGACGGCGACCAGCAGCAGCAGGACGACCGCGGCGCGCAGGCCGAACGGGTCCTGCCCGGCAATGCGCGGCGCGGGCAGGCCGATGCGCAGATGGCTCAGCCGCCGGGAGAGCCAGTCGCGATGGGCCCGCCACAGCGTCTCGTCGCCCGTGCCGCCCGCCTGCATGTCCTCGAAGGTAGACAGCGGACGATGGGAGAGGCCGGAGGCGGTTTCGATCTGGCGCAGCGCGTCATGGCGCGTCGGCCAGCGGAAATCGCGAAAGCCGCGCCAGATGGCGAGCGCCAGCAGAACGCCGAAGGCGGCCAGCGCCAGCCAGTGCAGCCAGAGCGGGGCGCCTTCGAACAGGCCGAAAAGGGCAAGCGAGACGAAAAAGCCGGTGAGTGCCGCCGCCCGCCAGAGCGCGGGCCAGAGCGCCTCCCAAAGCAGCGTCGCGCGGGCCAGCGCGATGCGTCGCTCCACGCGGCGCGGAAGTCTTTCGGGACTTGCGGATGCTTTTCCGGGCCCGCCGCCATTTTCGGCGTTTTCGGGGCCATCTTCAGGGCGTGCCAAGCTCTCGCCTTTCGCGCGTCGATGGATGAGGCTCCGGCCCTCCGCCATCTCTTTCGGCGCTGCGTTGCGCCTCAGTCGGAGAGCCAGTCCGGTATCATATCCTGTCTCAGCATTGCGTCATAACTGGGGCGCGCGCGCACCTCCGCAAAGCTCGATCCGCGCACCAGAATTTCCGGCACGAGGGGACGGGTATTGTATTCGCTGGCCTGCACCGCGCCATAGGCGCCCGCCGACATCACGGCCACCAGATCGCCCGCCTTCATGCGGGGCAGCCGCCTTTTGCGGGCGAAATAGTCGCCGGTCTCGCAGACCGGGCCCACCACGTCATACTCGATCTCTTCCGCGCCGGGGGCGGGTTCGGCCACCGGGCGGATATCGTGATGCGCGTCATAGAGCGTCGGGCGGATCAGATCGTTCATGCCCGCATCGACGATCAGGAAGGTGCGGTCCTCGCCGACCTTCTCATAGATGACGCGGGTGACGAGAATGCCCGCATTGCCCGCGATGAGGCGGCCCGGCTCGAAGGTCAGCTCGCAATCGAGATGGCCCAGCGTGCGCTTCACCATGGCGGCGTATTCGTCCGGATGCGGGGGCACGTCATTGTCGCCGCGATAGGGAATGCCGAGCCCGCCGCCCAGATCGATCCGGCCGATGGCATGGCCGTCGGCGCGCAGCGCTTCCACCATTTCGCCGACACGGGTAAAGGCGGTGGAGAAGGGTTCCAGATCGGTGAGCTGGCTGCCGATGTGAACGTCGATGCCCGCAATCTCGATACCCGGCAGGGTCCGCGCATGGGCATAGACGGCAGGCGCGCGGCGCCATGAAATGCCGAACTTGTTCTCCGCCTTGCCGGTCGCGATCTTCTCATGCGTCTTGGCATCGACATCGGGGTTCACGCGCAGCGCCACGCGGGCGCGCTTGCCCATGCCCGCCGCGACGCGCGAAATGGCGTCGAGTTCGGGCTCCGATTCCACGTTGAACTGGTCGATGCCCACGTCCAGTGCGAAGGCGATTTCGGCGTCCGTCTTGGCAACGCCGGAAAAGACGATCTTCGAGGTGGGCACGCCGGCGGCGATGGCGCGGCGCAGCTCGCCTTCCGACACCACATCCGCGCCCGCGCCGAGGCGGGCCAGCGTGCGGATCACGGCGAGATTGGAATTGGCCTTGATCGCATAGCAGATGCGCGCCTTCTGGCCCTTGAACGCCTGCGAGAACACCTCGTAATGGCGTTCCAGCGTGGCGCTCGAATAGCAATAGAAAGGCGTGCCGGTGGCGGCCGCTATGTCGGGGACGGAGACGCCTTCCGCATGAAGGACGCAGTCGCGATACTCGAAATGGTTCATCTGTCTGCCGCTTTGCCCCGGGGCGGCGGGCGCTCAGGGGACAAGAGTTCGGGGTCGGGGTTCAAGGGGCGGTGTTCGTCCGCCGCTCAGTTGCTCTGCGCCGCCGGATCGTCGGGGTTCGACTTCATGCTCGTATCGGCGGTGATGGGCCGCATGTCGATGGGCTGGTCGCTCTCCGGCGCGTCCAGCGTCATGCTGCTTTCATCCGTCGGCATTTGGGCTTTTTCGCCCGAGGGCAGTTCGAGCGGTCCTCGTTTGCCGCATCCGGCAAGCGCAAGGCCGAGGCCCAGAAAAAGGCCTGCCGTCACCCATGTGCTGCGGTTTTTCATTGCGCTTTCCCCTCGCCCCATCAGGACTGTTCCAGTTCCTTGCGCCAGAAAGCCGCCATCTGCCGCACATTTTCAGGCGCCGTGCCGCCGAAGCTCGTCCGGCTGGCGACGGAGTTTTCCACGCCCAGCACCGAATATACATCTTTCGTGATGCCGGGTTCCACCGCCTGCATGTCCTCAAGGCTCAACCCGTCGAGATCGCATCCCCTGGCCTCGGCCTTGGCCACCAGGCTGCCGGTCACGTGATGGGCCTGGCGGAAGGGCAGGTTCAGCTCGCGCACCAGCCAGTCGGCAAGGTCGGTCGCGGTGGAAAAGCCCCGCGCGGCGGCCGCCTTCATGGAAGGTTCGTTGATGGTCAGTGTGCGAACCATACCCGTCATGGCTGCGAGCGACAGCGACAGCGCGTCCAGCGCATCGAAGGCGGCTTCCTTGTCTTCCTGCATGTCCTTGGAATAGGCGAGCGGCAGGCCCTTCATCACGATGAGCAGCGAGGTCAGCGCGCCGATCACGCGGCCCGATTTCGCGCGGATGAGTTCCGCCGCGTCCGGGTTGCGCTTCTGCGGCATGATGGACGAGCCGGTGGTGAAGCTGTCGGGCAGGCGGATGAAGTCGAAACCCGGCGTCGACCAGACCACGATTTCTTCGGCGAGCCGGGAAAGATGCATCGCGGCGATGGAGGAGGCCGAGAGCGCTTCCAGCACGAAATCGCGATCCGACACCGCGTCGAGCGAGTTGCGGGTCGGGCCGTCGAAGCCGAGTGCCTTCGCCGTCATCTCCCGGTCGATGGGAAACGAGGTGCCCGCGAGCGCCGCCGAGCCCAGCGGATTGAGGTTGAGGCGCTTCCGCGCATCCTGCATCCGGCCCCGGTCGCGCGCCGCCATTTCCACATAGGCGAGGCAATGGTGGCCGAAGGTCACCGGCTGGGCCGTCTGGAGATGGGTGAAGCCGGGCATGATCGCGTCGGCATGGGCCTCCGCCTTTTCCAGCAAGGCAAGCTGGAAGTCCTTCAACTGCTCGTCCAGATGGTCGAGCGTGTCGCGCACATAGAGCTTGAAGTCGGTCGCGACCTGGTCGTTGCGCGAGCGCGCGGTGTGAAGCCGTCCCGCCGCGGCGCCGACAAGCTCGGTCAGGCGCGATTCCACATTCATGTGGATGTCTTCGAGCTCGCGGCTGAAGGCGAATTCGCCCGCCTCGATCTCGGCCAGCACCTTGTCCAGACCGTCGATAATTTGATCGGCGTCGGTTCTTGAGATAATTCCCTTCTCGGCCAGCATTGTGCAATGCGCCTTCGAGCCCTGGATATCCTGGGCGAAAAGGCGCTGGTCGAAACCGATGGAGGCGTTAATTTCCTCCATGATCCTGTCGGGGCCTTCGCCAAACCGGCCGCCCCACATCTTGTTGCTCATGCTCGCTTCTCCGGGAGCTGTCCGCCAGACGGTCGGATATTCGGGAAGGGGCGGTCAAAGGCCCGGCAACGCCACGAGGAAGTTCCGAGGAAGATATATGTCCCAGAAATCCCGCAACCTGCCGAAACTCGCCGCCGCCCTTGTTGCCGCCGCGGTTCTTGTCGTTGCCGGGATATACTTGATCGTCGGTCCCTTAGGCAAATCCGGCGGCGGGGACGAGGCCGGGGCGGACGCCGTGCCGAACCCCCATTACGCCGCGCTCCAGGCCGCGGCGACCGGCGATGTCGCCGCCTTCGTGCCTGCAAAGGCGCTGAAGGCGGTGCCGGATGTGGTCTTTCAGGACGCACAGGGCAAACCGGTGAAACTCTCCGATTTCCGGGGCAAGACCCTGCTTCTCAACATCTGGGCGACCTGGTGCGCGCCCTGCCGGGAGGAAATGCCGGAGCTGGACCGGCTGCAGGGCGAAATGGGCAGCGATGCGTTTCAGGTGGTGGCGCTCAGCGTGGACAAGACGGGGCTGGAGCAGGCCCGCGATTTTCTCCAAAACACGGTGAAGGCCGAGCATCTGTCGCTTTTCAACGACCCGAAAGCCAGCGCCAATTTCCAGCTCCGGGCCGTCGGCCTGCCGACCACGCTGCTGGTGGACCCTCAGGGCCGCGAGATGGGCCGGATCGCAGGCCCCGCGCCCTGGGACGGCAAGCAAGCGCAGGCGCTGATCCGCGCGGCGCTCGGCCAATAAACCGAAAAACCTGAAAAGCCTTATTCCGCGCCGACGGCGGCGAGCTTGGGCGTCGCGTCGCGGAACTGCAGCGAATAGAGCGTGGCATAGAGCCCGCCCTCGGCAAGCAGCTCGTCATGCGAGCCGGACTGGACGACCTCGCCCCGGTCGAGGACGTAGATCCGGTCGGCATTGCGCACGGTGGACAGGCGATGGGCGATCACGATGGTGGTGCGGCCTTCCATCAGCCGGTCCAGCGCTTCCTGCACCTTGGATTCCGACTGGGCGTCCAGCGCCGAGGTCGGCTCGTCCATCAGTAGGATGGGCGCATCGCGCAGCATGGCGCGGGCGATGGCGACGCTCTGGCGTTGCCCGCCGGACAGGCGTCCGCCCGCCTCGCCGACCGGCGCTTCGTATTGGCCGGGCAGTTCCGTGATGAATTCATGCGCATTGGCCATGCGGGCGGCTTCCTCGATCTCGTCGTCCGTCGCGCCGGGGCGGCCATAGGCGATGTTCTCGCGCACGGTGCCGGCAAAGAGGAAGGTCTCCTGCGTCACGAGCGACAGGTTGTCTCGAAGCGAGCTGAAGGTGAGCCCGCGCAGATCCTGCCCGTCAATGCTGACGCTGCCCTCCTGCGGATCGAAAAAGCGTTCGATCAGGCCGAAGATCGTGGTCTTGCCGGCGCCCGACGGGCCGACCAGCGCGGTGACGGTTCCCGCCCGCGCCTCGAAGGTCACGCCCTTCAGGGCGGGCTGGGCGCCGTAGGCGAAAACCACATTGTCGAAATCGATCCGCCCGCCCTCGCGGATTTCGAGTTTCCGGGCATCGGGCGCCTCGGAGATGGTCGGTGGGGTGTCCAGCAGGGCGTAGAGCCCTTCGGCAAGAACCATGTTCGCGGAAAGCTGGACGTTCAGGCGTGCCAGCCGCTTTGCCGGTTCATAGGCCATCAAGAGAGCGGTGATGAAGGCAAAGAAGCTGCCCGGGTCGGAGCCGCGGGCGATTACGTTCCAGCCGCCATACATGATGATGGCGGCAACGGCGAACCCGCCCAGCGTTTCCATGAGCGGGCTCGTCAGGGCATTGACCTGGGTGATCTTGTTCGAGCGCTGCTCGACCTGTTCCACGGCGGCGCCCATGCGCTTGCGCATGTGCCCTTCGAGATTGAAGGATTTCACAATCCGAATGCCGGACGCGGTTTCCTGCATCGCATTGACGATTTCGGCGATGGACTGGAGTTCGAGCTGCATGATCTTCTTGACGCGCTTCACCAGACGCGACACGCCGATCACGGCTACGGGCATGATGATGAGCATCACGACCGACATGAGGGGGTCCTGCAGGACCATCACGGTCGTCAGGGCGAGGACGGAAAGCACGTCGCGCCCGATGCTCTGGATGATGAGGTCGATGACCGCGCGGGCGCCCTGCGCGTTGTAGGACATGCGGGTTGCGAGATCGCCGATCGCATGACGGTCGAAGAAGTTCAGGGGCTGGCTCAGAACGTGATCGAAAACCCGTTTCTGCAGCGTTGCGACGATATTATTGCCGATCCGCTGAAGCAGGTATTGCTGACCATAGGTCGAAAGCCCTTTGATCGTGTAGATCGCCATCACCGCGCCGGCGATGATCCCGACCATTGCAGAGTCGCGATCGACAAAGATCCGGTTGATGACATCCTTCATGATCCAGGCGCTGGCGCCCGTGGTGGCGGCGACAAAGCCCATGCAGATGAAGGCCGCGACATATCCGGGGATATGGTTGCGGACATTCTCCGCAAACAGCCGCTTGATGACGGCGAGTGAGCTTTCCGGGCGTCCGAAGAGCTTGTGCGCGATCCAGGCTTTCAGAGTCCTGGAGTCTGCGGCGATCTCGTCCTGGTCGGCTGCTGCGGCGCGTGCTGCCGCGCTTTTCGCCCGGCCGAGCTCGGCGAGGGCTTCCATGCGCCCGAAGGCGGCCACCTGCCGTTCGCGGTCGAATTTGATGGAGGCCAGGCTCAGCCTTTTCAGGTTCCTGCGCCGTTCCCGCGCCAGGTCGAAGGGCACGCCATGTTTCTCGCGCACATAGATGGAAGAGCGCATGTGCTCGCGCGCCTTGAAGCGCGTCAGTTCCATGGACGCGCCGCATGACTTTCCGAACGCGTGGCGAACGACGGCCGCGGGTTCGTAGATGAGCGACCAGCCCTGCTGGGTCAGACGCAGGCATAAATCGTCATCGTCATGATAAAGGAAGATATTCTCATCGAGGCCTTCGATGGCTTGCAGGGCCGCGCGGCGGCAGAGCATGGCGGCCCCGGTCAGCAGCGGCACGCAACTCGCGAATTCAGGCTCGACGGGTGCTTTGTTTCGTCCCTCGAAGGGATGGAGGATCGATTTGTGGCGCCAGACACTCTGTCCTGCCTCATCGAGCAGCTTCGGTCCGACAATGGCGGCGTCCGGATACCGTTCCGCCGTTGCCAGCATCGTCTCCAGCGCGCCGGGATCGAGCTGGGCATCGGGGTTCAGGAGCAGCAGGAATTCACCATGCGCGGTCCGGGCCCCGATATTGTTGGCTTTGCAGAAACCGAGATTATTGGCATTGGAGACGCATCGCGCGCCCGCGGCGCGGGCGATCTCCAGCGAATTGTCCTTGCTGGCATTGTCGACGACAATGACTTCCACCCCGTCGGGAAGCGATGCCAGCGCGTTTCCCAGCACTTCGGCACTGTTGTGCGTCACGAGTATCACGGAGACGGTGCCAGGGCGCATTTGCTTACAGTATTCTCAGTTAAAGGCAGCGATTCAGATTTGTCGATCATGCAGTTTGCTTGGGCGGCCCACAATGGGTTTGCCGCAGGAAATCCCAGGCAGTAAACAGGAAGTGGCTGATATGTGACTTTTCGGGCCCATGCTGCGCTTTTGTGTCCTCAGCACGGGGCGATACGGAGAATTATTCTCATGAATTTGATCTTTATTTGTTTCGGTGTTGCGTCAAAATATACCTATGCGCTTATCCGACCGCTTTTTGGTTCATGCACTCAATAAATTCAGTGTATAGAACCAAGGATTTATAGTGTCATAATTCGGCTGAATCTGTTGCTTGAGGACATGAATTTATGAGGCCGGCGCTTCTTCCGGTTCCGGGGCATCCGGACGTCAAACTTCTTGAGGTTCGCCGGATCGACGACGAGAGAGGGTTTTTCTCCGAAACCTATAATGAGAATGATTTCGCTTCCGCCGGCGTGGATGTCCGTTTCGTTCAGGACAATCAATCCCTTTCGCGCCGCCGCGGGACCTTGCGAGGCTTGCATTTTCAGCATCCCCCCCATGCGCAAGGCAAGCTGGTTCGCGTCACGCGCGGCGCCATTCTCGACGTTGTGGTCGATATTCGCCATGGTTCTCCTACATTCGGGGAGCATGTTGCGTTCGAGATCAATGCGGAAAACTGGCGTCAGCTATATGTTCCTGTCGGGTACGCGCATGGCTTCGTCACCCTCACGGACGATACCGAGGTGCAGTACAAGGTGACAGACTTCTACTCGGCGGAGCATGATGCCGGCATCGCGTGGAACGATCCTGCTCTGGGCATCGACTGGAAGCTGGATGCGGTGGACATTACGCTTTCCGGGAAAGACCGGCAGCATCCGGTATTGGCGGAGTTGCCGCGCATTTTTGAGTTTGCATAATCTTGAGGCCGGCTGGCTGGGGGTCGGCTTCACGATAGTTGTTTGGGTTGAGGGGGGAGATGCCTATGAAAGTGCTGGTCACAGGTGGCGCGGGATTTATCGGGTCGGCGGTATGCCGCCATCTCGTCATGTCGGCCGGGCATCATGTCGTCAACCTGGACAGTCTGACCTATGCGTCGAACCCGGCTTCTCTCGCGCCGCTCGCGCATGACGAACGCTACAGCTTCGTTCACGGCGATATCTGCGATGCCGTGATGCTCCGTCAGCTGTTCGATCGCGAGCAGCCGGATGCCGTTCTTCACCTTGCCGCCGAATCCCATGTCGATCGTTCCATCGATGGATCGCATGACTTTATCCAGACCAATATCGTCGGGACGCATTGTCTGCTCGAGGCGGCGCGAAGCTATTGGGAGCGCTTGCCGGCCGCCCGGCGGGACCTGTTCCGTTTCGTGCATGTCTCGACCGACGAGGTCTATGGCAGTCTCGGGCCGGAAGGGCTGTTTTCCGAAACGACGGCCTATAGTCCCAACTCGCCCTATTCGGCGAGCAAGGCGGCGTCCGACCATCTCGCCAATGCCTGGTACCACACTTACGGCCTGCCGGTGATCGTCACCAATTGTTCCAATAATTACGGGCCGTGCCAGTTTCCGGAAAAGCTCATCCCGCTGATGATCCTGAATGGCCTGGAAGGTAGCACGCTGCCCATCTATGGAAGCGGCGAGAATGTCCGCGACTGGCTTTACGTGGACGATCATGCCGAGGCGCTGGGGCTGGTGCTCGATAAAGGCCGGCCCGGCGAGAAATACAATATCGGCGGCCTCAACGAGCGCACCAATGTCGAGGTCGTCGAAGCGATTTGCGATCTCCTCGATGAGATGCGGCCCGATCGCGGCATCGGAGAGCGGCGCTCCCTTATCCGTTTCGTGACCGACAGGCGCGGCCATGATCAGCGCTATGCCATCGATGCCTCCAGGATCGAAGCCGAGCTTGGCTGGCGGCCGCGGGAGAAATTCGAAACGGGCCTTCGAAAGACGGTCGAATGGTATCTTGCCAATGCCGATTGGTGGATGCCGTTGCGCAACGAAGTCTATGGCGGAGAACGGATCGGTCTCGGCCCCGATAGGGAGAAGGCGGAAAAGGCCGTCGCCGCGAGATGACAACCGTTCCGGCAACAGTTCTGGTCGTCGGAAAATCCGGGCAGCTGGCCCGGTCGATGGCGGCGCGCGGATGGGACGGGCTCGACATCGTCTGTCTCGGCCGAGACGAACTCGATCTTGCCCGTCCGGAGAATATTCCGTCGCGCCTTGAGGCGCATCGCCCTGCGCTGGTCGTGAATGCTGGCGCCTATACTGCCGTCGATAAAGCCGAGACCGATGCGGCTTCCGCTTTCGCCGTCAATCGCGATGGCGCCGCCGCGCTGGCCGAGGCCTGCGCGCGTGCCGGTATTCCGCTCATTCATGTCTCCACCGATTATGTGTTCGACGGTACCAGGAAGGGCGCCTATTGCGAGGATGATGCGGTTTCGCCGCTCGGGGTCTATGGGGCGTCGAAGCTTGCGGGCGAGGAGGCCGTGCGCGCCGCAGGGCCACGCCACATGATTTTGCGGACGAGCTGGGTCTACAGCCCCTATGGCGCGAATTTCGTGAAGACCATGTTGCGCCTGGCGGAAACGCGCGACGAAGTGTCGGTCGTCTTCGATCAGTTCGGTTGCCCGAGCTATGCGCCCGATATTGCCGACGCCATCGCGGCGCTCGTGCCGCGCCTGCTTTCCGGCGAGGAGATTTACGGCACGTTCCACATGGCAGGTCGCGATGCGACGACATGGCATGATTTCGCCGCCGGTATTTTTGCCGAGGCGGGCAAGCGCGGCCTGCGCGTGCCGTCGCTGAAAGCCATTCCGACCAGCGACTATCCGACACCGGCCAAGCGCCCGATGAATTCCCGTCTCGATTGCGCAAAGCTCGAGGCGGTGACCGGCCTGCGGCTGCCCGGCTGGGAAAGCGGGACAGGGCGCTGTCTCGACGCGCTCCTTCCCGCGCGCCTGGAAGGGGCTGTGTCATGAAGGGGATCATTCTCGCAGGCGGTTCGGGCACGCGGCTTCATCCGGTCACGCTGGCGGTCAGCAAGCAATTGCTGCCGGTCTATGACAAGCCGATGATCTATTACCCGCTGACGACGCTCATGCTGGCGGGGATCAGGGACATACTGGTCATCTCGACGCCTCATGACCTGCCGCTGTTCGAGCGCCTGCTGGGCGATGGCAGCCAGTGGGGCATCAACTTGTCCTATGCCGAGCAGCCCCGGCCGGAAGGTCTGGCGCAGGCTTTCATCATCGGCGCGGATTTTGTCGGAGACGACCCTGTCGCGCTGGTCCTGGGAGACAATCTGTTTATCGGAGAGGCCTTGAGAAACAGATTGTCCGCGGCGCAACGGAAGGTCGAAGAAGAGGGCGGCGGCGTGGTCTTTGCCTATCACGTGCCGGATCCGGAACGGTATGGCGTGGTGGCGTTCGACGACCACGGGAAAGCGGTCTCGATCGAAGAAAAGCCGGCAGACTTTCTATCGAGCTGGGCGGTGACGGGGCTCTACCTCTACGACAATCATGTACTGGACATCGCGCGCGATGTGCGGCCGTCGGCGCGGGGCGAGCTTGAGATTACTTCCGTGAACAATGCGTATCTGGCGCAAGGGAAGTTGGCTGTGGAGCGGTTGAGCCGCGGGTTCGCCTGGCTCGATACCGGTACCTTCGACAGTCTCATGGAGGCGGGGGAGTTTGTGCGGGTCATACAGCACCGGCAGGGGCTTCAGCATGGCTGTCCGGAAGAGGTCGCCTGGCGGCTTGGTTTCATCGATACAGATGAGTTGAAAAGCCTTGCGAGGCAATTGAACAAGTCGCCCTATGGGAAATATCTGGAGTTTCTTCTCGATCAGCGGGACTGACACGCCCACGATGCAGGTCAAGGGGGCGTTGGCGGTGTGGTTTGTCTATCGGCGTGTGATTTGAAATTGGAGGGGCTGGTTATTCCAGGCGCGGAAAGGACAAAGGTAGTGGTATGACGTCAGTGTGCCGATTTCTTCTCTCGGGGCCAGGGCTTATCGGCGGTCAGCATGCGCGTCTGGTGGCTGCGAAACCGGATTGCGAGCTGGCGGCGATCGTGGCGCCCGACGTAGAAGACAATCGGGACTTCGCGACTGAACACGGGGTTCGGTTTTTCACCAATATCTCGGATGCGTTCGACGAGGAGAAAATTGATGCGGCGATTATCAGTTCGCCGAACGCCTTCCATTATGATCAGGTGATTTCCTGTATCTCACGTGGCATTCCCGCGCTGGTCGAAAAGCCGGTGACCGACGATATTGGCGATGCTGCGCGACTGGTCGAAGAAGTGGAACGGAGCGGTGTGCCGGTTCTTGTCGGTCATCACCGGCATTATAGTCCTCTTCTCGATGCAGCCTTGGGGTTCCTGCACTCGGAGCGGTTCGGTCGTTTGGTTGCGTTGCAAGGGGCTGCGCTCTTCTACAAGCCCGAACACTACTTCGAGGACGGCCCGTGGCGGATGGTGGAAGGGGGCGGTCCCATCCTCATCAACCTCATTCACGAGATCGGGCTGATGCGGGCGTTCGGTGGAGAGATTGCGACTGTCCAGGCAATGGCGAGCGACGACGTTCGAGGGTTTGAGGTCGAGGATACGGTTTCCGTTTCCCTTGCGTTCCAGAACGGTGCTTTGGGTACTTTCCTGCTTTCAGACGCTGCGGCGAGTTCGAAGAGCTGGGAGATGACGAGCGGCGAGAATCCGGCATATCCGCACTTCCCCGGCGACAATTGCTACCATTTCGCAGGCACCAACGGGTCTCTGGATTTTCCGAGCATGCAGGCGAAGTTCTACGGTGCTGAAGAAGATCGGTCGTGGTGGAAAACATTTGAGGAATCGCGGTTGGAACTCCGGCGTTCCAATCCGCTGGAACGGCAACTCGACCATTTCATAGACGTTATCCGCAAGGGTGCCGCTCCGCGCGTTTCGGTGCAGGATGGATATCTCAATATGCTGGTGGTAGAGGCCATTCGTCGCTCGATCCGGACCAGGGCTGCAGTCGATGTCGCGGAACGATAGGCGAGACCTTAGAGCCTGAATCATAAAGGCGGCAATGATTTCATGGCCTTGCGAGACGTCGTGTGACGATGCGGATGTGGGCGATGAAGAGCCATGCGATGGCGCT
>NZ_NYVD01000120.1 GCF_002684405.1 Parvibaculum sp. | reverse complement strand
CATCGCCATCGGAGCGCGGATCGGACGCGGCTTCAAAACGCCCATCCGGCGAGAGCGTCACCATGCCCGCATGACCCATCATGTCGTTCATCGGCGCAACCAGTTCGACGTCATGTCCCGCCGCCTTCAGCGCATCGACCAGGGCGGGGTCGAAATCGCTTTCGAGCTTGAGGGTAATGGATTGCGCGCCCCATGTGCGGCCCAGCAGCCAGCGCGGGGCGGCAATCGCCTCCCCGGGATCGCGACCGAACAGCACATGCCGCGTGAAGATCGCCGCCTGTGTTTGCGGTTGCCCCTCACCACCCATGGTGCCGTAGACCATCTGCCGTCCGTCATCGAGCCTCGCCATGGCGGGGTTCAACGTATGGAAGGGCTTTTTGCCCGGCACCAGCGCATTGAGCCGTTTTTCATCCAGCGCGAAGCCGATGCCCCGGTTCTGGAAAAGGACGCCGGTCGACGGCGATACGATACCGGCGCCGAACTCCCAATAGATCGACTGGATGTAACTTGCCATGCGCCCTTCCGCATCGATCACGCCCATCCAGATCGTATCGCCGGGCTCTGCGACATGCGGCCAGGGCGCGGCCCGGTGGCAGTCCACGTCGTCGGCCATACGGTCGAGTTCGTCCCCGGCAATCAGCGACGCGGGATCGCATGTCATGAAAGCCGGGTCGCAGACCTGCGCATCGCGCATGCGGAAGGCCTGTTTGGTCGCTTCGACGAGCCCGTGAATATGCGCAAAGCTTTCGCCATCGCGCACATTCAGCCGGTCGAATATGCCAAGGATGGCAAGCGAGGCGATACCTTGCGTGGGCGGCGGCATGTTGAAGACCGTGCCGCAGGAAAGCCTCGTCGAGAGCGGCTCCACATATCTCGCGGCATAACCGGCCAGATCGCCCGCCCGGAGCGGCGACCCCGCCTCTTTCAGATCCTGCGCCAGCACGGCGCCGATCTCTCCCTCATAGAAGTCGCGCAGGCCCGCTTTGCCGAGGCGATCGAGCGTATCGGCCAGTGCCGGCTGGCGCAGCCTCGTACCGCGCGACGGCACCTTGCCGTCTGCGAGGAAGGTTTGCGCAAAGCCGGGCACGTCCTTCAATTCGTCGAATTTCTCCGCCGTCAGCCGCTCCTGGCTTTCGCTGACCGCCACGCCGTCGCGCGCGAAGAAAGCGGCAGGCTCGAGCAATCGCGAAAGGGGAAGTTTGCCACCCCAGCCCTGCGCCATGCGATGCGCCTTTTCCCAGCCGGATATGGCACCGGGTACCGTCAGCGCGGCAAGGCCACCACGCGGGGGAATGGCTTCCGTCGCGCCCCGGTCACAATAGAAGTCGATGCTTGCCGCCGCCGCGGCGGGGCCGCAGGCCTCGATCCCGACGGGCGCCGCACCGGGCGCGGCGAGCAGCCAGAAACCGTCGCCCCCCAGATGGTTCATATGCGGGTAGACAGCGGCAATCGCCGCGGCGGCGGCAAGCATCGCTTCGGCGGCATTGCCGCCTTCCGCCAGCACATCACGGGCGGCGGCAGCGGCGAGATGATGAGGGGCTACCGCCATACCGCGATAGCTCATCCGGGTTGCAGGCATTCTCGATATCCTGTGATCGCTTGAGGGTGACGGCTTCCCCCCGATAGAAAGAAGCGCATAAATTCAACATGCATATTTTTTATGCATCATATTGCCGGAGAGCTGTTCAACAGCCCTGCAGGAAAGAACGATTTTCACCCGCTTCACTTCTCTTTTTCTGTTTTATGTAACAAAAACATAGGCCTCTGATCCGCGAGGTGGATTCGGCATATGAATTGCAGAATTCCTGTCTTGTATACAATTTTATGCAGTCTTGCATAGCCCCCGGCGAAGCGCAGCAGGATCGATTGTCCATGACGGCCGCGCCTCGCTCTCGCCCGCTTCTGGAAGACATCGCCGATGCCTCGCAATCCGCCCGACCCCGCTCAGGTCATTCCCGTCATCGATCTTGTCGGCAGTTTTTCTCCGTCGCTCGATGAGCGCATGAAAGTCGCGCGCGAAGCCAACATTGCCTGTCGCGACATCGGGTTCTTCTATGTCCGCAATCACGGCGTGCCCGACGACGCGATCCGGGCAGCACGGGAGGTTGCGCGTCAGTTTTTCGACCTGCCGGACGAGCGGAAGATGCAACTCGTCTGCGGCCATGGCTTCGGCTACGACCCGCCCGGCAAACAGGCACTCGAACCCGGTACGCCGCCGGACCTGAAGGACAGTTTCCTCATGGTGGCGCCGCCGCAGAAACGGGCGGACGATGTGCCATGGCCCGACGAGTTGCCGGCCTTCCGCTGGAAACTCGAGGCCTATCAGGCGCATCTGCAGACACTCGGACAACATCTCATGCGCTGCATCGCGCTGTCTCTCGACCTCCCGGAGGATTATTTCGACGAGGCGTGCGAAGCGCCCAATTGCGCCATCCCCGTGCTGCATTATCCGCCGCGTCCGCCGGGAGCTCTTTCAAACCAGATCGGCGCGGGCGCACACACGGATTGGGGCGCGATCACCATGCTGCATCAGGACGAGATCGGCGGCCTTGAAGTTCTGAACGCCGATGGCGAATGGATCGAGGCGACACCGATTGAGGGCACCTTCGTCATCAATCTTGGGGACCTGATCCGCCGCTGGACGAACGACCGCTACCGCTCGACGACGCACAGGGTCGTCCACAACGCAGCCGACCGGCCCCGCTTTTCCATGGCGGCGTTTTTCAGCCCGCGAGACGACTATCCGGTGCGCTGCCTGCCGACCTGCCGCGAAGAAGGAGAAGCGCCCCACTATCCGGCCTGTTCCGTCGACGAGCACTTCCAGGAAATGATGCGCCGAAGCTACGAGATCACAGTTTAGTGCGATGCAAGTAATGCGTAGGAAGAACGGTTTTTGCGTCGCTTCGCCAATGCGGAGCCAGAGAATATGAACACTATCGAAGCGATGCCCCCGGAGAGCGCTTCCGACACCGGATCGCCGACGGGGACATCTCCCCGTTCGCTCATCTCCATAAAATCCGTCAGCAAGGTCTATCCGAACGGCACGGAGGCGGTGCGGAAAGTCAGCCTGGAGGTCCCGGGCCGGCCGCAATTCATCAGCCTTCTGGGCCCGTCCGGTTGCGGCAAGAGCACGCTGCTGCGCATGATTTCCGGCCTCGAAAGGCATACGGGCGGCGGGATCGACTGGCCGACCACCCCCTATGACTCCAAGGGCCGCCCGCTTGCGGAAATCGGTTTTGTCTTTCAGGAACCGACGCTCATGCCCTGGGCGAGCGTGTTCGACAATGTTTATCTTCCGCTGCGCCTCAAGAAACACAAGAAGGCGGTCGTCCGCGATCAGGTCATGGATGCGTTGCGCATGGTCGGGCTGGAAAAATTCGCCGACAGCTATCCGCGAGAACTTTCGGGCGGAATGAAGATGCGCGTCTCCATCGCACGCGCACTGGCAACTCGGCCGAAGGTCCTGCTCATGGATGAGCCCTTCGCCGCGCTCGACGAGATCACGCGCCTTAAGCTCAACAACGACCTGCTGTCCCTATGGGAGAAGCAACGCCTGACGGTGATCTTCGTCACGCACAGCGTTTTCGAATCCGCCTACCTCTCGGATCGCATCATCGTCATGGCGGCACGGCCGGGCCGCGTCATCGCCGATATCGGCATCGACGCGCCTTACCCGCGGACCGAGGCTTACAGGACCTCATCCGCCTACAATGAGTACTGCAAAGAAGTATCCGGGCTGCTGAAGCAGGCCATGGCCGGCGTTGAGGACGAACACTGATGGACGCAATGGAACAACTCGCGGCACCAGAGCCCGAGGACGATGCAGAGACACCGGTAGCGGCAAATGGGGATCGGATACGAGCCGTCGTCCACAATGTCGCGTTCCAGATGGCCCCCGTCATTTTCGGTTGTCTTCTCCTTGCCGTCTGGGAGATTCTGGTTCGGATCAATCACGTTCCGCCCTATATCTTGCCCGGCCCCCTGCTGATCGCGGAAACGCTCTACAAGGATTTCGGCACCCTTTTCCCCAGCCTTCTCATCACATTCAGGATCACGGTCGTGGCCTTTGCCATGGCTGCGATCGGCGGTCTCCTGCTGGGGATGCTGTTTGCGAGTTCGCGCTGGATTGAGCGCAGCCTGTTTCCCTATGCGGTGGTTCTTCAGGTGACGCCCATCGTGGCGATCGCGCCACTCATCATTATCTGGGCAAAAGATACACAGCTTGCCTTGCTCATCTGCGCCTGGCTCGTCGCCTTCTTCCCCGTGGTGTCGAATACCGCCGTCGGCCTCAACAGCACGGACCGCAACCTCACCCAGCTCTTCCACCTTTACGGTGCCAGCAAGTTCCAAACCATGTGGATGCTCAAGCTGCCCGCCTCCATGCCCTATTATCTGGCCGGGCTGCGCATCGCAGGCGGGCTCGCCCTGATCGGCGCCGTCGTTGCCGAATTCGTCGCCGGCACGGGCGGCACGCAATCGGGTCTCGCCTATCGCATTCTGGAAGCCGGCTACCGCCTGCAGATTCCGCGCATGTTCGCCGCCCTGGTTCTCATCTCGCTTACCGGCGTTCTCATCTTTGCTGCGCTGTCTCTTCTCTCACGCCTCATCCTCCGCAAGTGGCATGAGAGCGCGGCTGGCGGACACTGACGATCTTAAGTCGATAGTACTCTCTTCAACAGACCCGCTAGGGCCGTCCGTTTGAATGATCGGGCACATCGTAACTGTCGCGGTCACCCGGCGACGGCCAGATCAGCAAGCGAAAGCAGAAGGCACGAAATGAAGCGCGCCGCCCAACGGAAATTCATCCGACCAAACACCGCCATGCAGGGCTAGTTTCCGGATTTTCCCGAATGTGTAGGAAAGTGGTGCCCAGGGGCGGCTCACTTGATCAATCTAACTAACTGAAATCATTAACTTATTTATCACTCGCGTACCCAACACCATAATTCTCGCCAACATTTTCCATGTGGTTTGACGTACTGCAGTGTTCAGTGTCGTGGGTTGGCAGTTCCTAGTGCGAGTCGGGGCGATTTGTTGTTTGCTGATGCGGACACTAATGAATGCCTTCCGACCTGGCGATTGATGGCCTCCCCTAGCAGAAGAATGACCGCCATATTGCTCGGTAAGGCATCCATATTTTGTGCAAGGAACGAGAGCCTCGAACGGATATGCACCTCATCTGCACGGCCCGCATTCCCGACGATCAAGACATTCGTCTCCCCCGACCAGCCTGCCGCTAGAAATCCTTCCCGAATTTTCGGCACAGCCTTGCGCGCCATATAAATTGCGCCTGTCACTTCCGGATCGCAGAGGCCCAGTGCGACAGGATCGAAATCGCCAGCGCCTTCCGTATGCCCGGTGACGAACTGAACGCGGCGGGAAGAGCCGCGCAAGGTCAGCGATATGCCGGACGATGCCGCCGCAGCAGATGCCGCGGTGATGCCGGGAACGACCTCATAGCTCACCCCCGCTTCTGACAGAGCCTCAGTCTCCTCGGCAAGACGGCCAAATACCGCCGGGTCGCCGCCTTTGAGTCGAACGACGCGGTAACCGCGCAACGCTAACCTGACCAGCAGAGCGTTGATACGGCTTTGCGGCATGGAGTGCCTGCCCGCCCTCTTGCCGACACTTAAGAGACGCCCTTCCGGCGCAACAAGATCGAGTATCTCCCGCGGCACAAGGGCATCGTGCAAAACGACCTCGGCAGACTGAAGCCTTTGCAAGGCACGGAGCGTCAGCAATTCAGGATCGCCCGGTCCGGCACCGACAAAGGAAACCTGCGCCTCGCTTCGACGGTTCGCGTTCATGCCGCTTCCTCTCTCTGCCGTTCGTCGATCAGCTTTCGGATATCGGCCCGGCACGATCCGCAATTCGTGCCCGCGCCCGTGCATTCGCCCACTTCCTTCACATTGGTGAGAGCGTGTTCGGCAATGGCATCGACAATCGTGTCGGCGCGCACGCCCATGCATGCGCACACCACGGGCCCCTGCCCGACGCCGCTTGCGGGCCTGCCGGAAAGAAGCGCGCGCCGCGTTTCATCGTCAAGGATATCGGCGGCAAGCAAACCGGCGAGCCAGTCGCGCGCAGGCAGGCAGACATCTCGCGATACGAGAAGACAGCATTCGAGCCTACCCTGCCGCAGGCGCGCCTGCCTGAAGCTGCCGCGCCGCCCGTCCCGCATTTCGATCTCTTCGTCATCGGCGGCGGAAGAACCTGCGAGCACACCGAGTTCGGGAATCCTCTCCTCGCCGAATAACCCCGCCAGTTCATAGAGATAGCCATCCTGGACCTTCCGCCGGGCCCAGTAGTCAAATCCCGATGCGTCGATTTCATGCCGCGTGAGGCAGAACGCTTGCCATAGCGGTTCCAGTGGCGAGAGACGCACAGGCGTGTTCTTGAAAGCAGGCTGGCCGGACAGCGGGTCTGTGAGCGCGTGGACGAGGCGCCCTACCGTGCCGGCAGCGCTGTTCATATCCGACCAGTGGATCGGCATGAAGAGAGCGCCCCGGCGCCCTTCGGGTATAATACGCGCGCGGGTAATCGCGTCTCCCTGCCCGGTTTCCAGACGAACGAGATGACCTTCGCCGATATTGCGCGCGCGGGCATCGTCAGGGTGGATTTCAACAAAGGGCTCGGGCTCATTTGCGCTCAGCGTCACAGACAGGCCGGTCCGCGTCATGGTGTGCCATTGGTCGCGCAGGCGGCCACTATTCAGCACAAGCGGGAAAGCTGGATCGCCCGACACCACCTGCGACGAGGCACCGACGAATTTCGCCTTGCCGCCAGCTGCCGGGAATACGCCGTCGCCAAAAAGACGCGCGGCGCCAGCGCCATCAGCCCCTAGCGGCCATTGCACCGGTCGCAGCGCTTCGTATTCATCGTCGGAGATGCCAGCCAGCGCGCCAATGTCGAACACGCGGCTACCATCGTTTTCGAATGCCGACAGTGCGGCGTGCTCACGGAAGATATCCGCGGCGTTTTCATAGGGAAACGCATCTTCAAAGCCCAGGCGGCGCGCCAGCTGAGTTACGATCCACCAGTCGGGCTGCGCCTCGCCCGGCAGGTCCAGAAAGGCGCGCTGGCGCGAAATACGCCGTTCGGAATTCGTCACCGTGCCGTCTTTCTCGCCCCAAGCGGCGGCAGGCAACAGCATATCTGCATAGGCGCCGGTGTCGGTGCCTTCCACGCAATCCGACAGCACGACGAAATCGCATCGCTCCAGCGCCGCGCGAACGCGGTTCGAATTGGGCAAGCTCACCGCCGGATTTGTCGCCATGATCCAGACGGCCTTGATCTTGCCATCTGCCATGGCATCGAACATATCGACGGCCTTGCGGCCGGGTTTTCTCGTGAGCCGGTCGGTTTTCCAAAAGCGGGAAAGCAGATTGCACGCTTCGTTGGAAAATTCCAGATGGGCGGCAAGCTGCCCGGCAAGCCCTCCCACTTCGCGCCCGCCCATCGCATTGGGCTGGCCGGTCATCGAAGAGGGGCCCATGCCGGGCCTGCCGATACGGCCTGTCAGCAAGTGACAATTGATGATGGCGTTGACCTGATCAACGCCCTTCTCCGATTGATTAATGCCCTGCGAAAAAAGCGTTATCGTTCGTTCCGTCTCCGCAAACCAGCGGATGAACGTCTCCAGATCTTCCGGGGCAATACCGCAGGCCACTGAGGTTTCCGCGACCGTGGGCGCTCCGGCAGATATCACATCCAAAGCGTTCTGAAGCTCTTCAGTATGGTTTTCGACGAAGGCGTGATCCATTGCACCGCGCGCGTGCAGCTCACGCAGAAGAATATTGAAGAGGTCGAGGTCTGCGCCCGGTGCAATCGCAAGATGCAGATCGGCATCATCGCAGGTTGCCGTGCGGCGCGGGTCGATCACCACGATGCGTGTTCCCCGCTCTTCCCGGGATTCCAGCAGGCGGCGGTAGAGGATCGGGTGGCACCAGGCCGTATTGGAGCCGACCAGCACGACGAGGTCTGCCTGCTCGAAGTCCTCGTAACAGCCGGGCACGATATCTTCGCCGAAGGCGCGTTTGTGCCCTGCCACTGCAGATGACATGCAGAGGCGCGAATTCGTGTCGATATTGCCGCTGCCGATGAAGCCCTTCATCAGCTTGTTGGCGACGTAATAGTCTTCGGTGAGGAGCTGCCCGGAGACATAAAAGGCAACCGCATCCGGCCCGTGGCGTTCGATCGTCTCGGAAAAGCGCTTTGCCATTTCGCCGAGCGCTTCGTCCCAGCCAACGCGTTTGCCATCAAAACGGGGGTGGAGAAGCCGGCGTTCCAGACCGATCGTCTCGCCAAGCATGCTACCCTTGGAACAAAGACGCCCGCGATTTGCCGGATGAGAGACGTCTCCCGCAATCACCGCTTGCCGCGCGGCAGTGCCCTGCACAGAGACTCCGCAGCCGACGCCGCAATAGGGACAGGTTGTTTTGGTCGGTACGCTATTCTTCATTGTCGTTCGTCTGCTGCGAGCAATTTCCCCGTCTATTCAGCGGCGGCAACCGCCATGGATGACGCGTCCATAAGGATGCGCTCGCCATCCAGCTTCAGGTCGAACGTGCGCACGGCTCCCTCATCGGCGCCGAGCGCTTCACCCGTCTCCAGGGAGATCACCCAATTGTGCAAGGGACAGGTCACGCCGGTTCCATGAACGATGCCCTGGCTCAAGGGCCCGTCCTTATGCGGGCACCGGTCCTCGATGGCATAAACCTCGTCCGCGGCGGTTCTGAAAACAGCGATGCGGCCCAAAGGCGTTCTCACGCAGCGCGCGCCGCGAAGGGGGATATCCGAAAGGGTGCCGATCTCTATCCAGTTGCTCATCTCGTTCACTCCGCCGCCCGGGGAAATCCGATATCGGCCATAGCGCGGAACTCATGCTTGTCCTTGCCGGATACGCGTTCCGACCATGGATCGACCTGGGCGAATTTCTGGGAGAAGACGAAGCGGTCGAAATAGGCCTTGCGCCGCTCATCGTCCTCCATGATCTGGCGGCGAACCTCGTCATAGCCGATGCGTTTTGCCCATTTGTAGATGCGTT
>NZ_NYVD01000119.1 GCF_002684405.1 Parvibaculum sp. | reverse complement strand
GGCGCAGCGCGCCCGCCGTGGCGGCGGTGGGGCCGCTGGGCGGAAAAGGCGGCGGCCTTGAAAGCAGGGACCATATAGCGGCAAGATTCACCCCTTGAAGGGAATCCAGCGCCTGAAGCGGGCGCCGAGAGGGGTTTGAGCGGGGGGATCGTCGCATCATGGCATTTCTGAAATCCATTTCCCGGCCGGATAGCGCGCCCATGATCACGGGCGAGGGGGTCTATCTGCGCGGGCCGGAAAGCGACGACTATCCGCAATGGTCGACGCTGCGCGAGCGCAGTCGGGACTTCCTGAAACCCTGGGAACCGACCTGGCCGCATGACGACCTGACGCGCAATGCCTATCGCCGCCGCCTGCGCCGCTATGCGCAGGATGTGCGCGACGACCGCGCCTACCCCTTCTTCATCTTTCGCGAGCAGACTGGCGAACTGATCGGGGGCGTGACCATCTCGGGCGTCCAGCGGGGGGTGCAGCAATGCTGCTCGCTGGGCTATTGGGCGGGCGAACCTCATGCGGGCAGGGGATATACGACCGCGGCGGTGCGGACGCTCATCCCTTACGTGTTCGAGGAACTGAAATTGCACAGGCTGCAGGCGGCCTGCCTGCCGGAGAACGAACCCTCCAAGGCGGTCCTGCGGAAATGCGGTTTTCAGGAAGAGGGATATGCGCGGGGCTATCTCAGGATCGACGGGGCCTGGCGCGACCATGTCGTTTTCGCACTGCTTCGAGACGACCCGCGCCCCTGAGCGGAAATGATGTGAAAAGATGGTATGTGTCGGGCGGGTGCGTGTGAGTCATAAAACTGAGGGGACGGTGAAGCCGATGCGGCAGGGAAGGGGCATGCGCCGGCGCGTAACGGGCGCGGCGGCGTCGCTGGCCATATTGCTGGCGCCGCTATTGCTGCCGGTTCTTGTGGCGCAGCAGGCCCATGCGCTCGACGCCGTCGCCATCGACGATTTGCGCCCCGTGCTGGACATCACCCCCTATCTGGAACGCTATCAGGCGGCCGGCAACAGGCTGACGCTGGAAGAACCCTCCGCCCCCGGCGATATCGTGACCACGGGCGAGGGGGAAGCCGATGTATCCGCCGACGCATCCGCCACAGATGAAGCGAGCGGGACCGAAGCGGAGGCCGCAGACAATGAAGACGGAACCGATACCGGCAACAGCTCCATCCTGCTTTCCGACGGCAGCGCGGAGGCGACCGGGGAATGGATCGCGATTGCGCTGAGAAACCGCAGCGAAGATGAGGTCTCGCGGCTCGTCGTGGCCGATGACCGTCCGAGAGGGGTCGCGGGGCTTTTCTGGCCGCGCATTTCCGCAGGCGTCGACGAGGCGCAGGTGGCGGGCGGCCAGATGCCGGAAGACGACGCCGCGCTGAACCAGCCGGGTTTCAGCGTGTTCCGCATTTCCGTCGATCCCATCACCAGCGTGACGCTGGCCATGCATGCCGAGATGCCATCGCCCTCCGGCGTCTATCTGTGGGACGAGCAGGCCTGGCAGAGTTTCAAGCGTTCGCTGGCGCTGGTGGAAGGCCTGCTGCTGGGCGTGGTGGCCGCGCTCGGCATCTATCTCTCCGCGCTCGCCGTGCTGACCCGCGTGCCCGCCGCGCAGGCGACGGCGGCGGTGCTCGCAACCGGCTTCCTGCTGCTCTTCACCGAATTCGGCTTCATGGAAGCGGGCCTCGGGCTCTCCGCCTATTGGGCCGGTGTCGCAAGCGTGGCGGCCTATGCGCTGTTTGCCTCCACGCTCTTTGCGCTGGAACGCTTCTTCCTTGATCTCGGACGGCATTTCGACAGGGCGGCGCAGGTGGCGCGGATCGCGACCTATGCCGCGCTGGCGGCGATCCCGCTGGCGCTGTTCGAGCCCGCGTTGGGCGGGCTTTATGTGCGGCTCATGCTGGCGCTGGCGCTGTTCGGCGGCGCGCCGCTCATCGTGCTGGCCGCGCTCAGAGGCGTGCGGCCCGCGCAGCTTCTGGTGCCGGGCACGGCGCTCTTCGGCCTTGCCGCGCTGGTGGCCGTGCTTCATGCGCTGGGCTGGATGCCGGGCGTCTTTACCGGCACGACGCTGAGCGGCGGCATTTTTACCTCCGCGCTGGCGCTCTTTGCCTTCGCCGCCGCCTATCACGCGCAAGGGGGACGGCGCCGCGCCGATATCGGGTCGCTCCGCAGCGAGCAGCGCCACGCCTTCGCGCTGACGGGCGCGCGCATGGGCGTGTGGGACTGGGACATCATGGCCGACAAGCTCTATGTCTCGCCCGCCATCGAAACCATGCTGGGGCTCGAAGCCGGGTCGCTGTCGGGCCACGAACTCGACTGGCGCGCGCATATGCACCCCAATGACCGCGAGACCTATCGCAATGCGCTGAACGCCTATATCGGGCGCGGCAATGTGCATTTCACGCTCGAATTCCGGATGCGCCATTCAGACGGATCGTTCCGCTGGCTGGCCCTGCAGGCAAGCTGCGTGGCGGGGCCGGAAGGCTATGCGACGCGCTGCATCGGCACGGTGCGCGACGTGACGGCGACGAAACACGCGCAGGAACGCATGCTGCATGACAGCGTGCATGACGGGCTGACGGGGCTGCCCAACCGGGCGCTCTTCATGGACCGCATGGAACGCGCGATCCGGCGCACCGGGCTCATCGACCGTCCGCGCGCGGCGCTTCTGGTGATCGACCTCGACCGCTTCAAGACGGTGAACGATTCGATCGGTCCCTCCGGCGGCGATGCGCTGCTGGTGGCGCTGGCCCGCCGGCTGGAATCCCTCGTGACGCATGAGGATACGGTGGCGCGCTTCGGCGGCGACGAATATGCCGTGCTGCTGACCACGCGCACCGAACGCGAGGACGCGCAGACCTTCGCCGAACAGCTTTCCGAATTCCTCGGCCAGCCGATCAGCGTGGCCGGTCATGAAATCTTCCCGAGCTGCTCCGTCGGCATCGCGATTTGCGAGGATGCGCATGAAAACCCCGAAGAGCTGCTGAACGAAGCCGAGATCGCCATGTACCGCGCCAAGCGCGGCGGCAAGGGCAAGGTGGAACTCTTCGAGCCCGGCATGCGCGCCGAAGCCGACACGCATCTGAAGCTCGAGGCGGATCTGCGCCGGGCGGTGGAGCGCAAGGAACTCGAAATCTACTACCAGCCCATCATGTCGCTCGCCGACGGACGGGTGGCGGGTTTCGAGGCGCTGATCCGCTGGAACCACCCCAAGGACGGGCTGATGAGCCCGGCGGAATTCGTGCCGCTGGCCGAAGAGATCGGCCTCATCAACGAGATCGGCCGCTTCGCGCTGCGCGCGGCATCGGAAGAACTGGCGACCTGGCAGAAACTCTTCCCGATGGAAAGGCCGCTCTTTGCGAGCGTCAACGTGTCGAGCCGCCAGCTATTGCGTCACGACCTCATCGACGATGTGAAGCGCGTGCTGCACCGGATCGACATTGCGCCGGGGACGCTGAAACTGGAAGTCACCGAATCGCTGGTGATGGAAAATCCCGAATACGCCTCCAATGTGCTCGCGCGCATCAAGGCGCTGGGCGCGGGGCTGTCGATGGACGATTTCGGCACCGGCTATTCGAGCCTCAGCTATCTGCAGCGTTTCCCCTTCGACACGCTGAAGGTGGACAGGTCCTTCGTGGCGCAGATGTCCGCCGACCGCGACACGCCGCTCATCATCCGCTCGATGGTCACGCTGGCGCATGATCTGGGCATGGAAGTGGTGGCGGAAGGGGCCGAAAGCGAGGATCAGGCCGCCGACCTCGCCGCGATGGGCTGCGACTACGGGCAGGGCTTTTATTTCGGCCAGCCCATGCGCGCGTCGGATGCGCTGGACTTCATCGCGCGCTACTGGAACCGGGGCTGACGCCTCACGCGTGACCGGCGGCGCCCGACAGGAGCGATATGTCGACGCCCAGCTTGCCGAGGGCGCTGGTGTATTTCGCGTCGAGGTCGAGCCCGAAGATCAGGTCCGGATCGGCTTCGCAATGCAGCCAGCCATTGGCCTGGATTTCCTGATCGAGCTGGCCCGGCGCCCAGCCTGCATAGCCGAGCGCGAGCAGGGCGCGCGAGGGACCGCCGCCCGCCGCCATGGCGCGCAGAATATCCACACTCGCCGTGAGGCCGACATCGGCATCGACGGGCAGGGTCGATTCCTCGGAAAAATAATCCTGCGTATGCAGAACGAAACCGCGTCCCACCTCCACCGGCCCGCCGACGAGAACGGGGCAGGCGATGGGCTGCGTCATGCTGCGCGGCGGCACGTCGATCGATAGCTGTGTGAGGAGTTCGGGAAAGGTAACGTCCGGCGCGGGCTTGTTGACCACAATGCCCATCGCGCCTTCCGGATTGTGCACGCACATATAGATCAGCGTCCGCTCGAAGCGTTCGTCTTCCATGGAGGGCATGGCGATCAGCATCTTGCCTTCCATATAGCCGTCTTCTTCCGGCTGATAGCTCAATCCGTGCAAAGTCGGGTTCATGGCGATCCCTTTCCGGCTGGCACATGATTGCCGTAACGCGCATGCGCCTGCAGCACAATTTCGCGCACCGGCCGGCTGGTCTCCTCTTTCCTTTCACATCCGTCACACAGATGTGTATAGGCCCGGCGCGCCGAATGAGATAAGCCTAAACCGTTTTTCGGGCCGGAGGAAACACTCGGCTGGAAAACCATCCGGATTATGGGCGACACTCTGCCGGACGAAGGAAAGGGCCTCGATATGTTGCCGAGCAACGGCGGAACGACGAGCAAACAGCGCAGCAAGCTGACCGGTAAACTGACCGGCAAACTGAATTGCCTGTTCCGCACCGCGCTCTGCGCAGGCGCGCTGTCGCTGGCCTGCGCGGCGCCCGCCGCAGCCTCTCCGACCCTTTCGGAAAAGACGGCGAGTACCGAAGCTGTCCCATTTCGGCCCGTCACGCCCTGGGCGGAGGAGCTGGGTGCGCGGGTGCGCCTCGTTCTCGCCGAGACCGCGCATGACGACCGGCCGTTCCTTGCCGGTGTGGAAATGGAAATCGATCCGGGCTGGCATACCTATTGGCGCAAACCCGGCGACAGCGGCTCCGCGCCGGTGTTCGGCTGGTCGAAGTCGGACAATATCGATTATGCGCATGTTCGCTGGCCCGCGCCGCGCCGCTTCGACAATCCCGGCGACGTGACCTATGGCTATGACACGACCGTCATCTGGCCGGTGCTGGTCATGCCGCGCGAGGCGGAAAAGCCGGTCACGCTGCATCTTGATCTTTTCTATGCCGTCTGTTCGCAGATTTGCGTGCCGCATGATGTGACGCTGGAGCTGACGGTGCCTGCCGCCGGAAAAAGCGCCCGGAAAAGCGGAGAGAAAACGGGTGAAGGTTTCAAGGCTGCGTCCGACACGGAATATGCGCAGGACATTCGCGCGGCGCTGGCGCGCGTACCGCTCGCCCCCAAAATTCCCGGACGGGTAAGCGCCGCGCTGAAAACAGAAAACGGCAAGGGCACGCTGGACGTGACATTGAAGGAAACGCCGGACGCCCCGCCCATGCTTGCGGTGGAGGGGCCATATTATGCATGGTTCGGTGTGCCCGACGTTACGCGCGACGCAAAGGCGATCCGCTATGCGGTCCCGGTCCGGATCGACAAGGACAAGTCGCTCGACGGCAAGACATTGACGCTCACCCTGGCGCGCGCGGACGGCCGGGGCGGGTATGAAACCGAGTTTACCGTACCCGGCGGCGAGGCCGCCACGAAACCGAAACCCGGCGCTGAAGCCGGACAATGAGGAGGCGACCATGACCATCAAGGTTGGCGACAAGATTCCCGAAGCGACGCTGATGAAGCTCACGGACAAGGGCCCGGCCCCGATCAAGACGAGCGAGTTGTTCAAGGGCCGCAAGGTCGCGGTTTTTGCGCTGCCCGGCGCCTTCACGCCGACCTGCTCCAACCAGCACCTGCCGGGATTCATTCAGAAGGCGGATGAATTCAAGGCGAAGGGCGTGGACGAGATCGTCTGCCTGTCGGTGAACGATGCCTTCGTCATGGGGGCCTGGGGCCAGCAGCAGGGCGCGGACGGCAAGGTGACCATGCTGGGCGACGGCAATGGCGACCTGACCAAGGCGATGGGCCTCGACTTCGACGGCTCCGGCTTCGGCATGGGCACGCGCAGCCTGCGCTATTCCATGCTGGTGGAAGACGGCGTGGTGAAATCGCTGAACCAGGAGCCGAACCCCGGCGAGGCGAAAGTCTCCGGCGCGGAGCATCTGCTCGCTGAGGTCTAGGAGAGCTTTTCTGTTGAGACGTCATGCCCCGCTTTATGCGGGGCATCCACGTCTTGGCGGTAAAGAAAAGACGTGGATGGCCCGGACAAGCCGGGCCATGACGGTGAAGGGACTACCCCTGATAGGGCGCCATGCCCTGACGCGCGAGTTCGTCGGCGCGCTCGTTTTCGGGGTGGCCGGAATGGCCTTTCACCCAGTGGAACTCCACCTCATGGCGCTCAAGCGCGGCTTCGAGGCGCTGCCACAGCTCGGCATTCTTCACCGGCTTCTTGGCGGCGGTCTTCCAGCCATTGCGTTTCCAGTTGTGGATCCATTTGGTGATGCCGTCGCGCACATAGGTGCTGTCGGTATGCAGCGCCACCTTTGACGGTCGCTTCAGCGCCTCCAGCGCCTGAATGGCGCCCATCAGTTCCATGCGGTTATTGGTGGTCGCGGTTTCGCCGCCGCAGAGTTCTTTTTCTTCGTCGCGCCAGATCATCAGCGCGCCCCAGCCGCCCGGTCCCGGATTTCCCGAGCAGGCGCCATCCGTATAGATGTCGATATTGTCTTTCATGCCGCTCTTATACGTCGATTCCGTAAGCCGCGGGCGAGCCGATATCGCGGTGGAAGCGCAGGCGGCGCAGATATTCGGTCGGGTTCTTGGGCTGCACGAAGGCGCCGGGCGGATGATTGATCCAGTCGTAAAGCCGCGTCAGCAGGAAGCGCATGGCGCTGCCCTGTGCGAGAAGCGGCAACGCCTCGATTTCTTCCTTCTCCATCGGGCGCGTCTGGCGATAGGCCTGCAACAGGGCGCGCGCCTTGGTGACGTTGAACGACCCGTCGGCCTCGAAGCACCAGGCATTGAGGCAGATGGCGAGGTCGTAGGCGAAGCTATCGTTGCAGGCGAAATAGAAGTCGATCAGCCCGGACAGCTTGTCGCCGATAAAGAAGACATTGTCGGGAAAGAGATCGGCATGAATGACGCCATGCGGCAGATCCTTCGGCCAGCCCTTTTCCAGCGCATCGAGTTCCGCCTCGATCTCGGTGTCGAGGCCGCCCGAGAAGGCCGCAATGCCTTCGCGACAGGAGTCGAAAAGCGGCCGCCAGCCGTCGACGCTGAGCGAATTCCTGCGCGTTAGTTTGAAATCGGCGCCTGCCAGATGAAGCCGCGCCAGCGCCGCGCCCACTTCCATACAATGGCGCGCCAGCGGCCGCTTGACCGAGATGCCTTCGAGAAAACTGATGATGGCGGCGGGACGGCCGGCCAGCTCTCCCTGCATACGCCCCTCGCGGTTGGCAATGGGCGTGGGGCAGCGAAGACCGTTCGATGAGAGATGGTTCATCAGGCCGAGAAAGAAGGGCAGGTCTTTCTCCGCCACGCGCTTTTCATAGAGCGTCAGGATGTAGCTGCCCTTGTCGGTATGGAGCAGGAAGTTGGAATTCTCCACGCCTTCCGCAATGCCCTTGAGCGAGAGCACGTCGCCGATCTCGTAGTCCTTCAGAAAGGCGCGCAGCTCCTCGTCGCCGACTTCCGTGTAAACCGCCATCCGCGCGCCGCCTATTCTGCCAGGACGCGCGGCAGCTTGAACTGCACCGCTTCGTCGCGAATGAGAGCCGTCTCGACCTTGACGTCATAATGCTCGCGAAAGGCGTCGATCACTTCTTCGACCAGCACTTCCGGCGCGCTGGCGCCCGCCGTCAGGCCGATCGTGCCGCCATCCTTCAGGACGGGCCGGAGCGCGGCCCAGTCGATATCCTCCGCGCGCTGCACCAGCGCCGCGTAAGGGCAGCCCACCCGCTCGGCGACTTCCACGAGGCGCATGGAGTTCGACGAATTGGGCGCGCCGATGACGAGCAGCGCATCCGAACGCGGCGCGATCTCCTTCACCGCGTCCTGCCGGTTGGTGGTCGCGTAGCAGATGTCTTCCTTGTGCGGCCCCGTAATGTCGGGGAAGCGGCGGCGCAGCGCGGCGACGATGGCCGAAGTGTCGTCCACCGACAGCGTGGTCTGGGTGATATAGGCAAGCTTCGACGGGTCGGCGGGCGCAATGGCCTCGGCATCCGCGACCGTCTCGATGAGCGTGACGGCGCCGTCCGGCAACTGGCCCATCGTGCCGATCACTTCCGGGTGGCCCGCATGGCCGATCAGCAGAACCTGTAATCCGGCATTGTGATGGCGTTCCGCTTCCACATGGACCTTGGAGACGAGCGGGCAGGTGGCGTCCAGATAGAAGAGCTCGCGCGACTGCGCTTCCGCCGGGACCGATTTCGGCACGCCATGGGCGGAGAAGATGACCTTCGCCCCTTCGGGCACTTCGCTCAGCTCTTCCACGAAGACGGCGCCCTTGGCCTCGAGTGATTCCACCACATAGCGGTTATGCACGATCTCATGGCGGACATAGACGGGGGGACCGAATTTCGTCAGCGCCAGTTCGACGATCTGGATGGCGCGATCCACCCCGGCGCAGAAGCCGCGCGGGCTTGCCAGAAGCAGGGTAAGCTCGGGTTTGGCGTTCATCTCGTCCGTCCGATCGGCAGAAATACGGGCGCTTCATTGCAGGTGCTTTCCGCGCGCAATTGCTTGTGATGGCGCGAGCAACCCGATAGAGTTTCGGCGCTGCGGCCCTCGGCCTCAAGCACCCCGTCGGGCCTCCCCAAGCCACTGAAAAGCAAGGGCGAAAGGCCTTGTTCGCGGTAATAGAGGGGGGCGGGCAGCCAAAGTCAAGAAAGGCCGCGCCCGGGGCTTACGCCTTGCCGCTCGAGCCTGCATCGTCAGGGATATGGCTTTCGTTCCGCCCCGGAACAAGGCCGACGCTCAATCGGGATTTCACTCAATACCAACTCGGGTAAGGACCTCATGCCGTTTTCCAACGTCTTGCGCCGCACGGCCGCACTTGCAGCCGCCCTGTCCGTCACGCTTCTCGTCGCCGGCTGCAGCACCGACGATGACGGGTACGCGACCTCCGGCATCGGCAGCATGCTGGGCTTTGGCGGCAGCACGCAAGAGGGCGGCACCGCCGCCTATCCCTGCCCGAATGTCGGCGTGCTGGACCAGGCCGACCGCATCACCGCCTTCAACGGCAGCGGCCAGGACATCACCGATGTGGCGGTGCGGGCCGAACTGAACAAGGTGGTGACCCAGTGCGAATACAATCTCTCCGACTCCACCATCACCTTCGACATCGCCTTTGACGGCGTGGCCGAGCTTGGCCCGGGCGCGACCTCGCGGACGCAGAACCTGCCGGTTTTCATGGCGGTGACGCGCCGCTTCGGCAAGCTGGTGAAGAAGCAGACGATGACGCTGCCCGTCACCTTCGCCCCCGGCGAGACCAAGGTGCGCTTCACCAAGATGCTGGAAGGCAATGTGGTGCCCTATGGCAAGGGCGCCGATGGACGGATCTATTACATCCTTGTCGGTTTTCAGCTTTCCCAGGACCAGCTGGCATATAATCGCCGGGTCGCGCCGGTTCCCATCCGGTGAGTCGCGGGATAACCGTTAAAAGCGAAAAAGCTCCGGTCTCGCCGGGGCTTTTTTCATGGCCTCGGGAAATATCGCTAAGTCATTGAAATAAAGGTATTTTTATATCGTTATTTCCTCACTAACCCACTGAAACTTATGCATTTTTCGAGTTCTCGGATTGACTCCCGGGCGATTTCGGACAAATATCCCCCTACATACAGATGATCTCTGCGGGAGAGTTCGAGGGTGTGTTTTTACCCTCGGCGCCGAAGGAGCAACCGCCCCGGAAACTCTCAGGCAACGAGGACCGCAGAAGGATGAAACTCTGGAAAGCAGACAGGCCATAAGCGGCCTGTCTCACCGAAGGGCGTAAGCGGCGGCCACCTTTGAAGGCGGGCACCGCGAAATCTCTCAGGTTCCGCGACAGAGTGGGGCGCTGCCAGGCACGCGAGTGCAGGCGTGCTGCCACCCCGATTCCACGAGAGCCCGTAAGGGTGGTGGACGCGAAACGGAGAGACGGAGCCCTGAATATGTCGGAAGCAATAGCCGATACCGGCGCTGAGGCGCCCCTGAAGAACACCCCGCTCCATGAGCTCCATGTGGAACTGGGCGCCAAGATGGTGCCCTTTGCCGGCTACGACATGCCTGTCCAGTACAAGGACGGGGTGCTGACCGAGCATCTGCATACGCGCCAGGCCGCGGGGCTGTTCGACGTGTCGCATATGGGGCAGGCCTTTCTGACCGGTCCCGATCACGAGACGGTCGCGCGCGCCATGGAAAAGCTGGTGCCGGGCGACGTGCTGGTGCTGGAACCCGGCTCGACGCGCTACACACTGCTGCTGAACGAGAAGGGCGGCATTCGCGACGACCTGATGATCACCCGCATGGCCGGCGCGGAAAATGACGGCAAGCTCTTCCTCGTCGTCAACGCGGCCTGCAAGGACGCCGATTTCGCGCATATCGCGGCGAACATGCCCGCCGGCGTGACGCTGAGCGTGCTGGCCGACCGTGCTCTCATCGCCCTTCAGGGCCCGAAAGCGGCCGCCGCCATGGCGGAGCTGGCGCCGCAAACCGCCGATCAGGCGTTCATGACGGTGAACGAAACCGATATCGACGGCGCGGCCTGCCTCGTCAGCCGGTCGGGCTATACCGGCGAGGACGGCTTTGAAATTTCCGTGCCCGCCGACAAGGTCGAAGCGCTGACGCGCAAGCTCCTGTCGGATGAGCGGGTGAAGCCCATCGGCCTTGGCGCGCGCGACTCGCTGCGCCTGGAAGCCGGGCTCTGCCTCTACGGCCACGACCTCGACGAGGACACGACGCCCATCGAGGGCGCGCTGACCTGGACGATTTCCAAACGCCGCCGCGCGGAAGACGAATTTCCCGGCGCGGAAATCGTGCTTGGCCAGATTACAAACGGCGTGTCGCGCAAGCGCATCGGCATCCTGCCCGAGGGCAAGGCGCCCGCGCGCGAGGGCACCGACATCACCGATATGGACGGCAACAAGATCGGCGTCGTTACCAGCGGCGGCTACGGCCCCAGCGTGGGCGGCCCGATTGCGATGGGTTATGTGGAAACCGATTTCGCCAAGGACGGCACGCCGTTGCAGCTTGTGGTGCGCGGCAAGGCGCGGCCCGCCCGCGTGGCGAAGATGCCGTTCGTCGAAAAGCGGTTCTACCGCGGAAAGTAAGTTCACGGACGATTGCCGGCACTGCAGGGTCGGCGCTCGCGAAGCAAGAGGATAATCAGGGGATCCCATGAGCGATATTCGTTTTACCGACCAGCATGAATGGGTTCGCGTCGAAGGCGACGTGGCCACCATCGGCATTTCCAACTATGCGCAGGAACAGCTTGGCGACGTGGTGTTCGTCGAGCTGCCGGAAACCGGCAAGACACTGGCCGCGGGCGACGAAGCCGCGGTGGTGGAATCGGTGAAGGCTGCGAGCGAAGTCTATGCACCCGTCTCCGGCGAAGTCGTCGAAGTGAACGGCGCACTGGAAGACGAGCCCGGCGGCGTCAATGAAGACGCGATGGGCAATGGCTGGTTCGTGAAGCTGAAGCTTTCCGACACCTCGGAACTCGACAAGCTGATGGACGAAGCGGCCTACAAGGAATTCTGCGACGGGCTTGACTGAGGCGTCGTTCAGTCCACGTCCCGACAAGGGCAGTAGTGCAAATTAAAGGGCATCAAGTTATGCGTTACCTTCCGCTGACAGATACCGACCGACAGGAGATGCTGGGCGTCATCGGCGCGAAAAGCGTCGATGAGCTGTTCCGCGACGTGCCGGAAGCGGCGCGCCGCGACGGGCTGGTGGACCTGCCGAAACGGCAAGGCGAACTGGAAGTCGAACGCGCCCTTTCCAAAATGGCGGCGAAAAACGTCGCTGCGGGAGACGTGCCCTTCTTCGTGGGCGCGGGCGCCTATCGCCATCATGTGCCCGCCTCGGTGGATCACCTGATCCAGCGTTCCGAGTTCCTCACCTCCTACACGCCCTACCAGCCGGAAGTGACGCAAGGCACGCTGCAATATCTCTTCGAATTCCAGACCCAGGTCGCGATGCTGACCGGCATGGAAGTGGCCAACGCCTCCATGTATGACGGCTCGACGGCCTGCGGCGAGGCGGTGCTGATGGCCAACCGCGTGACCAAGCGCAAGAAGGCCGTGCTCTCCGGGACGCTGCATCCGCAATATGCGGGGGTGGTGCACAACCTGGCGGAGTTCGCCGACTTCGCGCTGGAAACCATGCCGCCCGTGATGCCCGGCGCGGCGGAAGACATCATCTCGCGCATTACCGATGAAACGAGCTGCGTCGTCGTGCAGACGCCGGGCTTCTTCGGCGAGCTGGCGGATCTGACGCCGATTGCCGAAGCCGCCCACGCCAAGGGCGCGCTGCTCGTCGCGGTGGTGCCGGAAATCGTCTCGCTCGGCCTCGTGACGCCGCCCGGCGATATGGGCGCCGACATTGTGGTGGGCGAGGGGCAGTCTCTGGGCAATGGCCTCAATTTCGGCGGGCCCTATGTCGGCCTCTTCGCGACGAAACAGAAATATCTGCGCCAGATGCCGGGCCGGCTTTGCGGCGAGACACTGGACAGCGACGGCAAGCGCGGCTTCGTGCTGACGCTCTCCACCCGCGAGCAGCATATCCGCCGCGAGAAGGCGACCTCGAACATCTGCACGAATTCGGGCCTGTGCTGCCTGGCCTTCACCATCCATCTCTCGCTTCTGGGCGAAGAGGGCTATACGCGGCTGGCGCGCATCAACCATGCGAATGCGGTGAAGCTCGCCGAAAAGCTCGACGCCATCGACGGCGTGGACGTGCTGAACGAGGCGTTCTTCAACGAGTTCACGCTGAGGCTTCAGGCCCCCGCCAAAAAGGTGGTCGATGCGCTGGCCGACAAGGGCGTGCTGGGCGGCGTACCCGCCTCGCGCCTCATTCATGGCGATCCATCGGTTGAAAAACTGCTGGTCGTCGCCTCGACCGAAATCAACACCGATGCGGATCGCGACGCCTATGCACAAGCGCTCGCCGAGACGATGAAGGAGGTGCTCTAATGTCCGGAATGAACAAGCAGGGCCGTCCGACAAGTTTCGCGGAAAGCGGCGCCGGTGCGGAACGCACGACCTTCACGGGGAACAAGGGGCTCGAACTCGAAGAGCCGCTGATCTTCGAACGCGACACGCCCGGTGCATGCGGCGTCGATTTCGACGAGCCGGAAGGCTACCAGCCGAAGCTCGGCAAGTTGGAGCGCAAGGACCGCATCGGCCTGCCGGGTCTGTCGGAGCCGGAAGTGGTGCGCCATTTCGTGCGGCTGTCGTCGAAGAATTATTCCATCGATGCCGGGCTCTATCCGCTGGGCTCCTGCACGATGAAGCACAATCCGCGCATCAACGAAAAGATGGCGCGGCTGCCGGGCTTCGGCGATGTGCATCCGCTGCAGCCGGAACAGACGGTGCAGGGCGCGATGGAACTCATCGATACGCTCGCGCATTGGCTGAAGACGCTGACGGGCCTTCCTGCCGTCGCCATGTCGCCCAAGGCGGGCGCGCATGGCGAGCTGTGCGGCATGATGGCCATTCGTGCCGCCATCGAGGCGAAGGGCGAGGGCGAACAGCGCCGCCGCGTGCTGGTGCCGGAATCGGCGCATGGCACGAACCCGGCCACCGCCGCGCTGCTCGGCTACAAGGTCGACACGATCAATGGCGACGGCAATGGTCGCGTCGATCTCGAAGCGCTGCGCGAAAAGCTCGGGCCGGATGTTGCCGCGATCATGCTGACCAACCCGAACACATGCGGGTTGTTCGAGCGCGACATCATCGAGATCGCCAAGGCCGTGCATGAGGCGGGTGCCTATTTCTATTGCGACGGCGCGAACTTCAACGCGATCGTGGGCCGCGTGCGCCCCGGCGATCTCGGCGTCGATGCGATGCATATCAACCTGCACAAGACCTTCTCCACGCCGCATGGCGGCGGCGGACCGGGCGCAGGCCCCGTGGTCTTCTCCGAGGCGCTCGCCCCCTTCGTGCCGCTGCCTTACGTGGTGCAGAAGGACGGCGTTTACGACCTCATCGAAACCGAAGACGAGGCGAAAGCCGACGGCACCACGCCGTTCGGCCGCATGACGGCCTTCCACGGCCAGATGGGCATGTTCGTCCGCGCGCTCGCCTATATGATGAGCCATGGCTCAGACGGGCTTCGTCAGGTGGCGGAAGATTCCGTGCTCAACGCCAATTACGTGCTGGCCTCGCTCAAGGATGTGATGAGCGCATCCTATGAGGGCCCGTGCATGCATGAGGCGCTGTTCGACGACCGCTTCCTGAAGGGCACGGGCGTCGAAACGCTCGACTTCGCCAAGGCGATGATCGACGAGGGCTACCATCCCATGACCATGTATTTCCCGCTGGTCGTGCATGGCGCGCTCCTGATCGAGCCGACGGAAACGGAGTCGAAGCAGGGCATCGACCTCTTCATCGCCACGCTGCGCGATCTGGTGGCGGCGACCGGCTCGAACGACAAGGAGCGCTTCACCGGCGCCCCGCATTTCGCCCCGCGCGGCCGGTTGGACGAAACGGCGGCGGCGAGAAAGCCCATCCTGCGCTGGCAGCCCGAAATGCCGGCGCAAGCCGCCGACTGAGGCGACGGCGGAAAAAGCCGCCGGATAAAACGGCACTCGACATGAAAACCGCCGGCTCTGTGCCGGCGGTTTTTGTTTAGACTGAAGTCCGCAAGAAACGAAAAACCGGGGGGACGGTATGAAGACGGGATGGAAGATCGCCATAGGCGCAGGCGTCGCGGTTGTGGCGGCAGCTGCGGCGGTCGGCGTGTGGAAATGGCCGGACATCCAGCGGGCGCGCTTCGTCGCCAGCATGTTCTCAGGTCAGGAGCAGGTCCAGCGCTTCCGGAATATGGATGCCTATTTCCCGGTCCGGGTGTTCCATCGTCAGGGGCCCGTCTCCGATCTTCCCAAGGGCGATGAGATCGACCTGCCCGTGACCTATGCCTATGACGGCGAGAGCCGCGATACGCAGGGTTTCCTCGACGACACCGACACGACCGGCCTTCTGGTCGTGAAGAATGGCCGGGTAACTTATGAAAACTACTGGCGTGGCAACACGCGGGACACGCGCTGGATTTCATGGTCCGTCGGCAAATCCTTCATTTCCGCGCTGATCGGCATTGCCATCGAGGAGGGCAAGATCGCGAGCGTGAACGACCAGCTCGTCACATATGCGCCGGAGCTGAAAGGCACGAGCTATGACGGGGTGACGATCCGCAATGCGCTGGAAATGTCGTCGGGCGTCGCCTGGAACGAGGATTACAGCGATCCGGACTCCGACATTTCGCGATTCGGCCGGGCGCTCGCCTTTGGCAGTTCCATGGTGAATTTCGCCAAGACGCTGGGCCGCGCGACCGAGCCGGGCAAGGTGAACCTCTATAACAGCCTCGATGCGCAGATGCTGGGCCTTGTGCTGCTGCGCGCGACAGGCGAAGGCCCGAGCGAATATCTGGAAGAAAAGATCTGGTCGAAGATCGGCGCCGAGCATGACGGCTATTGGGTGCTGGACGATACCGGCATGGAGCTCGCCGCCGGCGGGGTGAACGTTACCCTGCGCGACTATGCCCGTTTCGGTCTTCTCTATCTGAACGGCGGCAAATGGAACGGCGAGCAGATCGTGCCGGCGGACTGGGTGACGGCATCGCATACGCCGGATGCGCCGCAGCTCATGCCCGGCAAGCAGGATATTTCCGACACGGTGTGGGGCTATGGCTATCTGTGGTGGCTGCCGCGCAAGGCGGAGGGTCCTTATGCGGCGGTCGGCATTTACAACCAGTTCATCTATGTCGATCCGGCGCATGATCTCGTCATCGTCAAGACATCGGCCAATAGCGAGTATGGCCAGACCAATGACGAGACGAGCTTCCGCGAGGACGAGACCATCGCGCTGTTCGAGGCGATCACACGGAAGCTGTCGGAGAGGGAGTGATGGACGAGGCGCGTTTCACCGAACTGGCGCTGACCAATGCGGCGAACCGCGCGATCCTCGCCGCGCTGCCCGAATTGGGGCTTGCCGATAGCTGGCTCGTGTCGGGGAGCCTCTTCCAGACCGTGTGGAACGCGCTGACGGGCCGTGTGCCGGGCTATGGCATCAAGGATTACGACATCTTCTATTTCGATCCCGATACGTCATGGGAGGCGGAGGACCGTGCGATCAGGCGCGGGCAGGAGATGTTCGCCGATCTCGGCGCGGAGGTCGAAATCCGCAATCAGGCGCGCGTGCATCTCTGGTATGAGGAGAAATTCGGCAGGCCCTATCCGCCGCTTGCCCGGTCGACGGAGGGTATCGACCGCTTCCTCGCGCCGGCCTGCATGGTGGGGATTTCCGCAAGCGGCGAGATCTACGCGCCAAAGGGATTCGGCGACGTTGAAGATATGGTGATCCGTCCCAACCCGGTTGCGAATTTCGATGCGGACGAACTGGCGCGCAAGGCGGCGAGGTGGAAAGAGAAGTGGCCGGAAGTGCGGTTGGTGGAGGGATGACACCTGGTATGGTGTCAGGCGGAGAGAAGCCGCTCCTGAAAGAACGAGATCACGCGCCTGGCCGCTTCCTTTGTCGGTTCGCCGTCGCGGTCGATGAGGTCGTTCGTCACCACGCTGTGCGGCTGGGGCGCGATGGAGTCCGGATTGGCGGTGCTGTCGTCGAGTTCGATGCCCTCGAACGCATCGCCGAGTTCGCGGCGCAGCGTCTCGAACTTCTGCGGCGGGCTCAGCCGGTCGCCCTTGAAGCGCAGGCCCAGGATTTTGTCGCCCCGTCCGCCTTCCTCGATGGGCGCGCAGCGATCCTTCACGCATTGCCATTCCTGCGGCGAGACATGCAGCGCCGCCTTTCGTGCCGCGCCGAGCGGGAAGGGCATGGAGGGTTGCGACAGCACCGGTGCCATCAGCGAGGGTTCCATCATCATGGAAAGGGCGAAATTGCCGGAAAAACACATGCCGATCGCGCCGACACCCTTGCCGCCGGCTTCCTCATGCGCGTGGCGGGCAAGCGCGCGCAGCCAGTCGGTGACCGGGCTCGAACTGTGCGAGGCGAGAATATGAAACTCCCGGCTGATGCAGAGCTTGGCCATGGAGCGGAGCACATAGCTGCGCGAAACGGGTCGGCCCGCCTCGCCCAGAAGCTCCGGCATATAGACGCGAAATCCCGCATCGACGACCCAATCGGCGAAGCGGACGACTTCCGGCGTGATGCCGGGAATTTCATGCATGACGATGACGGCGGGGCCCATCCCCCGCGCATAGACGGGTTTGGTTACGCCCTCATGGGTGAACTCGGTCTTCTGATAGTCGGACAGCATGTGCCCCTCTCCCCGATGTGAAGTCCTATCCTGCCCCGTCGCGTCGGGGGATGGAAGGCATGAGGGGAGGGGTGGGAGGGCACCAAAGAGAAACCCCGCCGCTCGTTTCCGAGGGCGGGGTTTCCGATGTCTGTATGTCGGTGCCGTCAGTGCAGCTTGGTCGTGAGATCCGCGATCGACTTTTCGATGATCTCGGCATCCTTGGAGGTGTCGACCTTTTCCGCGATCAGCCGGCGGGCGGCCTCGATGGCGACATCGGCGGCCACGGCGCGAACTTCGTTCATCGCCTGAACCTCGGCCTGCGCGATCTTCTGCTCCGCCATCTGGGTGCGGCGCTCGACCTGCGCGTTGAGGTTTTCGCGGGTTTCCTTCGCCATGGCTTCGGCTTCCACCTTGGCCTGGGCAACGATGTCTTCGGCTTCCTTCATCGCTTCGCGCTGCTTGCGCTGATAGGAGGCCAGCACCTGCTGGGCTTCCTCGCGAAGGCGGCGCGCCTCGTCGAGTTCCTTGGCGATGCCGGCGCCGCGCTCGTCGAGCGACTTGGTCAGCATGGCCGGCACACGCATATAGATGATGATGCCGATGAAAACGATCAGACCGAGGAGAACCCAGAATTCACCTTGCATGAGCATGGACGTTCTCCCTATTTGATTTCCGCGTCGACGGCGCGCTCGAGAGCGGCCGCGTCGGCATTTTCGCCAAGAACCTGCGTCACCACGCTGCCGGCGACATCGGCGGCGATCTCGCGGACATTGGCCATGGCCGCTTCCTTGGTCGATTTGATGCGCGATTCGGCGTCGGCGATCTTCACGGCGAGTTCGCCTTCGACTTCCTGACGCTGGCGGTCCGTTTCGGCCTGAAGCTCGTCACGCGTCGCCTGGGCGATCTTGTGGGCTTCGTCGCGGGCCTCGCCGAGCGCCTTTTCGTAAGCGGCGATCGCTTCCTCGGTCTGCGAGCGGAACTGTTCCGCCTGATCGAGGTCGTCGGCGATACGGTCGTGACGCTCTTCCAGAACGGTCGCGATCTTGGGCAGGGCGACGCGCGACATCAGCAGATAGAGGATGCCGAAGCTGATCGCCAGCCAGATGAGCTGCGACGAAAACGAGTCCGGATTGAATGGCGGGAAGCCGGTCTCGTGAGCGCCGCCATGAGCCGCTTCCTGACCTTCCATCGTGTGGGCGGTCGGGTTGGCATGTTCATTTTGGGCGACGATCTGATGCGCCGTCTCAGTGGCCATTTGTATCTCCTAACCGGGCAGTGGCCGCCTCCGGACGAATCCGGAAAGGCGGCCAGCCAGTCGTTAAATCCCCGAGAAAAAGATCTGAGGGATTACGCGAACAGCAGGATCAGCGCGACGAGCAGCGAGAAGATGCCCAGCGCTTCCGTCACGGCGAAGCCGAAGATCAGGTTACCGAACTGGCCCTGAGCCGCCGACGGGTTGCGCAGCGCGCCCGCCAGGTAGTTGCCGAAAATCGCGCCGAGGCCAATGCCCGCGCCGCCCATGCCGAGGCACGCGATACCGGCGCCGATGTACTTTGCTGCTTCTGCTTCCATAACCTTCTGCTCCTTCGGGGTTAACTGGAACTCTGACGGGCCGGAGTGACCCGACAAATTTCTTGTTTTTCAAACGCGCGGCCCCTTATGGGGCCGCAATGATTTAACAGGCGAAGCGCGCGGGATCAGTGACCCGGATGCAGCGCATCGCCCAGATACATGCAGGTAAGAACCGCGAACACATAGGCTTGCAGCGCCGCGACCAGCAATTCGAGCGCCGTGAGCGCCACGATCATGCCGAAGGGCAGCACGGCGCCGGCCCAGCCGACCGCGCCCGCGCCCAGAAAGGAAATCACGAAGCCCGCGAACACCTTCAGCGTGATGTGACCGGCCAGCATGTTCGCGAAAAGACGAACGGAGTGGCTGATCGGACGCGAGATGTAGGAAATGATCTCGATCGGCGTCACCAGGATCAGCATGTAGACCGGCACGCCCGACGGCACGAAGAGGCCGAAGAATTTCGGCCCGTGCAGGATGAGACCCGTCACCGTGACGCCCAGGAAGACCATGATCGCCAGCGCGAAGGTGACGATGATGTGGCTCGTCACCGTGAAGGCGTAGGGGAACAGGCCGATGATGTTCGCGGTGAACACGAACATGAAGAGCGTGAAGACGAACGGGAAGAAACGCTGCGCATCATGGCCCGCATTGTCGCGCACCATGTTGGCGATGAATTCGTAGAAGATCTCGACCGAGGATTGCAGCCGGCCGGGCACCATGGAGCGCCGGCTCATGCCGATCACGGTAAAGGCGGTAACGAAGCCCAGAACGACGATCATCCAGAGGCTGGAATTGGTGAAGGAGGCATCGATGCCGCCGATCTCCAGCGGGAAAATCTTGTTCACCACGAACTGGTGAAGAGGATCGACGGGGAAACCAGACCCGGATTCAGCTGCCACGGCGCAAAGCCCCTGTTTTATTTACGTCGGGCTATTGCCCGTCCTTGTCCTTGCCATCTTCGTCGGACATCCTGCTGACCGTACGAAGCAGATTTCTGACGCCGGCAACGGTGCCGAGCCCCAGAAAGACGATGAGGCCGAACGGAGAAGTACCGAACATCCAATCGAGCCCCCAACCGATAAACGCTCCGACAAGAACGCCCGCCACGAGGTCGGACGACATGCGGAATGCGAGGCTCATATCGGACGACCGGCGCGCGCCTGCGTCATCGTCTGGCTGTTTTCGGGGGTCCTTCGTCGATTTCCGCGCGGACCGGATACGCTTGTCCAGATCGGACAAGGCCTTCTCATCGACAGCGTAGGGGTCGCGCTTATCGTTCGCCAAAACCCGTTCTCCGCCTTCTGAAAAGGCCTCCGGGACCGCAAAATTCCGCAGTTCCCCCGCCTCAAGCCGCGCGCACCCTACTTGCGGGGGCATGGACTGTCAAGAACAGGGTTATCAGTCCCAAGTACCTGATTTGAAAAGAAAAATTGTGCATCTTCGCAGGCGCGGCATCGGCCTTCGCAGGTTTCTGAAAAAACGTCGTGTCCGAGTCTGCGAAAGGCTCTCCGGGGTCCACGAAAAAGCCCCGCCGAAGTGGGGCCTTAACGTAGCGTAATGTTTGCTTTCGGCCTTACGAGGCTTCGCGGAGCTGCTCGGCGGTGTCGAGATCGACCGAAACCAGCGTCGAAACGCCGCGTTCCTGCATGGTCACGCCATAAAGCCGGTTCATCCGGGCCATGGTGAGCGCGTGATGGGTGATGATGAGGAAGCGCGTATCGGTGGTGCGCGTCATTTCTTCCATCAGCTCGCAGAAACGCTCGACATTGGCGTCGTCCAGCGGCGCGTCCACCTCGTCCAGCACGCAGATCGGCGAGGGATTGGTGAGGAACACCGCGAAAATGAGCGACATGGCGGTCAGCGCCTGCTCGCCACCAGACAGGAGCGACATGACCTGAAGCCGTTTGCCGGGCGGGCGGGCCATGATTTCCAGGCCCGCTTCCAGCGGATCGTCCGATTCGGTGAGCTTCAGATGCGCTTCGCCACCGCCAAAGAGGTGGGTGAAGAGGCGGCCGAAATTCTCGTTCACCTTTTCGAAGGCTTCCAGCATGCGCTGGCGGCCTTCCTTGTTGAGGCTGCCGATGCCCTGACGCAGCTTGGCGATGGCGCTGACGAGGTCTTCGCGTTCCGACGTCATCGCTTCGAGCTGTTCGGTCAGCTCGCGGGCTTCTTCCTCGGCGCGCAGGTTCACGCCGCCAAGGCTTTCACGCTCGCGCTTGTATTTTTCGAGGCGCGCTTCGATCTGGTCGGCATCGGGCAGCTCCGCGCCTTCGGCGAGATTGGCCTGGGCGAGGGCTTCTTCCGGGGCGCATTCCAGCACTTCGCGGATGCGCGCTTCCGATTCGGCCAGACGCTCGCGGGCGCCGGTGACGAGACCGTCGATCCGGGCGCGCTCTTCGCGCGTTTCGCCAAGCTGGCTTTGCGTCATCTTGGCGTGCTTGGCGGTTTCGGCAAGCTGGGCCTCGGCGGTGGCAAGCAGGTCGGCGGCTTCGCTACGCGCCTTTTCAGCCTCGGAAATATATTCCAGCAGCGAACGGCGCTTTTCCTCGATCTGGGCAGGCACGCCTTCCAGCGTCTGAAGCTCTTCACGGGCTTCGGTCTGGCGGGCTTCCAGCGTCTCGATCTGTTTGGTCGCATTGTCGGCGCGAAGCTTCCATGCCGCGCTTTCCTGCCCGATCGCCCCAAGGCGCCGGGTGCGGGCTTCCGCCTCGCGGCGAAGGCCCTCGGCCTGGGCCCGCGCTTCGGAAAGTTCCAGCCGCAGCGAGGCGACGAGATCGCGAAGCTCGCCCGCGCGCGTGCGCAGTTCCTCGTCGGGGCGCAGGCCGTCCAGCGCGCCTTGCGATTCCTCAAGCGATTTGCGGGCCTCTTCCAGATCGCCGGTGATGCGCTCATGCGCTTCGGCAAGCGCTTCGAGGCGCGAGATCTGCTGTGAGGCGGCCCGCTCGGCCGCCGTCAGACGGTCGCGAAGCTGGTTATGGGCCTGGGACGCCTCGCGCATGGCACGGCGGCATTCCTGTTCGTTCTGCGCGGCCTGTTCCGCGGCAAGGCGCGCGGCCTCGAACGCGGCGCGCGCATCGGCAGCCTTGCGGCGCGCCTCGATCAGTTCCTCTTCGAGATCGGCGAGGCGATTGCGCTGCTCCAGACGCTTGGCGGATGCGGTGGGCGCATCGGCGGCGGCGGTGTAGCCGTCCCAGCGCCACAGCGCGCCGTCCTGCGTGACCAGACGCTGGCCGGGCTTCAGCGTGGCATGAAGACGCTTGCCGTCTTCTTCCGACACCACAATGCCGATCTGCGACAGACGGCGGGCAAGGGCGGGTGGCGCCTGCACGAAATAGGAAAGCGGCGTCGCGCCTTCGGGAAGCGCCGGCGGCGTTTCGAAAGGCGGCAGCGTGCCCCAATGGACCGGCGCGGCATCGTCGGCGGGGACGGCGAGGTCGTCGCCCAGCGCCGCGCCGAGCGCCGTTTCATAGCCATGTTCCACCGTCACCGCGTCGATCAGCGGCGGGAAGAGATCGCTTTCGCCGACGGCGAGCAATTCGGTCAGTGTCTTCGCCTCGGCGGAAAGATCGCCGACCACACGCTCGGCGGCCTGCATCGGCTCGCGCGACTGCGCTTCGGCGGTCTGCGCATTCTTGCGGGCGTCTTCCGCTTCCTGCGCCTGACGTTCCGACGCCGTCACTTTCTCAGCCGCCTCTTCAAGCTCGGCGGTCTGCGCGGCGATGGCGGCTTTCTTTTCTTCCGCATCCGACAGGGTGTCGCGCTCGCGGGAGATGTCGGCAAGCTGGCGTTCCAGCTTTTCGATGCGCTGGCGCGTGCTCTCGATCGACTTCACCAGGCTGTTGCGTTCGGCGGAGAGCTTCGCGATCTCCTGATTGAGCTGGTCGAGTTCGCTTTCGTGCTTGTTGAGCTTTTCCTGCGTCTCGGTAACGCGGGTCTCGGCTTCCGCCTTGGCCTGATCCTGTCCTTCCTCGGACGCTTTCAGTTCGGCGGTTTCGGCGTCGAGTTTTTCGATCGCGGCATTGGTGTCTTCGATCAGGCCCCGCTCGCGGGCAAGGTCCTGGTCGGTCTGTTCGATCCGGGCGGAAAGGCGGGTTGCCTGTTCCCTGGCGCGGGTTTCCTCCGCATCGAGATTATCGCGCTCGACATTGAGGCGATGCAGCCGCGCGGCGGCTTCCGCTTCCTTTTCGCGAAGCTGGGGCAGGCCTTGCGAGGCTTCGCCTTCCAGACGCGCGGCGGCGGCGGCCTCGCGGGTAAGGTCGGCGACGCGCACATCGGTTTCGGCAAGACGCTGCTCTTCGGCGGCCAGCGTTTCGCGCGCATGGCTCCAGCGCAGGTGAAGCAGCATGGCTTCCGTTTCGCGGACCTGACCGGAGAGATTGCGATAGCGCACGGCCTGACGGGCCTGACGCTTCAGGCTCGCAAGCTGCGATTCCTGCTGTGCGACGACATCGTCGAGACGGGTGAGGTTGGTTTCGGCCGCCTTCAGGCGAAGCTCCGCCTCATGACGGCGCGTATAAAGGCCGGTAATGCCGGCGGCCTCTTCGAGGATGCGGCGGCGATTGATCGGCTTGGACGAAATGAGCTGAGCGATCTGGCCTTGCCGGACGAGGGCGGGCGAATGCGCGCCGGTGGAGGCGTCGGCGAAGAAGAGCTGCACGTCGCGCGCGCGCACTTCACGCCCGTTGATGCGATAGGTGGAGCCTGCATCGCGCTCGATCCTGCGCGAGATTTCCACCACCTCGCAGTCATTATAGGCGGCGGGCGCGGTGCGATCGACATTGTCGATATAGAGCACGACTTCGGCATGGTTACGCGCAGGCCGGGCGGAGGTGCCTGCGAAGATCACATCTTCCATGCCCGACCCGCGCATGTTCTTGAACGAGTTCTCGCCCATCACCCAGCGCAGCGCTTCCAACAGGTTGGATTTGCCGCAGCCATTGGGGCCGACTACGCCGGTGAGCCCGGCCTCGATGATGAGGTCGGTCGGATCGACAAAGGATTTGAAGCCGGAAAGGCGTAGCCGGTTGAACTTCACGTGCGTTGCTCGCTCGTCTCTCTAGCGTTGAAACAAGGGGAGAGGCGCAAGCTTTCGCGCTCTCCCCGCTGAATTATTCTTCCCCGGGCGCTTTTTCCTCGGGCGTGGTCTCGCCTTCGGGCTCGGACTGGGTGATGTCCTCGCCCTTCAGCGCCTTTTCGATCAGCGGCTGGAACTGGCTCCAGGTCATGAAACCCTGAGCCATCTGGCCGTTAATGAAGAAGGTGGGCGTCGAGCGGACTTCGAACTTCTCCGCCGCGCGCTTGGCGACCTTGGAGATATGGTCGAAAACCTTGCCGTTCTTCATGCATTGCTGGAACTGCTCGTTGGAGAACCCGCCCTGCCGGGCGATCTTCTCCAGCGCGGCCATCGGATCCTTTGCGAGGACCCATTGGCGCTGCTGCTCGAACAGCACGTCGATAAAGCCGAAATACCGCTCCGGACCCGCGCAGAAGGCCAGCATGAAAGCCGCCGTCGCCGCGCTGTCGAAGGGGAAGGGCCGCGAAATGAAATAGACCTTGCCGGTGTCGATATAGGTCTTTTTCAGCTCGGGAAACGTCTGGCTGTTGAAGTCGGCGCAATGGGGGCAGGTCATCGAGGAATATTCGATGACGACCACCGGCGCGTCCTTCTTGCCCATCGTCATGTCGCCGAGCGGGCCGGGAACCAGAAGCTCCTTCTCCAGCGCGCTGTCGGCCGTCATGACGTCGGCCGACGCCAGCTCGGCCTCCGCGGACGCCCCGAACTGGGTGTAGGCGAGATAGCCAAGGCCCAAGACCACCACGATGGCGGCAAGGATGATGATAACTCGATTTTGATTCACGACTGCTAGTCCCCACTAGATGTTGCGTATTATGGCGGCCTTGAGGGGCCCCCTCAACGAATCCTTTCTGTTGCCATCAGACGAGAATCGGGACTCGCATTCAGCCCTTATTGGCCCCGATGACCCGCTCGCCCAGCCGGGCCAGCGCTCCCCTGAGAGGCGTTTCCTGTATCGATTCAAGCTCTTGGCCAAGCTTCTTTCGTTCGTCCGGCGTCAGCGCCCTGATCTTGCGGCGCTTGCGGACGGGCTTGTGCGGCAGCGGGCCCTGCACAAGTTTCAGCCGGGCGACGGCGTCGTACCCATAATATGCGTTGATGCGGGAGACGATCTGGGGCTCCAGATGCTTGATCTCGACCGCGGCCGGGCCTTCCACGCGCAGCGTCAGCACCGCGCCGGTGGACGGGCCTTTCTGTTTTTCTTCCTTCGAGAAGCGCGGAAAGCTGAGCTTTTCCGGCGCGCAATATTCCGCCAGCGTCTCGCCCACGATTTCCGGCCAGTGGGAGAGGATCTGCACCTGCGCGAAGCCGCGCTTTTTGAAGGTGTCGCGCGCAGCCTCCATCACCCGTCCGCCAATGGGCGCGGGGGAATAGCGCCTGGAGGCGATCCTGTTTCCCAGCAACTCGTTCATGGCGCGCATTCTGACTCGGATTTGCCTTCTACGCACATCACCGTTTCGCAAGGCCAGTCGCCAAGGCGTTTGACGAGAAGGCCCCGCCCGCCACATATGGAGGCATGGCGGGAAAAACGGCGAAAAAGCGTGGGAAACCGGAGAGCGTGAGCGACAGGCTGCTGGCCTGGTACGACGTGCACGCGCGCGACCTGCCCTGGCGTGTGAGGCCCAAAGCCCGCGACAAGGGCGCAAGGGCCGACCCCTATTGCGTCTGGCTTTCCGAGATCATGCTCCAGCAAACCACCGTGGCGACGGTGGGCCCCTATTTCCGCGACTTCGTGAGCCGCTGGCCGGATGTGGAAAGCCTCGCCGCCGCGCCGCGCGACAAGGTGATGGAGGCCTGGGCGGGGCTCGGCTACTACTCCCGCGCGCGCAACCTCCATGCCTGCGCGGTGACGGTGGCTGAAGAGCATGGCGGGCGCTTTCCCGATACCGAAGAGGGGCTGAAGGCGCTGCCGGGCATCGGGCCCTATACGTCCGCCGCCATCGCCGCCATTGCCTTCGACCGCAAGGCGACCGTGGTGGACGGCAATGTGGAGCGCGTGGTGGCGCGGCTCTTTGCGATCGAGACGCCGCTGCCCGACGCCAAGAAGGAAATCCGCCCCGCCGCCGAGACGCTGACGCCGGAGACACGCCCCGGCGACTTCGCGCAGGCCATGATGGATCTCGGCGCGACGATATGTTCGCCCAAATCGCCGTCCTGCAATCGCTGTCCGGTTTCGGACGGGTGTCTTGGGCTGGAAAAGGGCATTGCCGAAACGCTGCCCCGCCGCGCGCCGAAGAAGGCCCGCCCCACGCGGCGAGGGGCCTGCTTCTATTTAAGGAACGGGAAGGGCGAGGTGCTGTTGCGCCGCCGCCCCGACAAGGGGCTGCTGGGCGGCATGATGGAAGTGCCGACGACGGAATGGACGCAGGCGGAACTCGACGAGGATGCGCTGCTTGGCGCCGCGCCGGTGAACGCAAAATGGGCGCGCGTGCCGGGGCTCGTCGAGCACACCTTTACGCATTTCCATTTGCAGCTTGCGATCTTCGTCGCGGAGGCGAGCGCGGCGCAGGCGAAGAAGGCGGATGGTATCTGGGTGCCGGAGGAAGAGCTGGATACGCAGGCCCTGCCGACCGTGATGAAAAAGGCCGCGGCGCATGCCGCGCCGGATGCGGGGCCTTTGTTCAAGGGGAAGTAGTTTCACCAAAGGCTGTCATCCCGGGACTTGTTCCCGGGATCCACTCGCATTGCCATTTGCCAAAACGTGGATTGGGTCCCGGCTTTCGCCGGGATGACACCCTATTTTTGTCATGCATGGACTTGATCCGGGCATCCAGAGCGGCGCGTGCTGCGCATTGTTGCGCTGGATTGCCGGGGCGGGCCCGGCAATGACAAATGAGGATTACCCCTCGCCCATCTCGGCACGCAGCTTCTGGCGCAGCATGTCGATGGGTTTCAGCTTGCCGTCCGTCTTGAAGTGCCAATAGGTCCAGCCATTGCAGGCTTCGAGGCCCTGCACATGGGCGCCGATCTTGTGGATGGAGCCGGTGGCGTCGGCGCAGACGAGCGAGCCGTCGGCGCGCACGCGGGCGGCATGACGGCGCTGCGGATCGTAAAGCTTGGTGCCGGGTTCCAGCAGGCCGCGCTCGACAATGGTGCCGAAGGGAATGCGCGGCGCGGCTTTTTTGGACTGCGTGACCTTGAGGTCTTCCGGCGCGGTGGGCTGCACCTGGCGGATGCGCTCGCGCGCGACCTTGATGTATTTCGCCTCGCGCTCGATGCCGATGAACTTGCGGCCGAGCTTCTTGGCGACCGCGCCCGTGGTGCCGGAACCGAAGAAGGGGTCGAGCACGACATCGCCCGGGTTGGTGGTGGCGAGCAGCACGCGGTGGAGAAGCGCTTCGGGCTTCTGCGTCGCATGGGCCTTGTTGCCGTCCTTGTCCTTCAGCCGTTCGCCGCCATTGCAGATCGGGATCAGCCAGTCGGAGCGCATCTGAAGGTCTTCGTTGAGCGCCTTCATGGCGTCGTAGTTGAAGGTGTATTTCTTCTGGTCGGCATCGCGCACGGCCCAGATCAGCGTCTCATGCGCATTGGTGAAGCGCGTGCCGCGGAAATTCGGCATCGGGTTCGACTTGCGCCAGACGACATCGTTCATGATCCAGTAGCCGAGATCCTGAAGGCTCGCGCCGACGCGGAAGATGTTGTGATAGGAGCCGATGACCCAGATGGCGCCCGTCGGCTTCAGCACGCGGCGCGCCGCGGCGAGCCATTCCCGCGTGAAGCGATCATAGGTCTCGAAGCTCTCGAACTTGTCCCACTCGTCGGTGACGGCATCGACCTTGGACTGGTCGGGACGGGTGAGGTCGCCGCCGAGCTGGAGGTTATAGGGCGGGTCCGCGAAAATCAGATCGACGGAGTTCGCCGGCAGGGCGTTCATTGCCTCGACGCAGTTCCCCTGAATGATCTTCTCGGCGGACTCCACCTTGCCGTTGCTGACCCGTGCCACGTTCGAAACCCCTCTACATGTCGCCCCGTTTGAGCGGGCGATCATGGCGAGGTCGCGAATCGGCGTCAATTATTTTTGTGGAATCAATGGGTTAACGGATTCGGAGACACTAAATCGAGTCTCTCGGGGTGGCCCGGACTCAATATCTTGGGTTCCAAGGGCGGCGACGGGCGCGAAACTTTTTCGGTGATGCGGGCAGGCGCCGGCTTTTTCGAGCGCTTCGAGGTGCTGTTTCGTGCCGTAGCCCATATGCCGCTCGAATCCATAGGCCGGAAAGTCGGCGGCCATTTCGACCATCATCCGGTCCCGCGTGACCTTGGCGATGATGGAGGCCGCGGCGATGGAGAGCGAGCGCGCATCGCCTTTGACGACGGGGGTGGCGGGGCAGGGAAGCTCCGGCGACCGGTTGCCGTCGATCAGGGCGTGGGCGGGCGCGGCGGGCAGGGCCGCCACGGCGCGGCGCATGGCCAGCATGGAGGCGGCGAGGATGTTGATGCGGTCGATCTCCTTGACGCTCGCCATGCCGATGCCGACCTGCGCCTGATCGCGGATGAGGTCGTAAAGCGCCTCGCGCTTCTTCGCGGTGAGCTTTTTGGAGTCGTTGAGGCCGGGCGGAAGATGCGCGGGATCGAGAATGACGGCGGCGGCAACGACGGGCCCGGCCAGCGGACCCCGGCCCGCTTCGTCCACGCCGCAGACAAGCGCGGCGGGCGCGCCTGCTGCTTCCTCGAAGGCGAAGTCGGGCGTGGTGGTGGTTTTCGGTTTGGCGGGGCGCGGCATGGGGCGGAGTTTGTGATTTTCCTCGCCAAATCTCAACTGTCATACCCGGACTTTGATCCGGGCATCCAGAGCGGCATTTGCCGCGCATTGTTGCGCTGGATTGCCGGGTCGAGCCCGGCAATGACAAGCAGGGAGAACTAAAGCAGTTCCAGCTGCTTGCCCCGGCCGGGCACCATGAACTGCGTGCAGTCGAGGTCGGACTTGATCCGGTTGAGGCCGAGCTTGCGGGCGGCGATTTCGAAGCGGCGGGCGATCTGCCAGGCGTAAGGGCCGGTGCCCTTCATGCGGCGGCTCCATTCGGCGTCATATTCCTTGCCGCCGCGCATCTGGCGGATGAGGGACATGACGTGATCGGCGCTGTCCGGCACGTTTTCGGCCAGCCACTCCTTGAAGAGGTCGGCGATTTCGAGCGGCAGGCGCAACAGGACGAAACCGGCCTGCGCGACGCCCGCATGGGCCGCGCCCTGCAATATGCGTTCGATCTCGCTGTCGTTGAGGGCGGGGATGACGGGCGCGACCATCACGCCCGTCGGTACGCCTGCTTCCGACAGGATGGAAAGCGCCTCCATGCGTTTGGACGGGGTCGAGGCGCGCGGCTCCATCTTGCGGGCGAGCCTAGCATCCAGCGTCGTCACCGAGATCGCGACCTTGACGAGATTGCGTTCCGCCATGTCGGACAGGATGTCGAGATCGCGCGTCACCTGCGCGGATTTGGTCACGATGGTGACGGGATGGTTATAGGCCGACAGCACCTCGAGGATCGACCGCGTGATGCGGTAGCGCTGCTCGATCGGCTGATAGGGGTCGGTATTGGTGCCGATGGCGATGGGGCGCACCTCATAGCCGGGCTTTGAAAGCTCGCGCGCCAGAAGCTGCGCCGCATTGGGCTTGGCAAAGAGGCGGCTCTCGAAATCGAGCCCGGCCGACAGCCCCATATAGGCGTGGGTCGGCCGTGCGAAGCAGTAGACGCAGCCATGCTCGCAGCCCCGATAGGGATTGATCGAGCGGTCGAAGGAAATGTCGGGCGACTGGTTGCGCGTAATGATGGTCTTCGGGCTCTCGACCGTCACTTCGGTCTTCAGCGCCGGGATGGCCGAAAGCCCCTCCCAGCCATCGTCTTCCAGCTCATAGCCGCGCGGCTCGAACCGGCCCGAGCGGTTGGTAAGCGCGCCCCGGCCACGGCGGCCATCGGGGGGCAGGTTGGGCTCGCTCACGCCTTGGGGTACGGGGGACGGGGCGTTGGGGAGCCGGGACGGCCGCGCCACCGCCTTGGAGCCAATCGGGGAACTGGCGTGGGGACGGGCGGTGCGGCCGGGACGCGCTATGTGGCGACTCATCGTCATGAGGAAATCCTACCAGAACGATAGAACAGAACAAGAACATTTATCCGGCAGGGGACAGTTTCCTTGCAGTGTGACTGCGCTCCATGGCTAATTGGCCCGCATGTTGAGTGTGATCATTCCGACCCTGAATGCCGAAGACGAACTGCCCCGCGCCATGTTCCCGCTGGTGGGCGCGGTGGTGCGCGGCCGCGTGAAGGAAGTCATCGTGTCCGATGGCGGTTCCACCGACGGCACGCTGGACGTGGTCGAGGCGGCCGGCGCCCATCTGGTAGCGGGCGAGCGGGGGCGGGGCCCCCAGCTTGCGTCCGGCGCGCGCGAGGCGAAAGGCGACTGGCTGCTCTTTCTCCATGCCGACACGGTGCTGGAAACGGGCTGGGACGAAGAAGTGTCGAAATTCCTGGAGCAGGTCGAGGCCGGACGCTTCCGCAGCTCCGAGATCGCCGCCGCTTTCCGTTTCACGCTGGACGATTTTTCCGGCTGGGCGCGCTTTCTGGAAACCATGGTGGCGTTGCGCTGCGCGATCCTGCGCCTGCCCTATGGCGATCAGGGGCTGCTCATCAACCGGCGGCTTTACGAAAAGCTCGGCGGCTATCGCGACATGCCGCTGATGGAGGATGTGGACCTCGTGCGCCGGATCGGGCGGCGGCGTCTGGTGATGCTGCGCTCGCGCGCCGTCACGAGCCCGGACCGCTATATCCGCGACGGCTTTGCCGCGCGCATGCTGCGCAATTTCACCTGCCTCACGCTCTATTATCTGCGCGTGCCGCCCCGGCTGATCGCCCGAATCTATCAGTAAACGGAATATTTCATGGACAGGCAGCTCGTGGTCATGGCCAAGGCACCGCGCCTCGGCCGGGTGAAGACCCGCCTTGCCCGCGAGATCGGCGATGTGGCCGCGCTCGCCTTTTTTCGCCGGACATGCGGCGATCTGCTGAGGCGCGTCGCCCCCGATCCGCGCTGGCAGACCGTCCTGGCTCTGACGCCGGATCGCGCGGTGCATGAGACGGGCGTCTGGCCGGCGGGCGTGCCGCGCATCGCGCAAGGGGCGGGAGATCTGGGCGACCGGATGGGACGGCTCTTTCGCGATCTGCCGCGGGGCCCGGTGGTGATCGTCGGCGGCGATATTCCCGGCATTACGCGCGATCATATCGCCCGCGCCTTTGCGGCGCTGGGCCGGGCCGATACCGTGCTCGGACCGGCGGAGGATGGCGGTTACTGGCTTGTCGGCATGAAACGCTTTCCGCGCGTGACGGAAATCTTCGAGGATGTGCGCTGGTCGAGCGAGCACACGCTGGCCGATACGAAGGCGAATATCGAAAGGGCAGGGCTGACGCTTGCCCTTGCCGACACCTTGAACGATGTGGATACCGGCGCGGATTACCGCCGCTGGAAAGAGACCGAAAGACGGAAGCGCAAATGAGCGATGTCGATCCCTTCAAACTGTTTCTCGACATTCAGTTGAAGCTGCCGCGCAACGGGCCGGGCAGTGCGCGCGCAACGGCGGAGGCGTTCGCGCTGGTGCCGGAGCTGCCGCCCGCGCCTGAAATTCTCGATGTCGGCTGCGGGCAGGGGCCGGAAGCCTTCGATCTGCTGCCCCTGACACAGGGCCGCATCACGGCGGTCGATCTTTTCGAGCCCTTTCTCGACAAGCTGCATGCGCGCGCGGTGGCCGAAGAGGTGCCGGACGAGCGGCTGACGGTGAAGCGCGCCGACATGGAAGAGCTGCCCTTCGGCGACGGGGAATTCGACCTCATCTGGTCGGAGGGCGCGATCTATCTGATGGGCTTCGAGGATGGCTTGCGCGCCTGGCGGCGGCATTTGAAGCCCGCGGGCGCCTGCGTCGTCTCCGAACTCACCTGGCTGACCGATACGCCTTCGCCCGAAGCCTGGGACTATTGGCGCGAAATGTATCCGGGCATGGGAACGGTCGAGACCAATAGCGAGGCCGCGAAACGAGCGGGCTACCGCGTCGTGGCGACAACGGTGCTGCCGAAAGAGGACTGGTTCACGGACTATTACGGTCCGATGAAGGAAGAAATCCGCAAAAGCTGGGGCGAATATGAGGGCGTGGAAGAGGTCAAGGCCGTCTTCAACGAGATGTATCGCGAGATCGATATCGCCGAGCGCTTTATCGGCGAGTTTTCATACGTGTTCTATGTGATGACGCGGGCGGAGTAGTTTTGCCGTCATAGCGTGTCATCCCGGCCCCTGAGCCGGGGACACGCCGGGTTGCTTTTCTGGGACTTGTGTACTTTGCCGCTTAAAAGACCAAGTAGGTAAGAAAACAGATGATAGAAAAAGTAGCCATAATATACCATTTTTATGAGTTAAACGAAACTTACAGGGACAATTTCGTATTTTTTATGAACACAGCTGTAGATGATGCGGCAGATTATTTTGTGTTCATATCAGGGGATTGTTCGGTGCCGCTTACTGACCATGAGAACATAAAATATATTCAAATAAAGAATAAGAATCATGATTTTGGTGGCGTCGTAGAATTCGTAAGACAGTTCAATCATCTCTCCTATGACGCCTATATGTTTGTAAATTCTTCAATGAGGGGCCCTTTTGTGCCCACATATTTTTCCATGCCTTGGTATGACGGTTTTCTTTCGCGCCTGTCTGATACCATTGTGATGGTTGGGGGTTCTATAAATATACTTCCTGTGTCTTCAAGTTTCTCGGTTCGGTTTGGTGATCTATTTGACTATGAACCCCCTTTTATACATGTGCAAACGACTGCTTATGCCTTGTCATCAAAGGCTTTCAAGCACCTTGTAGCGGCGGGGTTTTATGATGTTGAGGATTTTCTAGAAAAAGAAGACGTTATCGCAAGATATGAAATTGGAATTTCGCAGGAAGTGCTCAAACAAGGCTGGTCGATTAGCTCGCTTCTTCCTCAATATGAGGAATTCAATACGGGAAAGCGGAGCCTTGGATATGAAGATACTTTGCGCGAGGGAGACCCGCTTTTCGAGAATGCTTTTTTCGGGCGAAGTATATGCCCGCTGGAAACTATTTTTATCAAGACCAATCGAAACATGATCAAAGAATCGGATTTGAATTCTTTTACGTTCACGTCGCTATCTACAAGAGAGAAAAGCGGAGGTCTCGATCAGGCGGGGCGAGAGCTGCTGAATAGATCGCATCGGATGCTGCTGGAAAGCACCAGGACCGGATGACCGGACCCCGGGGGCCCAAAGCCTGACGACAAGAGGAAATACCGATTGGCCCGCCGGGCTTTCGTCGGGCTTTCGCTACGTGGCGCGGTTCTTCTTCACCCCCGCCCGACATGCTCCTGAAGCCGGGGCATGATTTCCACGAAATTGCAGGGGCGGTAGCGGTAGTCGAGCTGGTATTTCAGGATTTCGTCCCAGCCGTCCTTGCAGGAGATCGGAAGAGC
>NZ_NYVD01000118.1 GCF_002684405.1 Parvibaculum sp. | reverse complement strand
TTCTTCCTCATCCTTGCTGCCCAGCCCGAAGACAAGCGCCGCCAGCAGCACGACATGCAGCCCCAGCACAATCGCCAGCCCAACAACGCGGCTCGATCCCGGATGGCCTTCCCGAAAGTCCAGCGAACTCAAATAATCAACTCCTCGAACTAATACTGTCGCCCGCCATGCCGGAACGATGGCATGCAGCCGATAGGCACTCCCGCATTTGCACAACCGGTGCCACGATCATTTGCGGCTCCGCACTTCCCGGCCGAGCGGTGCGTCTGCACGGTAACCAGTTTCCGTAACAGTAAGATCACCCCGTTTGCGACAGGGACGTTTCATGACGAAACCAGCTCCCGGAACGCGCTCTTGAAGTAGAGAAGCGGTTCCGTTTCGCCCGGGCAGTCCACGAAAAGCACCCGCCCCACAAGGATTTCGTGGTCGCCGCCGTCGTGAACCATTTCCAATGCGCAATCGATCGTGGAGCTGTTCTCCGCAAAGAGCGGCGCGCCCGTGACTTCGCTCTGCCAGTCCACACCCTCGAATTTCGGTCCGCCTTTGGAAGAGGCGAATTTTCGGGCAATACCGGCCTGTTCTGCCGAAAGAATGTTCACTCCGAAAAAACCGGCGTCGCGAATGGCTGCGAGCGTGTTGCTGCCGCGGTCCATGCTGACCAGCACCAGGGGCGGGTCCATGGAGAGCGCGGAGAAGGCGCTGACCGTGGTGCCCGCCGGGGCGCCGTCCCGCAGCGTGGTGACAATCGTGACGCCGCTTGCGAAGCAGCCCAGCGCGCCGCGGAACAGATCCGCATCTATTTCGGCCATATCCCGCCTGTCTTTCAATTGAGCGTTCGATCGAGCGTTCATGGGCGCGACCTCAGAACGGCTTGTCGCCATAGACGGGCTTGTAGGTGTCGGCATTACGCCGCCCTTCCGCCCGGCCGCAGACCGAAAGCGCGGTCAGCGCATAGATGAGCGCGCTGTCGGCGAGATCGTCCGGCGTGGGCCGCCAGCGCGGCATGCCCGTGGTGACGGCGGGAATGCGATGCATGTTGAAGACGTTCTGATCGCGCCACATGGAGGAATAGACGGGGTTTGCGCGCTCAAGCGGCCGGCCGAGAGAAAGGCTCGTCGCCCGACCCACCGCGGAAACGAGCGGCGCAACCTCATCGGCATTCGCCTCGAAACCGTGGCGCACCACCATGGGCTCGATGTCGAAGCCGTCGAGATCGAAAAGGCGCATGAGCGCCGTCAACTCATGCTGCACGTCGGCTGCCTTCTGCTTCGGCGTCAGGCCTGCTTCCGTGTAGAGCGACACGACTTCCGTTCCCGCCCCGAAGGAATGCGGAATACCGGCGCGGATGCTGTCGATCTGCGTTTTCGGGATGGAGATGCCGCCTTCGCTTTCATAGCGATGACGCTCCGGATAGGTGCGCCCCCATTCGTGCAGCGCCTCGATGATGGGGCCCAGCCGGTAAATCGGGTTGGGGTGTTCCAGCATGTTTTCCGGCGTATCGAGAATGGGCGTGAAGATGCCCTGCCCGTATATCCGGATACGGAAAACGACATAGCCGCAGCCCTGCCAGGTGAGACCGAAATCGGTACCTTCCGCCGCGATGGCGAAATCGGGCGAGACGCCGCCATGATGGAAAAGGTAATGCGCGCCGATATCCTTGCCGAGATAATCGACGCCGCGGCGCTCCTCGATGGGCTCCGGGCCGATTTCGCCCGGGCAGGCGGTGAGATAAAGCTTGCCGCTCAGGTCGAAGCCGGCCTTCTTCAGCGCCTTGGCCGCGATGAGAAAGCAGCTCATGGGCCCGCGATCATTGGCGATGGGATAGCCGAAGAGCTTGCCGTCTTCGAGCCAGCATTCCTGCCATTCGCGGTTTTCCAGCGTCTCGGGACGATAGCGCGCCGCATCGAGATCCGGCTCCCAGGTGGGGCTTTCGGTATCGAGATGCGCGGTAAAGAGAAGGTTCTTGCCGTCGCCATAGCCGCCATATTCGCCGACAACATTCTGGCGCTCGGGCGTCGCGCCGACATTGCGCGGGGTGAAGCCTTCGCGCTCCAGCCACTCGAAGACGTAGTTGCTCGCCTCGGCCTCATGGCGGGACGGGCTCGGGATATTGCCGAGTTCCAGCGCGAGTTCCGTCAGCTCGTCCTTGTCGATGGAAGCGGAGAGCGCGGCGCGCTCCTCTTCGCCCACCTGATAGGGAGCCGGCATTTTGATATTCAGAAGATCGGTCATTTGCTGTTTTCCCAAGCGCCTTCGATGTCCGCCGTCTTTTTCAGGATGGCGCAATTGAGCTCCAGCGACTGGAGCGCCGCCGCATGCACATCCGCGCCATAGGCGGCGCAGGCGTCATCCGCGATGAAGACGTGATAGTCGCGGTGGAAGGCATCGCGCACCGTGCAGTCCACGCAGCATTCCGTGGTGAGGCCGCAGACGACGAGCGTGTCCACGCCCGCGTCGCACAGCACATCCGCAAAGTCCGTGCCGTAAAAGGCGGAGTATTTCGGCTTCAGCACCACGCGGTCGCCCGGCTGGGGCTGAGGACCGTAGAAGGCAGCGCCCGGCGACCCGGCGCGGCAGACATTGCTTTCCGCTTCCGGATCGCCATGGCGGCGGCGCATCCACTCGCCCCATGACGGGCTGTCGGTTTCCGGCGAGGTGGAGAGGCCGATGAAAATCACCGGCACTCCCGCCTTTCGCGCGGTGGCGATCAGACCTTCGGTCTTGGCGATTGCCGCCGGCACGGCGGACATGTCCACCCCGAAGCCCGCCAGCAGGCCGTCCGGCGCGGCGAAATCGACCTGGATGTCGATCACGCACAGCGCCGTCCGGTCCGGTGCGATCCAGGCCTTCAGATCGCCAATGCCCTCAGACGAGGTATTTTCCACAAGCTCCGTCATGCGAAGTGAGCCCGGAGCTTCGGCAGCACTTCGGCGCCCATGATCTTCAGCCCCTCCACATAGTCGGGGAAGATCAGCATGACGCCGTCGAGCTCGCAGCCTTCGACCTGCTCTTTCAGCTTTTCAAGGCAGGTCGCAGGCGTGCCATGCACGACATGGGTCATGAAGGTTTCCTTCGCCTTCTCGCCCATCACGCTGGAGCTGCCATCGGCTTCCATGCCGTAGGAGCGCATCATGCCCTGCACGGCGCCCCAATCGAGACCTTCCTTGTAGTAGGCGACTTTTTCAGCGGCCTCCTCGTCGGTTTCGCCGAACACGACCGTGCTCATGGCGAAAACCTTGATCGTCTCGTTGTATTCATCGGCAACGCGGCGGGCCATGCGGCTGATGCGCAGCGTGTCTTCCGCGGTCTTGCCGCCGATGAAGCAGGCATCGGTGTTCTGCACGGTGAAGCGCAGGCCGCGCTCCGACTGCCCGGCGCAGATGAGATAAGGGCGCGGGCTCGACATCGGCTTGGGCTCGGAGACGCAATCCTTGAAGGTGAAGAACTCGCCTTCATAGTCGACATGGTCCTTTTCCCACATCGTCCTGACGAGCTTTGCCCACTCCTCCGCATAACGATAGCGACCGTCATGATCGAGGTTCTCAGGCCAGGCGCCCATCTGGTCGAACTCGTCCTTGTAGGAACCGGACACGATGTTGAGCCCGGCGCGGCCGCCCGAAATGTGGTCGAGCGTCGCGATCATCTTCGCGACGACGGCAGGGTTCTGCAGCAGGGTGTGAACCGTAGCGATGATCTTCGCATTCTTCGTCGCCTCGGCGATGCCGGCCATCATGGTGACGGATTCGAGCGAGGTGCCCCAATGCTCTGTCTCGCCGCCAAAGCCGCGCCATTTCATCATCGACATGATGAAATCCAGCCCGATCTCGTCGGCAAGCACCGCCGCGTCGCGGTTCTGCTTGTAGGACGCGTCCAGCTTGGGCGTGTTCTTGGAAATGATCCATCCGCCATTCGCGATGGGGAGGAAAACGCCGAATTGCTTCGTCATTTTGGTACTCTCGTTTCTGGTTTCACGGGACGACCGTGTCCCGTCCTTACTCATGTCATTCGGGGGCGTCAGCTCGACGAGCCGACAGCCTCCATTCGCAATCCCTCTTCTCCCCCGTCTTCAGTCCGATCCTCGGCAGCCGCATCGCCTTCATCGCTTCGCACCGGCGGGCGCATCAGCAGCACCGCGCCGCCGACCACCGCGGGCACGATGGCAAAGAGCAAGAAGGCCGGCACGAACGACCCCGTGGTGTCGCGCACATAGCCGCCGATGAACGGACCGAAAGAGGCAAGGGTCGCCGCCACGTTCACCATCGAGAAAAGCTCGAGATAGGGGCCGCGCCCGAAATAGTTCATCAGCAGCACGCTGGTGGCGAGGAAGGTGGCGCCATAACCGATACCGACCCCCGCCGCATAGAGCAGCAAAATAGGAAAGCTGGTGCCGAGCGTCAGCGCCACCATGCCCACCACGAGGCACATCAGCGACATGAAGAGGAGCTTTTTCGGCTCGAAGAACTCGCCAAGGAAGCCACTGCCCGCGCGCGCTGCGGAATTGAGAAAAGCCTCGACGCTGAGCAGACTGCCGGCGAGCGCCATGGCCACGCCATGCTCCGTCAGATGCGCTACGGAGAGGCTGTTCACCGTGATGCCGCAGAGCAGGAAGGAAACATAGGCCGCCGTGATGATATAGAACTGCGGCGTGCGGAGCGCCTGCGCGACGGTCCAGGTTTCTTTCGTCATGTGGACGCCGGGCGCGGCATCGACAACCGCGTCATTCGCGATCTCTTCGGCCTTCTTGTCCTGCTCTTCGCCTTCGCGGAGGAAGAGCGCGATGATAAGCGCAGCGATGCCGGTCAGGACGGCCGCAATCATCCAGTGCATGCGCCAGTTGTCCCAGACGCCCACCGCGGTGAAATAGATCAGTGGACCGACGATACCGCCCAGACCGCCCAATGTGTAATAGATGCCGAATGCCATGGACTGCTTCTTGAAGCAGCGCGCGATGACATAGGTGCCGGGCACCGTCGCCACGAAGGAAAACCCCGTGCCCGCAAGTATCGTTCCCAGGAAATAGATCCCGATGCCCTGCACTTCATAGAGGCAGAGGAAGCCCGCCACCATCATGGCGCCGCCGAACAGGACGGTCAGACGGACATTGGTGTAGCGGATCATCAGTGCCGGCGGATAGCTCGACAGGCCGCAGGAGATACCGAGCAGGGTGAAACCGAGACCGGCCGAGGTCCAGTCCCAGCCGAGGTCCCGCACCATGTCGGGCAGGACCACGCCGAGAGAGGTGAAAGTGGTCGCGGTGACGAGAAAGAACATCAGGCTGAAAGACAGCAGGACGAACCACGCATATAGGTTGTCACGAAGTTCACTCATAGCGCCTTTTGCCTCCAATACTCTTTCTCGTCACACGCATCATTCGCCGTCAGAAGCGATAGGTCGCCGTCACACGCCACTCGCGGCCCTTGCCGGGCAGAGCGGCGACGTCGCCATAAAGATCCTGAAGCGGGGTGAAGTACTCTTCGTCGAACAGGTTGTTGACGTTGAGCTGCACTTTCCAGTCATAGAAGTCCGCATAGGCCGAGGCCTGCACGAGGTAGTAGTCCGGATAGTGGATGGGGTTGGCGGAGAGACCGGCGGTCTCCGACACGTATCTTACGCCCGCTGTCGCCCCGAGCTGACCCCAGGAGTATTTGTCCGTGGTGTAGGTCGCGAACAGGCTCGCCACGATCTCCGGAATACGGCGGTCTTCGATTTCGCCCGAGTAGTAGGAATTACCCGTGACGCCAGCCATATCGCTGAAGGAGTAGGCAGCCAGCGATCCGCCATAGTTGGTCGCCACATCGGCATAAGGCGTGCCAGCAAAGTCGGACGGGCGGAAGTAGTAGAAGGCGTTGTAGCTGCCGAGGATCTTGGTCTGCTGAGCATTACCCGCGAAGGTGAAGCTCAGATTGTCCGTCGCCAGATAACGCATCTCCAGCTCGATACCCTTGCCTTCGGTCTTATCGACGCTACCGCTGACGGTGTCGTAGATGGTCCTGTGCTGGCGATAGGCGGCGAAGGAGCCCGTGAGGATGCCGTCAAAGGCCTCCAGCTTGATGCCGGCCTCGGTGAGGTCGCCATCGGACAGCCAGGAGCCATTAGCCAGGTTGCCCGGGGCCACGTCGCCTGCCTGACCGAACTCGATGGCCGCGGTCTTGGCATAGGTCACATAAGGACGGAAGCCGTAGGGCAACGGCACCATGGCCATGGCCGAGTAGGTGAACTTCCCATCGTCATTATACTGATGCCCCGGCGTGCAGTAGCAGAGCGTGCCGCGATCAATGGTCTCCGCCGCATACCAGTCGTAACGGCCGGTCAGCGTGATATCGATGGCGCCGCCAAGGTCGGAGTCGAGCATGGCGTAGATACCGGCATCGTTCCAACTCGACTCGACATTGCTGTCCCATCCGTAGCCGGACCCGGCATCGAAGGGAGAGCCCAGCGTATCGTTCGGCGTGGCGCCGACCGAGATGTCGCGGCGATCGAGCGCGATGCCGCCATAGTTGAAGGACTCTTTCTTGGTCGCCGAGTAGTAGCGGTTGGACACACCGACATTGTAGTCGAGCGTGAACGGCACGAATGCCAGATCCGGCGCGAAGCTGCCGGTGTAGCTGAGACGCCCTTCGCCCGTATAGGCTTCGTAGTCGGCCGGGAAGCCGTAGCTCACGAAACGCTCATTGCCGAGCGAGTCGAAGAAGAGCTGGAACCTGAGCTTCGAGCCGTCGGCGTATTCGTGAACGAGATCCCCGAACAAGGTAACCGTGTAGGTCTCGGAGAAATCCCTGTCGCTGATGTAGACGTTTTTAGGGTCCAGTTTGGTGGTTCCGACACCGGTGTCCAAGGTGCGTGCCGTGGGATCGGCGTCACAGAAACCGAAACACTGCGGATAACTCGTCAGCCCGCCGGCCGGCAACTCGCCATAGTCGAGATAGCCATTGCCGTTCGCGTCCGTGACACTGGTATTGCGGCCGGTGGTGTAGGTACCATTGTCGATCAGGTCCTGGGTCAGACGGTTCCAGCCCGGCGTCTGCACATAGCCGTCGGAATGGTAGAACATGCCGCCTACCTTGAACGACCAGCCATTGTTCATATCGAAATCGCCGGTCGTCTGCAGGAGCTGATGCTCCGGCGTGATGCCATTGTAGAAGCTGCCGGAATCCTCGATCTCGCCATAGACATAGAGGCCGCCGTCGGTATTGCCGAAGCTCATCGGAATACCGGCTTGGAAGCTGCCGTTCTTCTTGTCATAGGACCCGAAAGTGCCCGAGACCTCGCCCGTCACGTCGGTGAGGTAGCCGGCTTCTTCCGAAATCTTCGCGGTCTTGGGCTCGAGGTTCATCGAGCCGCCGACCTTGCCCGGACCGAAATTCGCCGTGGGCGGGCCGCGCAGAATGTCCACGCGCGAGGTGGAGCCAAGCGGCGTCTGATAGGTGCCGCGGTTTTCGATGCGCTTGAAGCCGTGGAAATAGGTTTCGGCCAGAAGACCGCGCACATTCAGCGCGCCTTCCACACCATAGAAAGACGCGGTGAACGTGCCCGGCGATACGGCGGCCAGGTCGTTGACCGTCGTCACACCATAGGCGTCAAGCGTGTCGTCGCTGACGAATGTCGCAGAGCGCGCCGTTTCGAGCAGCGGCTTGTCGATACCAAAAAGCAGGTCGCTCGGCTGTTGCTCCAGCAGCCCCGCCTTGTCGCGTTCGGAAATCACGACCATCTCGGCCGCCTTCTTGCCGTCGTCCGCTTCGCCATCCGTGGTCTCGGAAGACGAGGTGGACAAGGTCATCACAGGTACGTCGTCACCCGTCGCGGTTTCTCCACCTGCTTCCTGCGCGTGAACAACACGCGGCAAGGTCGTGGTGCCGATCATCAGCACCATCATCGAAACAGAGGAGAGAAGTAATTTTCTTCGCATGCCAGAAGCCCCCTTCACACAAACAAGGCCGCGCTACCAACAAGGTGCATGAGCGGCAGGGACTAGAAGAGCAATAGGCGTGCCAGATGGACAATCTGTTGATTTAATTGACTTTTCGGTTTTTCGGCACTCCGGAACTGACTTCTTGTCAGCCTCTATCCCCAAGGCTACGGCATGACCTGCCACCGATTTCGGCACCGACGAGGCGCCGGGCGTATTCAGACAAGTATGCGTTCGCGTTCCCTCGTTCAGGGGGCAGATTGATTGCAGAAAGACGCAGCGCCTAGCCGCATTCGCCGCAAACAGGCTTGCGGGAAACACGGCCACGCGCCGGACCGCGGCGGGGTCAACACCGCATGAAACAGGGCTATTTCGTCACTTTCGCAAAGTCATACCCCGTTTATGGACGGTTTCGCCCTGCCCGCCTCTCTGCCGCATTGTTCGGCACTCGCGCCGCCGGGGCAGATCGCGCGTTTCATGTGCGGCAAAGGATTGGGCGCATCGAAACAAGATCACTTCATAGAAGATGAGTAGCCTTCTTCAACCAAGTGACAGTGATTGATGAAGTGACCATGGCGCCTCAATTGAAACTGCGTGAGCTGAAACCAGGCTTTGGCGCGGAAATACTGGATGTAGACCTCACGACAGCGGATAATGAAACGCTGGATGCGGTCGTGGATACGTTCAACCAGCGCGGCGCCATCCTGCTGCGTGGCCAGGAAATGGAGCCGGACGACCTGATGTCGTTCATCTCGCGTTTCGGCCAGCCGGAAGGCCATACGCAGAAACAGTTCACGCTGCCCGGCTATCCTGAAATTTTCATTCTCTCCAATCGCGAAGTCGACGGGAAACCGATCGGCGCCCATAATGACGGCGTCGGATGGCATACGGACTATTCCTACAAGGAAGAACCCGTCAAGTGCACCATGCTCTATGCCAAGGAAGTGCCGCCGGAAGGCAGCGACACGCTGCTGGCCGATCAGTGCGCCGCCTACAACGCATTGAGCGAGGAACGCAAGGCGGAGCTCGACGGCCTCAAACTGCATCACAGCTACCAGCACCTGATGTCCACGCGCGAATTCGGCCGCATGGAGCTTTCCGAAGAGATGAAAGCGGCCAATCCCGATGTCATCCATCCGCTTATCCGGACGCATCCTGCCAATGGACGCAAGGCGCTCTGGGTGAGCACCGGCACGGTGAAAGAGATTGTCGGCATGCCCAACCCGGAAGGGCTGGAGCTTGTGGACGAGCTCGTGGATTTCGTCACAAGGGACGAATTCGTGCACCGGCACAAATGGCAGGTCGGCGACATTCTCATGTGGGACAATCGCTGCACGCTGCATACGGGCACGGTCTATGACGACACCAAATATTACCGCCTGATGCATCGCCTCTGGGTGAAGGGCGACAAACCCTACTGATCGGCTTTCCCGTCAGTTCCGAATTTACGGGAGAGGATCCCATGACAGAGCGCGACACGCGTATTTGGTGGATTACGGGCGTCAGCAGCGGTCTCGGCCGCGCCGTCGCCCTCGCCGCGTTACGGCTGGGCGATCATGTCGCCGGCACGGTACGACGCGAAGAGGACCGGGCGGCATTCGAAGCGCTCGCCCCGGGCCTTGCGCATGGCTATCTGCTCGATGTGACCGAGCAGGAGGCGGTGCGGGAAACCGCCGCGCGCATCGAGGCCGATCTCGGTCCCATCGACATCCTGGTGAACAATGCAGGCTACGGGCTGGTGGGCGCGGTCGAGGAAGCGTCCATGGATGAGATCAGGGCGCAGTTCGATGTGAATTTCTTCGGCGCGGTTGCCGTCATCCAGTCGGTTCTGCCCTATATGCGGGCACGCCGCGCCGGCCGCATCATCAACATCACCTCGGTGAGCGGCCTTGCGCCATGGTGGGGCACCGGAATCTATGGAGCCAGCAAATTCGCGATGGAGTGCGTCGGCCAGACGCTGGCGGAAGAAGTCGCCCCGCTCGGCATCAAGGTCACGAATGTGGAACCGGGCGGCCTTCGGACGGAATTTGCCGGCGGATCCATGTCCTTCACGGCGCGCGAGATCGAGGATTACAACGAGACCGCGCATGAGGCGCGGCGGATTTTCGCCGATCATGCGGGCGAGGAACCGGGCGATCCGGTGAAGGCGGCGCTCGCCATTCTGCATATCGCGGATGCGGAGGAACCGCCGCTGCACCTGCTGCTGGGGGCCGATGCACTTTTCTATGTCGGCCGGAAGCTTGGCGCTTTCCAGGCGGAGATAGCCCGCTGGGCGCAGATCAGCCTTTCGACCGGTTTCGACGAACGCGAGTGACGTCATTCACGCCCCGAGAAATGACCCGAGAAATGAAAAGGCCCGCACACCGGCGGGCCTTTTTTCGTTCGTGCATGTCCGTTCAGGCGGGACGCTTGTCCTCGGCGATCGTCACGCGGAAACCGGAGCGTGTCTGCGGGAAATAGTCCCAGACGGCAAGATGCCAGGTGCAGCGATTGTCCCAGAAGGCGATCGAGTTGGGCTGCCAGCGGAAGCGCACCTGGAAGTTCGGGTTGGAGCAGTGCTTGTAGAGCATCTGCAGGATGCCGTCGCTTTCGTCTTTCCTCATGCCCACGATTTTGGTGGTGTAGGAAGGATTGACGAAAATGCCCTTCTTGCCCGATACGGGGTGCGTGCGCACGACGGGGTGTTCGTTGCACGGGAACTTCTTGTCCGGATCGTTCGTGATCGGACGATAGACGTGCTCTCCATCATGTACCGCATAAAGCCCATCAAGATAGGCCTTCATACGGTCCGACAGCGCATCATAAGCGGCATACATGCTGGCAAAGAGCGTGTCGCCGCCGACTTCCGGCACGGTGTGCAGATAGAGAATGCTGCCCATGGGCGGGATTTCATTGCAGGTCAGGTCGGAATGCCAGTTGTCGCCTGCGATGAATTTGGAGTTCGCATCCGCATGGATCGCCACGATTTCCGGATGATCGGCAAGGCCGGCCACGCCGCTATGGATCGCCAGCTCGCCAAAGGCCTTGCCCAGCGTCTTATGCCCGTCATGGTCGATATGCTGATCGCGGAAGAAAATGACCTGATAATCGGTGATGGCCTGCCGCAGCTCGGCAATGACCGGATCGGTTAGCGGCTCCGAAAGATCGACACCAAAAATCTCGGCGCCGATATTCGCCGTCATCGGTTTGATCTCAAGGATTTCGTAGTCCATCTGCACTCATCCTTACAGAAAGTCCGGTTATTGCCCCGGCGGGGCTCCGCTGCCGGAAATATGTCGCTGTCTCAAACCTATCCAAAAGCCGTGCCAGATACTTGTTCTGAAGCGCCCTTCGCTTTGACCGGCGGGCGCCGCCCTACCTGCCGGGCTCACATACCGAATGCATAGGTCTCGTAATCGGTGACGCCGCTTTCGCGCACGGCCCTCAATGCCTTTCCATATTCCACGAGAATGCGCAGCGCGTGATCGCACCGCCCGGCGACCATCTTTTCCTCGTCCGAGGAAGGCTCGCCATTCAGCATTTTCGAGACGTGGCGGATGATGACGTGATCGGGAATCCAGCAGATATGGTTGTTCTTGTAACCGCTGGTGCGCAGCTCCGCGACGGGATAGGAGCCGCCCAGCGAGGCGGACACCGAAACGATAAGACCCGGCTTGTTGGCCAATTCCTTCGAGCACAGGAGCAAGAAGTTCTTGAGCGCGGGCGGCACCATGCCGTGCCATTCCGGCGTCACGACAATGATGGCATCGGCTTCGGTCAACTCCGCAGAAACGGGTGCCCAAGCTTCCTTGAGCGGCGAGGGATCGCCGGTGAACATGCTCTGATCCCAAAGCGGCAGCGGGCCCGAGCCCAGCTCCAGCAGATAGACCGATGTTCCTTCGCATAACTTCGCGACGCGCTTTTCAAGGTAGCGCGCGACTTTCAGAGATTGCGATTCCGGGCGCTGGCTCCCGGAAACGATAGCGATCTTCATGGGCTACACCCTTTCGGCTCTTCTTCGTTCGAAATTCCGGCAAAGCCTAGAAGAGAGCCGGGTCGAGCGTCTTGCGCCCTCACGCTCGATTGCTTGCACAAAACGCCTCCGCCCCGGACCGGGACGGCGCGATGCTGAAAATGCGGGCAGCGATGCGGCAAAGCTGTGCAGACCGCCATCCCCGCTCCGCCCGGGAACAAAGTTTTTGGGCGGCATACCGCAAGAGTGCGTAAGCGGAAGCCGATAGTCTTTTCGGTGTGAAGGGCCTTCTTCCGCCGCCTTTGGCGCCTATGCGCCGCCGGCTCGGACCGTTCCTCGGGCAGGCCCCGACACGGCAACCCTCCATCGGCCCGATTGTTGCGTAGGAGCCGTATGGAGGGCCCGTGTCATTCGCAAGGGACCGCCGCGCACCCTGCCGGCGGCAAGCAAATGTCACAACCGACAAGAGGCAAACGCATATGACCGACAATCCGCTGAACGAGGAATTTTTCCAGAGCCTGGAAAGCTCCGTTGTCGACGTGCTGGATGCCGAGACGCTGCCGCCGGCCTGCTACACCAGCGACGCCTTTTTCGAATTCGAGAAGGAAGCGCTCTTCAACCATGAATGGCTCTGCGTCGGCCGCGTGGAACAGGTGAAGAATCCCGGCGATTACTTCACGGTCACTCACATCAACGAACCGCTCATCATCTGCCGCACACGGGAAAACGAGCTGAAGGCGCTGTCGGCCGTGTGCCAGCACCGCGCCATGCTGGTGGCGGAAGGACGCGGCAACACGCGCGGCTTCGTGTGCCCCTATCACCACTGGACCTATGCGCTGGACGGACGCCTTTCAGGCGCACCGGCGATGAACAAGACCTGCAACTTCCAGCGCGAAGACGTCCGCCTGCCGGAAATCAAAACCGAGGTGTGGGAAGGCTTCATCTTCATCAATTTCGACGAGAACGCAGCGCCCCTCTCTCCGCGCCTGACGACGGTGCAGGAGACGTTCAAGAACTACGACCTTGCCAATGCCGAAGGCCCCGCGCCGGACGAGCCCTTGAAGTTCGAGTGGAACTGGAAGGTCCAGATGGAAAACAACAATGACGGCTACCATGCCAGTCGTCTGCATCAGGGGCCGTTGCACGAGTTCATTCCGAGCGAGCTGTGCAGCTTCCCGCCGGTACCCGAGGGAGCTGCGGGCTATCTGCGCTTCAACGGGGCGCTCCATATGGACCCGGCCTTCAACCCCACGCAAAAGGCGGTATTGCCGGTATTTCCGAAGCTGACGGACGAAGAGCGCCACCGCGTGATGTTTGCCAATGTGCCGCCGACGCTGTCGCTGGTGATGACGTCGAGCATGGTGATCTATCTCATCCTGCATGCGGAATCGGCGCAGGAACACTCCATGACCATCGGTCTTCTGATGGCGCCGGGCGCCATGGAACACCCGATGTTCGAGGAACTCATGGATTTCACCATGAAGCACACGATCGAGATCACAAGCCAGGACCAGCATGTAGACGAGCTGGTGCAGGTGGGCCTCAATTCCCGCTTCGCGCCGCGCGGGCGCTACTCATGGCAGGAGCAGGCTCAGAGCGATCTCAATGTCTGGCTGGTGCAGCGCTACAAGGAAACCTGGGACCGCATGAAAGCCGGCGCCTGACCCTATTTTCACAACCGCCGAGAAACGAAAGAGCGAAAAATGACACCCCCCGCCGCGACCAAGCGCATGCCCGCCATCTTCATCGGACATGGAAGTCCGGGCAATGTGATGGAAGACAATTTCTTCACGCGCATGTGGGAAAGGCTGGGGAAGGAAATCGGCAAGCCCCGCGCCATCATCTGCGTTTCCGCCCATTGGTGCACAAGGGGCGTTCGCGTGACGGGGCAGATCCACCCCCGCACCATCCATGATTTCGGCGGCTTTCCGCAGGAAATGTATCAGATGGAATATCCCGCGCCGGGCGATCCGGCGCTGGCTGCGGAGCTTGTCCGCTGTCTCTCCCCGCTCGATGCCGAGATCGACCATGAGTGGGGCTACGATCATGGTAGCTGGGCGGTCCTCAAAAAGATCTATCCGAATGCGGACGTTCCCCTTATTCAGCTCAGCATGGATATTCGCAAACCCCATGACTGGCATTACGAGGTGGGAAAGAAACTTGCCGCTTTCCGCGACGAAGGCGTTCTCGTCATGGGCAGCGGCAATATCGTGCATAACCTGCCGGAAATGAACTGGCGCATGCGCGACGGGAGCTATGACTGGGCAGCCCGTTTCGGCGACTACATTCGCGAAAGCATCGCCTCGGACGAACCGGAAAAGCTTGTCGATTACGAGAGTTTCGGGCGGGATGCCAGGCTTTCCGTTCCCTCGCCCGACCATTACTGGCCGCTTCTCTATGTCATGGGCGCGCGCGCGGAAGGCGAGCCGGTGCATTTCGAGACGCCCGTCGTCGAATATGGTTCGCTCGACATGACGACCATCGTTATCGGGGCCTGAGCCCTAGCTGTTTTTGCGGCAATTTCGGGCGCATGACTGCCTGAATAGAAGGCAGCGTCGATCGGCAGGGCCAAATCATCAATTTCCGCTGCGCGGGCATGCAAGACGCTCCGCCCTTGTCGCCTCTACTCTTTTCGTCAGGGTCGAAATTGTGTCCGGCCCCGGCGTTGGAAGAGGAGTGGACGATGGATCAGATGTTGGCAAGCAAGGGCTCTGCCGGAACCGACCGTAGCGAGCCGACCGGGCTCCACATGCTGCGGGCGACCCCCGAAACGGTGCATTGGGGCTATTTCGATGCCTCGATTGCCCCGGCGCTGACCGTCAAGAGCGGCGCTCTCATCCAGGCCGAAGCGCTGACGCATCACGCGGGCGACGCGCCCGACCTGATGATGGATGAATCCGTGCGCCACATCTACGACACCGTGCCGGAAGCGGACCGCAATCCCGGCGTGCATCTGATGACCGGCCCGATCTATGTAGAAGACGCCAAACCCGGCGACATGCTGGAAGTGCGCTATCTGCGCATGGTGCCGCGCTTCGACTATGGCTCGAACCTCGCCGCCAACTGGGGCCATCTCTACAAGGAATTCGGCGAGAAGGAACGCGTGACGATCTACAAGATCGACCGCTCCACCAATCTCGCGGAGGCGCATTACGCCTATGACTATCCGGGCCTCTACGAGACACCCGGCAAGATCACCAATTGCCCGGAATGCGACCGGCAGCGCGCCTTGAACGGCGTGCGGGTGCCGATCCGCCCGCATCTGGGCACGGCGGGCGTGGCGCCCGACCAGCCCGGCCGCGTCAGCACCATTCCGCCCGGCGCGCATGGCGGCAATATCGACAATTGGCGCATCGGCGCGGGCGCAACGATGTTCTATCCGGTGCAGGTGGAAGGCGGGCTCTTCTCCGTCGGCGACCCGCATGTCTCGCAGGGCGACGGCGAAATCAGCGGCACGGCCATCGAGGCCTCGCTCGACGTGCTCTTCCAGATCGTGCTGCGCAAGGACTTCGAGTTCCCCTCGCCGCTGCTGGAAACGCCGAGCTACTGGATCGTGCACGGCTTCGACGAGGACCTGGACAATGCGATGCGCAACGCCTCGCTCGACATGCTCAAATTCCTCAATGAGGAGCAGGACCTCAGCAAGGACGACGCCTATTCGCTGATGAGCATCACGGCGGATTTTACCGTAACGCAGGTGGTGGACGGCCGGCAGGGCGTGCATGTGAAAGTGCCGCGCAGCATCTTCCCCACCGGCAAGAAATGAACTTCTCGTAAGGCGGGCACGCTTCTTGCTGCCGTAGGGGCAGGTATTTGCAGCCAGCGGCATGGATGCCGGGTTCTTTGGCTGACAAGAGCGCGCGAGGCCGTTGCGGCTGCACAAATTGTCAGCATACAGCATCCCGAACAGGCAATGTTCGGGATGCACGTTTGTAACAAGAGTGCGTGACCCCAATGGAAGCCTGGCGCTTTTCCACAGAAGCCTATCCGAAACCCGACCGCTATGAGGCCTGGCAGGATGTCATGCGCCGCCTGGCACTGAAGCCGACCGGCCATGAAACGGAAGAAGGGGCCTATGGCCTTCTCTCCGTCGTCACCACCCATTCCGGTATCAACTTCACACGGCTCATCTCCACGCCGCAGGAACTCACCCCGATCCAGGAGATCAACCGCGAGATCGGCAAGGACGGCGTCTGGGTCGTCTCGGTTCTCGAAGGCCGCATGACGTTTCACGATGGCGGCAACGACCTCAAGGCCATGTCGGGCGATATCGTTTACGCAGCCGTCGGCTCTCACACCACGCTGACGCTCGATACCAATTGCCGCCTCATCATGATCCATATTCCAAGCTCGGCTTTCCGGCCGAAGCTGATGGCGCCGCTCCCGACCAAGGTCATCCATATGTCGGGCCGGGCGGGCGTGGGCCATGTGCTGGCGGGCTTTCTCGCTTCCGTGGGCGAGGCGCTTGAAGACCTCAGCGTCGACCAGCTCCGCCCCATCGAGATGGCATTGCCGGAATTCCTGATGGCGGGGATTTTCCGCCAGGCGGATACGCGCGCGCTTGGCGGGGCGGCGGGCGTGCGCGCGGCGCTGCTGCATCGCATCTGCCAGACCATCGAATCCCATCTCAGCGATCCCGATCTCTCGCTGACGCGGATCGCGGAAGAACACGGCATTTCGCCGCGCTATGTGCAGAAGCTGTTCGAATCCGTCGGACAGAGCTTCGGACGCTATGTGCGGTTCCGCCGTCTGGAGCGCTGCCGCTACGACCTTGAAAGCCCGGTGCATGCGCAGCTTTCGATCTCGGATATCTGCTTTCGCTGGGGCTTTAACGACGCGGCGCATTTCAGCCGCGCGTTTCGCGACCACTACAAGGTGTCGCCGCGGGAGTTCCGCCGCTCCGGCCTTGCCGCCGTGCCGGATGACGGCCCATGGACGATCAATCGCGGGCGGCCCGACGACAAGGAGAGCGGCCGGTCCGACCTGCAGGAAACGGACGCTTCCTCCGGCCCCGCCCCGGCGGAAGAGGATGGCGAGTTGCAGGTGCTTTCGCCGCCCGAGGCGACGACCACCGAATCCAAGGGGGGTGGGCCTGCCCATCACTACCTGCCGGTCACACGAAAGACGGTGCATTGGGGCTATTTCAGCCGCTTCCTACCGCCTGTGGTGGAAATGAAGTCGGGCGACTTCATCACCATCGAAACGCTGACGCATCACGCCAATGACGATCATGAGCGCATGGTCGAAGGCGATCCCGGCGCTGAAGATGTGTTTCACTGGACGGAAGACAGCAAGAATGTGGACCGGCGCGGGGCAGGACCGCTCGATGCCTCGACCTATGGACGCGGCGCGGGCGAAGGCTTCGGCGTTCACATCATGACCGGTCCGGTGGCCGTGGAGGATTCCAAACCCGGCGACATTATCGAACTGCGGATTCTCGATATTGCGCTTCGGCCCAGCGCGAGCCAGCGCTTTGCCGGGCGCAGCTTCGGCAGCAATGCGGCGGCCTGGTGGGGTTTCCATTACAGCGACCTCATCACACCGCCCGCGCCGCGCGAAGTGGTCACGATCTACGAGATCGACAAGCGCCACGGGAAGGAATGCGCCCGCGCCGTCTACAACTATCGCTGGACGCCGCAAACCGATCCGTTCGGCGTGACGCATGAGAAAATCGACTATCCCGGCGTGCGGGTGGACCCGACCACGGTGGAAAAGAATTTCGACGTATTGAAGGATGTCGAAATTCCGCTGCGCCCGCATTTCGGCGTCATTGCGCTGGCGCCGGACCATCGCGGCATCGTGGACAGCGTGCCGCCCGCGCATTTCGGCGGCAATCTCGACAATTGGCGGCTGGGGCCGGGTTCGCGCATCTTCCTCCCCGTCGCCGTGGCGG
>NZ_NYVD01000117.1 GCF_002684405.1 Parvibaculum sp. | reverse complement strand
TGATCGCGCCGATCGCGATGGAAGAGAAGCTGCGCTTCGCCATCCGCGAAGGCGGTCGTACCGTCGGCGCCGGCGTCGTCTCCAAGATCATCGAGTGATGTAAGAAACAGGTGAGGGCGCGCCTTGGCGGCGCGCCCCGCCCAAGCCGATTACAGGCAAGGATTGAAGATGCAACAGCAGAAGATCCGCATCAGGCTCAAGGGTTTCGACCACCGTGTGCTGGACGTGTCCACGCGGGAAATCGTGAACACGGCGAAGCGTACGGGCGCCCAGGTTCTGGGTCCTATCCCGCTGCCGACGCGGCTTGAAAAATTTACGGTGCTTCGCGGCCCGCATATCGACAAGAAGAGCCGTGAGCAATTCGAAATTCGGACGCACAAGCGTGTGCTCGACATCGTGGACCCCACGCCCCAGACGGTAGACGCTCTTATGAAGCTCGACCTGGCGGCCGGTGTGGACGTGGAAATCAAGCTCTAAGCAGCTTGTTTTCTGGATCAAGACGAGGAATGGGACCATGCGTTCCGGTGTGATTGTCAAAAAGATGGGCATGACCCGCCTGTTCACCGAAGACGGGCGGCATGTACCAGTGACGGTGCTGAAGCTGGATAATTGCCAGGTTGTCAGCCAGCGTACCGAGGAAAAGAACGGCTACACCGCCGTTCAGCTCGGTGCCGGGCTTGCCAAGGCGAAGAACGTGTCCAGATCGCAGCGCGGCCAGTTTGCCGTGGCGAGCGTCGAGCCGAAGAGGGAGATCGTGGAGTTCCGCGTGACCCCGGAAAACCTGCTCGACGTGGGCGTGGAACTGACGGCGGATCATTTCGTCGCCGGCCAGCTCGTCGATGCCTGCGGCACGTCGATCGGTAAGGGCTTTCAGGGTGCGATGAAGCGGCACAATTTCGGCGGCCTGCGTGCAACGCATGGCGTGTCGATCAGCCACCGCAGCCACGGCTCGACCGGTCAGTGCCAGGACCCCGGCAAGGTGTTCAAGGGCAAGAAAATGGCCGGCCACATGGGTGCGCGTCGTGTGACGACGCAGAACCTGGAAGTGGTGCAGACCGATCCGGAGCGCGGCCTCATCATGGTGCGCGGCGCGGTGCCGGGCTCCAAGGGCGGCTGGATCATGCTTCGCGACGCGGTGAAGTCCAAGCTTCCCGACGAAGCCCCGATGCCGGGTGCGTTCCGCCGGGCTGGCGAAGAGCTTGCGAAGCCTGCCGAGGAAGCTGCGGAAGTGGCTGCCGAAGACGCTCCCGCCGAAGCGCCGGCTGAAGAGACGAATGGTGCCGAAGGCGCCGACAAGGAAGGTGCGTGATGAAGGCGGACGTAACCACGCTCGACGCCGGCAAGGCGGGCTCTGTCGAGCTTCTCGACGAAGTGTTTGCGCTGGAACCCCGCGCGGACATCCTGCATCGCATGGTCAGCTATCAGCTCGCCAAGCGTCAGGCCGGCACGCACAAGACGAAGGGCCGCAGCGAGATCGCGGCCACGGGCAAGAAGTTCGTGCGTCAGAAGGGTTCTGGCGGTGCGCGTCACGGTGACCGCAAGGCGCCGCAGTTCCGTGGTGGCGGCAAGGCGTTTGGTCCGGTTGTGCGCAGCCATACGATCGACCTGCCCAAGAAGGTTCGCGCGCTTGCGCTGCGCCATGCTCTTTCGAGCAAGGCCAAGAGCGACAATCTCGTCATCATCGACGAGGCGAAGCTCACAGAGCCGAAGACCAAGGCCGCCAAGGAGGCCTTCGCGAAGCTGGGGCTGAGCAATGCGCTCATCATCGACGGTGCGGAGCTCGACTCGAATTTCGCCAAGGCCGCGAGCAACATCCCGAATGTGGATGTGCTGCCGGTGCAGGGCATCAATGTGTACGACATTCTGCGGCGCGAGAAGCTCGTGCTGACCAAGGCCGCAGTCGAGAGCCTGGAGGCGCGCTTCAAATGAGCGAGACGCATTACGACATCATCGTGGCGCCGATCATCACCGAGAAGTCGACCTTCGCGGCCGAGAACAACCAGGTGGTTTTCAAGGTTGTCGATAGCGCGACGAAGCCTCAGGTGAAGGAAGCGGTCGAAGCTCTCTTCAAGGTGAAGGTGAAAGCGGTTAACACGCTGAACCGGAAGGGCAAGACGAAGCGTTTCCGCGGCATCAAGGGTAAGCAGAGCGACGTCAAGAAGGCGGTCGTGACCCTCGAAGAGGGCCATTCGATCGACATCACGACGGGTCTTTGAGGAATTGGTCCGCTAGGGCCGCCAAGGTAAGAAGCTTAAAGCTATGGCACTTAAAAAGTACAAACCGACAAGCCCGGCGCAACGCGGCCTGGTGATCGTGGACCGGTCGGGTCTTCACAAGGGCAAGCCCGTGAAGACCTTGACGGAAGGCCTCACCAAGTCGGGTGGCCGTAACAACAAGGGCCGCGTGACGACACGCTTCCGCGGTGGCGGGCACAAGCGCAGCTATCGTCTTGTGGACTTCAAGCGCCGCAAGGCCGACGTCTCTGCGACGGTGGAACGCCTCGAATACGATCCGAACCGGACCGCGTTCATCGCTCTCATCAAGTATGACGATGGCGAGCTGAGCTACATTCTGGCGCCGCAGCGTCTGCAGGCTGGCGACAAGGTGGTTTCGGGCGAGCGCGTTGACGTGAAGCCGGGCAATGCGATGCCGCTGAAGAACATTCCGGTCGGCACCATCGTCCACAATGTGGAGATGAAGCCGGGCAAGGGTGGTCAGATCGCACGGTCCGCGGGTGCCTATGTGCAGCTCGTCGGCCGCGACCAGGGTTACGCGCTGCTTCGCCTTTCTTCCGGTGAGACGCGCATGGTTTCGGGTGAGTGCATGGCGTCGATCGGCGCGGTGTCCAATCCGGACCACATGAACATCACGATCGCGAAAGCCGGCCGCAAGCGCTGGATGGGCAAGCGCCCGCATGTTCGCGGCGTGGTTATGAACCCGGTCGACCATCCGCATGGCGGTGGTGAAGGACGTACTTCGGGCGGCCGTCATCCGGTGACGCCGTGGGGCAAGCCGACCAAGGGCAAGCGCACGCGCAGCAACAAGGCGACCGACAAGTATATCGTCCGTAGCCGTCACAAGCGTAAGGGTTAAGGGAACTAACTATGGCTCGTTCAGTCAAAAAAGGCCCCTTCGTCGACGGGTATCTGCTGAAGAAGGCAGAGAAGTCGGGTTCTTCGGGACGCAAGGAAGTCATCAAGACCTGGAGCCGCCGCTCGGTCATCCTGCCGCAATTCGTCGGCCTGACCTTCGGTGTGCATAACGGCAAGAAGCATGTGCCGGTCCTGGTCACGGAAGACATGGTGGGCCATAAGCTCGGCGAGTTCTCGCCGTCGCGGACCTATTACGGCCACACGGCCGACAAGAAAGCGAAGAGGTAAGCCATGGGCAAACCTGCAGCAAAAAGGCGTCTGCCTGAGAATGAGGCGCAGGCCGTGGGTCGCATGATCCGCATCAGCCCGCAGAAGCTGAACCTCGTCGCGCAGACCATTCGCGGCAAGAAGGTGGAGACGGCTCTGGCCGACCTGACCTTCTCGCGCAAGCGTATCGCGAAGGACGTGAAGAAGATTCTGCAGAGCGCGATTGCGAATGCGGAAAACAACCACGACCTCGATGTCGACGATCTCGTCGTCTCCGAGGCCTATGTGGGCAAGAATCTGGTTATGAAGCGGTGGCATGCCCGTGCGCGTGGTCGCGTGGGTCGCATCGAGAAGCCGTTCAGCCAGCTCACGATCGTCGTTCGCCAAGTCGAGGAGACGGCCTGATGGGTCATAAAGTTAATCCGATCGGTCTGCGGCTGGGTATCAACCGCACCTGGGACTCCCGCTGGTACGCCGGCCGTCACGAATACGGCAAGCTGCTGCATGAGGATCTGAAGATCCGCGAGTTCCTGGCCAAGGAAGTCAAGCAGGCCGGCGTTTCGCGCATCGTGATCGAGCGCCCGCACAAGAAGTGCCGCGTCTCCATCCACACGGCGCGTCCGGGTGTGGTGATCGGCAAGAAGGGCCAGGACATCGAAGTCCTTCGCCGCAAGATCAGCAAGATGACGAATTCGGAAGTTCATCTGAATATCGTCGAAGTCCGCAAGCCCGAGATCGATGCGACGCTGGTCGCGGAGAATATCGCGCAGCAGCTCGAGCGCCGTGTGGCGTTCCGCCGCGCGATGAAGCGGGCGGTGCAGTCGGCCATGCGTCTCGGCGCGGGCGGCATCCGCATCACCTGCTCGGGCCGTCTGGGCGGCGCGGAAATCGCGCGCACGGAATGGTACCGCGAAGGCCGTGTGCCGCTTCACACGCTGCGCGCCGACATCGACTACGGCGTTGCGACGGCGAAGACCGCTTACGGCACCTGCGGCGTAAAGGTCTGGATCTACAAGGGCGAAATCCTTGAGCACGATCCGATGGCGTCCGAACGCCGCGCGCTGGAAGGCGATGGCAGTGGCCAGCGTCAGCGCCGTGAGCACCAGAACGGCTAAATGGGCTTAAGCACAATCGGCGGGACGAAAACATTCCCGCGATCGAGCGATAGAGAGTAACGACGATGCTGCAACCGAAGCGCACAAAGTTCCGCAAGCAACACAAGGGCCGTATTCACGGCGCTGCCAAAGGCGGAACGAATCTGGATTTCGGCGCCTATGGCCTCAAGGCCCAGGAGCCGGCTCGAGTGACCGCGCGCCAGATCGAGGCGGCACGCCGTGCGATCACGCGTCACATGAAGCGTGCGGGCCGTGTGTGGATCCGCATCTTCCCGGATGTCCCGGTTTCCCAGAAGCCGACCGAAGTCCGTATGGGTAAGGGTAAGGGTACGCCGGAATATTGGGCGGCCAAGGTAAAGCCGGGCCGGATCATGTTCGAGATCGACGGTGTTCCGCATGCAATCGCCGAAGAGGCGCTGCGTCTCGGTGCGGCCAAGCTTCCGGTCAAGACGCGCTTCGTGTCGCGTCCCGGTGAGCACGGTTGAGCTTGAGGTCGGTTAAGGCAAATTTCCCGCCGTGCGGCGGCGACGAAATGAAAGGGTCGGGCCATGAAGGCCAGTGAAGTGAGAGATATGACGCCGGATCAGCTCGACGACGAGCTGGTGAAGCTGAAGAAGGAACAGTTCAACCTTCGCTTCCAGCAGGCGAGCGGCCAGCTGGAGAAGACTGCACGCTTCCGTCAGATCCGCCGCGATATTGCGCGGATCAAGACCATGCAGCGGCAGAGTGCGCCGGCTGAACAGAATAAGGGCTGAGGACGAAAGCAATGCCGAAGAGAATCCTCCAGGGTGTCGTTGTCAGCGACAAGAACGAAAAGACGGTGACAGTGAATATCGAGCGCCGCTTCAAGGACCCGCTCCTGAAGAAGATCGTGCGCCGCACCAAGAAGTATCACGCTCATGACGAGAGCAATCAGGCGAAGGTCGGCCAGATCGTGAAGATCCAGGAATGCCGCCCGCACTCTCGTAGCAAGCGATGGGAAGTCATTACGGACGAGTCCTGATCCCGTAGGGGTGAGGTTCGGTCCGAGCGAAGGCGGATGAAGTTATGATTCAGCAGGAAACAAACCTGGAGGTCGCCGACAACTCTGGTGCGCGTCGCGTGATGTGCATCAAGGTTCTGGGTGGTTCCAAGCGGAAATACGCTTCCGTGGGCGACATCATTGTCGTCAGCGTGAAGGAAGCCATTCCGCGCGGCAAGGTGAAGAAGGGCGATGTGGTCAAGGCCGTGATCGTTCGCACCGCGAAGGATATCCGCCGCGCAGATGGAAGCGTCATCCGTTTCGACCGCAATGCGGCGGTGCTTGTGAATAACCAGGGCGAGCCGATCGGCACCCGTATCTTCGGTCCGGTGACCCGCGAACTTCGCGCGAAGAACCACATGAAGATCGTCTCGCTGGCCCCGGAGGTGCTCTGATGGCCCAGAAGATCAAAAAGGGTGACAAGGTCGTTGTCCTGACGGGCAAGGACAAGGGCAGGACCGGCGAAGTTCTCGCCGTGCTCCCGAAAGAATCCCGCGCTCTCGTTCAGGGCGTGAACATGGTGAAGCGCCACGAGAAGCCGTCCCAGGTGTCGGCCGGTGGTATTTCGACCCGCGAGGCGTCCATTCACCTGTCGAATCTCGCCATTGCCGATCCGGCTTCCGGCAAGGCGACGCGAGTTGGTTTCAAGACGCTGGACGACGGCCGCAAGGTCCGGTTCGCCAAGGCGTCGGGAGATGTGATCGATGGCTGAAGCACAGAGCTACGCGCCGCGTCTGCGCGCACAGTATAACGAGGCCATCCGTGGCGAGATGAAGGAGCAGTTCAACTATGCGAACCTGCTTCAGATCCCGCGGATCGACAAGGTCGTGATCAACATGGGTGTCGGCGAAGCTGTCGGCGATTCCAAGAAGATCAAGTCCGCCTTTGAAGACCTGCAGGCGATTACCGGTCAGAAGCCGGTCATCACCAAGGCCAAGACCTCGATCGCGGGCTTCAAGCTCCGCGAAGACATGCCGATCGGCGTAAAAGTTACGCTGCGCCGCGACCGCATGTATGAGTTTCTCGACCGGCTGATCACTATCGCGCTGCCGCGCGTGCGTGACTTCCGCGGCCTGAACCCGAAGAGCTTCGACGGGCGCGGCAACTTTGCGATGGGACTCAAAGAACACATCGTTTTCCCCGAGATCGAATACGACAAGGTCGATCAGGTCTGGGGTATGGACATCATCGTGTGCACCACGGCGGACACGAACGACGAAGCGCGCGAGCTGCTTCGGAAGTTCAACTTCCCGTTCACGAAGTAAGTTTCTCACGGTCCGCATGGGGCGGACCCGACGGAGGTAGGAATGGCTAAGAAAAGCGCCATCAACCGGGATCAAAAGCGCCGCAAGCTTGTTGCGCAGTATGCCGAAAAGCGCGCCAAGCTGAAGGCGATGACTAAGGACGGGTCTCTTTCGATGGAAGAGCGTTTCCAGGCGCAGCTCAAGCTCAACGAGCTGCCGCGCAATTCGTCCAAGACGCGTCTTCATAACCGGTGTGAAGTCACCGGTCGTCCCAAGGCGTACTACCGCAAGCTGCGCATGTCGCGTATCGCGCTCCGGGACCTCGCGTCCAAGGGGCAGATTCCCGGCATGGTGAAGTCGAGCTGGTAAGGAGACTACGCGCATGACAATGTCCGATCCTCTTGGCGATATGCTCACCCGGATTCGCAACGCGCAGACGCGCGGCAAATCCAAGGTGGTTACGCCGGCTTCCAAGCTTCGTGGCTGGGTGCTCGACGTTCTCGCTGAAGAAGGCTTTATCCGCGGCTATTCGAAGACCGAATATGCCGACGGCAAAAGCGAGTTCGAGATCGAACTGAAATATACCGAGGGTGAGCCGGTCATCCGGGAGATCGAGCGTGTCTCGACGCCGGGCCGCCGGGTGTACTCTTCGGTCAAGACGATGCCGACGGTCCATAACGGGCTCGGCATTTCGATCCTCTCCACGCCAAAGGGCATTATGTCCGACGCGGCGGCGAGGGAACAGAATGTAGGTGGCGAAGTCCTGTGCCGCGTCTTCTAAGACGCGTCAGACCGGCTGCAACGAGTTGACGACAGGAAGCAGAGACCATGTCTCGAATTGGCAAAAGACCCATTGAGGTTCCGAAGGGCGTCGAAACGAAGATCGACGGCCAGAAGGTGTCGGTAAAGGGCCCTAAAGGGACCCTGGAACTGACGCTGGTTGACGACGTCACAGTGGAGATGGGCGACGAAGGCATCTCCGTGCAGCCGCGCGAAGGCGCGCCGCGTGGCCGTGCCATGTGGGGCCTGAGCCGTACGCTGGTGCAGAACCTGGTGACGGGCGTGACCGAAGGCTTCACCAAGAAGCTCGAGATCAACGGTGTCGGTTACCGTGCAGCAGTGCAGGGTAAGGCGCTCCAGCTCAATCTCGGCTTCAGCCATGACGTGAAGTATCCGATCCCGGACGGCATCGAGATCAAGTGTGCGAAGCCGACCGAGATCGAAGTGAGCGGTATCGACAAGCAGCGCGTCGGTCAGGTGGCGGCGGAAATCCGCGCCTATCGCGCTCCGGAGCCCTATAAGGGCAAGGGCGTGAAATATGCCGGCGAGTACATCTTCCGCAAGGAAGGCAAGAAGAAGTAATCGGGTGTATCCATGAAGAACATGACCCTTTCCCAGCGGCGCGCAATGCGCAACCGCTCGCGGCTCGCGAAAAACGCGAATGGGCGCCCGAGGCTCTCGGTGTTCCGTTCGTCCAAGCATATCTATGCCCAGGTGATCGATGATAAGGAGGGCAAGACGCTTGCCCACGCCTCATCGCTCGATCCGGATCTCGGCATTAAGGCCGGCGGCAATGTCGATGCGGCGAGCAAGGTCGGCGAACTGCTGGCAAAGCGTGCCAAGGATGCGGGCGTCACCGAAGTGGTGTTCGACCGCGGCGGCTATATCTATCACGGTCGGGTCAAGGCGCTCGCGGACGGTGCGCGCGAGGGCGGACTCAACTTCTAAGGGAATTTGAACGTGGCACGTAAAGACAATCGTGAACGGGAAGATCGCGACAGCGAATTCGTGGACAAGCTGGTCCACATCAATCGCGTCGCCAAGGTGGTGAAGGGCGGCCGTCGTTTCGGCTTTGCCGCGCTCGTCGTTGTCGGCGACCAGAAGGGCCGTGTCGGCTTTGGTCACGGCAAGGCGCGCGAAGTGCCGGAAGCGATCCGCAAGGCGACCGAGGCCGCCAAGCGCTCGATGATCCGGGTTCCGCTTCGTGAAGGGCGTACGCTGCATCACGATGTCGATGGCCGTCATGGCGCGGGCCGCGTTGTGCTTCGCGCTGCGCCTCCCGGCACCGGCATCATCGCCGGCGGTCCGATGCGCGCCGTTTTCGAGACGCTGGGTGTGCAGGATGTCGTGGCGAAGTCGCTCGGCACCTCCAATCCCTACAACATGGTTCGCGCGACGTTTGACGCGCTGAAGAACGAGCAGAGCCCGCGTATGGTTGCGGCGCGCCGCGGGAAGAAGGTCAGCGACATCGTTGGCCGTCGTTCCGATGCCGCCGCCGAAAGCGGCCTCGAGTAAGCGCGGAGAGGTAACGGACAATGGCTGCCAAGAAGTCGGCGAAGACCATCACGGTTCAGCAGATCGGAAGCCCGATCCGCCGCAAGGCGGACCAGCGTGCCACGCTGGTGGGTCTTGGACTGAACAAGATGCACAAGACGCGGACCCTTGCCGATACGCCGGCGGTTCGCGGCATGATCAATAAGCTGCCCCACCTCGTTCGCATCGTGGACGAAGGCTAATCGGGCTCAAGTGGTTGCAGAGGCAAAGCCAATGAAACTCAATGAAATCGCCGACAATGAAGGCGCCCGCAAGTCGCGCATGCGCGTGGGCCGCGGTATCGGTTCCGGCAAGGGCAAGACCGGCGGTCGCGGTGTGAAGGGCCAGAAGTCCCGCAGCGGCGTGGCGATCAAGGGCTATGAGGGCGGCCAGATGCCGATCCACATGCGCCTGCCCAAGCGCGGCTTCAAGAATCCGTTCCGGCTGGACTACAACACGGTCAATCTCGGCCGTGTGCAGCAGGCGGTCGACGCCGGCAAGCTTGCCGATGGCGCGACGGTCGATGCGGCTGCGCTGGTCGAGGCCGGTGTCCTTCGCCGGGTGAAGGATGGCGTGCGCCTGCTCAACAAGGGCGAGCTCAAGGCCAAACTCAACTTCCAGGTTGCGGGCGTGTCCGAAGCCGCCAAGGCCGCGGTCGAGAAGGCCGGCGGTTCGGTGACGGTTGTCGAGCCGAAAGCCAAGGCGAAAGCTGCTGCCGAGTAATCGGCGGCGCGTGAGTTAAACGGGATTCGCATTTCTCAAGGGGCGCCAGGCGATCGGCGCAGAGGTGAGTTGAATGGCATCAGCGGCGGAACAGCTTGCAGCGAATCTTAATTTCTCCGCGTTTGCGAAGGCGGAAGAGCTGAAAAAGCGCATCTGGTTCACACTGGGTGCGCTCATCGTTTACCGGCTGGGCACCTATATTCCGCTGCCCGGCATCGACCCGGCGGCGCTGGCGCGTGTTTTCAACCAGCAGCAGTCGGGCCTGCTCGGCGTGTTCGATATGTTCGCGGGCGGTGCGGTCGGTCGCATGGCGATCTTCGCGCTGGCGATCATGCCCTATATTTCCGCGTCGATTATCATCCAGCTGATGACGAGCGTTTCGCCCCATCTTGAGCAGCTCAAGAAGGAAGGCGAGCAGGGACGCAAGCAGATCAACCAGTACACGCGTTACGGCACGGTGTTCCTGGCGGCGATCCAGGGGTATGGCATCGCGATCGGCCTTGAAGGCGCCCAGAACGTGGTGATGGATCCGGGGCTCTTCTTCAGGGCGACGACGACCATCACGCTTGTGGGCGGTACCGTGTTTCTGATGTGGCTTGGCGAGCAGATCACCTCGCGCGGCGTCGGTAACGGTATCTCGCTCATCATCTTCTCCGGCATTGTGGCGCAGCTGCCCCATGCGATCGTCGGCACGCTGGAACTCGGCCGGGAAGGGGCGCTGTCCACCTTCGTGATTCTGTTCCTCGTCGTCATGATCGTCGCGGTCATTATGGCGATCGTCTTCATGGAGCGCGCGCAGCGAAAACTGATCGTGCAGTATCCAAAGCGACAGGTCGGGAACAAGATGTATGGCGGCGACAGCTCGCATCTTCCGCTGAAGCTGAACACCGCCGGTGTGATTCCGCCGATCTTCGCCTCTTCGCTGCTGCTGCTGCCGGTGACGGCTGCCAATTTCAGCGGCGGGCAGGGGCCGGAATGGCTGAACACGATGACGGCCCTGCTAGCGCATGGTCAGCCGCTCTACATGCTGCTTTATGCTGCCGGTATCATCTTCTTCGCCTTCTTCTACACGGCGATCGTCTTCAATCCTCAGGAGACGGCCGACAATCTGAAGAAGTATGGCGGCTTCATTCCGGGCATCCGTCCGGGCACCCGCACGGCGGAATATATCGACTACGTACTGACGCGGCTTACCCTTGTTGGCGCGATCTATCTCGTCGCCGTCTGCCTGCTGCCGGAAGTGCTGATTTCGCAGTACAAGGTGCCGTTCTATTTCGGCGGTACGTCGCTGCTGATCGTCGTCAGCGTGACCATGGATACGGTCTCGCAGATCCAGAGCCATTTGCTGGCTCACCAGTATGAAGGACTCATCAAGAAGTCGAAACTGCGGGGGCAGCGCCGATGAAACTCATTCTTCTTGGTCCGCCCGGGGCGGGTAAGGGAACCCAGGCAAAACGGCTGGAAGAGCGGTATGGCTTCACCCAGCTTTCCACCGGCGACATGCTGCGCGCCGCGGTGAAGGCCGGGACGGAAGTCGGCAAGAAGGCCGAAAAGCTGATGGAAGCCGGCGAGCTTGTGCCGAACGAGCTTGTGGTCGGCATCATCGAGGATCGCATTGCCGAGCCGGATTGCGCCAAGGGCTATATCCTGGACGGTTTTCCGCGCAATGTGGCCCAGGCCGAGGCGTTGGACGCGATGCTGGCCCGTAACGGCACCCAGCTCGATGCTGTGGTTGAACTTAAGGTCGACGACAATGCGCTTCTGGCGCGTATCGAAGGCCGCGCGGCGGAAACCGAAGGCGGCCCGCGCGCAGACGACAATGCAGAGGCGCTGGCGAAGCGCCTCAAGGTCTATCATGAGCAGACGGCGCCTCTCTCCGCCTATTACGCGGGCAAGGGTCAGCTCAAGACCGTGGACGGCATGAAAGATATCGACGAGGTGACCCGCCAGATCGAGGCGGCTCTCGGAGTTTAAGGATTTTCCGGCTGTAAGCCGGTTGGACGTTGAAAAACAAAGAGGAATCTCGCTTAACGCGGTTGACTGGGGTGGGGTAAATCCTATAATCCCGGCCTTCGCGACGGCTCCGATGATGTAGATTCCGGTTGGGTCCGAAAAATTGGCGGGTTTCCGCGGTTTTTCCGGAGCTGAACAACCGGTTTTTCGTGCAGGCGCCGTGTAAGCGATTCCAGGTCGCTTTAAGGAAAAGTGCCTCCCTCGTGAAGACAGGGGCGATTTTCCGGAAAGGCGATCTAACCATAAGAGTTAGAGCGTTTTCGCCGAAAACGCTCTGGGTGAGCAGGAGAAAACATTGGCTCGTATCGCTGGCGTCAACATCCCGACCAACAAACGGGTTGTCATCGCACTGACCTATATTCACGGCATCGGTGATGCCAAGTCGAAAGAGATTTGTGATCAGGTCGGCATTCCGGCCGAGCGTCGCGTCAATGAACTGACAGATGCCGAGGTCATTCAGATCCGCGAATCGATCGACCGCGACTATCTCGTGGAAGGCGATCTTCGCCGCGACGTCGCGATGAACATCAAGCGTCTGATGGATCTGGGCTGCTATCGCGGTCTGCGCCATCGTCGCGGGCTTCCGGTTCGCGGGCAGCGCACGCATACCAATGCGCGCACCCGCAAGGGGCCGGCCAAGGCGATTGCCGGTAAGAAGAAGTAAGTTTTGAAGGTTTTCAGCCGCGGATGCTTGTTGCGCGCGGCACAAGAGGTTTAGAGACGCATGGCCAAGGAAAAGGCGCGCGTGAAGCGCAAGGAACGTAAGAATATCTCGTCGGGCGTTGCTCACGTGAATTCGACGTTCAACAACACCATGATCACCATCGCCGACGCGCAGGGGAATGCGATCTCCTGGTCTTCGGCCGGGATGATGGGCTTCAAGGGGAGCCGTAAGTCCACTCCCTTCGCCGCGCAGATGGCTGCCGAAGATGCGGGCAAGAAGGCCCAGGAACATGGCATGAAGACCCTTGAGGTCGAAGTTTGCGGTCCGGGCGCCGGCCGTGAATCCGCGCTTCGCGCGCTGCAGTCCGTCGGGTTCACCGTGACGTCGATCCGCGACGTGACGCCGATCCCGCATAATGGCTGCCGCCCTCCGAAGCGTCGCCGCGTCTGACACGACCTATCTGACAGAGCCCGTTGCATGCCGGCACCGGGTTCGTCACGTCCGCTCGCACGAATGAATGGTGGAGGGGACGTTAAACAGCTCAGATGGCGGGTTAGCCCGCCCGGATGCCAACGGCATCCGTTAACGGCACGAGGTTCAAGACGTGATCCAGAAGAACTGGGAAGAGCTGATCAAGCCGAACAAGCTTGAGATCAATCCGGGCCATGATGCCCAGCGTTTCGCGACCGTGGTTGCCGAGCCGCTCGAGCGCGGTTTCGGTCTGACGCTCGGTAATGCGCTGCGGCGTGTGCTGATGTCCTCGCTGCAGGGTGCGGCGGTGACCGCGGTGCAGATCGACGGTGTGCTGCATGAGTTCTCCTCCATCGCGGGCGTCCGCGAGGATGTGACGGACATCATTCTGAACATCAAGCAGCTGGCGCTCCGCATGCATGCGGAAGGCACCAAGCGCATGACGCTGACCAAGACCGGTCCCGGCATCGTGACCGCCGCCGATATCACTGCGCCGGCGGACATCGAAGTGCTGAACCCGGAGCTGGTGATTTGCACGCTCGATGAAGGTGCCGAGATGCGCATGGAATTTAGCGTCTCGCAGGGCAAGGGCTATGTGGCTTCGGACCGCAACCGGCCTGAAGATGCGCCGATTGGCCTGATCCCGATCGACAGCCTTTACAGCCCGGTGAAGCGCGTTTCCTACAAGGTGGAAAACACGCGCGAAGGCCAGATCCTTGACTATGACAAGCTCACCATGCAGGTCGAGACCAATGGCGCGATTTCGCCGGATGACGCGGTCGCCTATGCCGCGCGTATCCTGCAGGATCAGCTCCAGACCTTCGTGAATTTCGAAGAGCCCGAGCAGAAGCAGGTCGAAGAGACCCGCCCGGAACTCGAGTTCAATGCCGCCCTTCTCAAGAAGGTGGACGAGCTGGAATTGTCGGTCCGTTCGGCGAACTGCCTGAAGAACGACAACATCGTCTATATCGGCGACCTCATTCAGAAGACCGAGAGCGAAATGCTCCGTACGCCGAATTTCGGCCGCAAGTCGCTGAACGAGATCAAGGAAGTGTTGGCGCAGATGGGGCTCCATCTCGGTATGGAAGTGCCGAACTGGCCGCCGGAGAATATCGAAGAGCTGGCCAAGCGCTACGAAGACCAGTATTGATTGCCCAATCGGGCGTTTGAGTTGACCGCAGCGTCTGGGAGACGCCGCAATAGACAAGGAGACGGGTCATGCGTCACGGAAATTCCGGCCGCAAGCTCAACAGGACGGCAAGCCATCGCAAGGCGATGCTCGCCAATATGGCTGTCGCGCTGATCAAACATGAGCAGATCGTTACGACGCTGCCCAAGGCGAAGGAGCTTCGTCCCTATGTGGAGAAGCTGGTGACGCTCGGCAAGCGTGGCGACCTCCATGCCCGCCGTCAGGCCTATTCGGCCCTGCCGGACAAGGAGTGGGCAGCGAAGCTGTTCGACGTGCTCGGCCCGCGCTATGCAGAGCGCAATGGCGGCTACACCCGCGTTCTGAAAGCCGGCTTCCGCCATGGCGACAGCGCGCCGATGGCCGTGATCGAGTTCGTCGACCGCGACGAGACGGCCCGCGGACAGGATTCCGGTCCGGTCTATGTCGAGGGTGAGCAGGAAGCGGCGCTCGAAAACGCCTGATCCTTCAGAGCGAACAGAGATTTCAAAGGGGCGGTTGCTTTGGGCAGCCGCCCCTTTTGCTTTGTGACAATTCGGTCAGGTCGTATATCGGCGCTTGAAAGCGATGAGACGAACCCGGAAAATCGGTTCGCGGCGGTCGGAATGGACGGGTGGAATGTGAGGCCATGGGCCACCTGTCGGTTTCTGCCGGGGGGCGAGCCGTATGTTGGTGGAGATCATGTCGCAATCGTCATTTGGAAGCGTGGTGCTGATGCTGGTCACGGCAGTCGTGCTCAGCGTCACGCTGGCGCTTTTTCCGTGGACCTCCGGCAAGGCGCGCGCCGCCGCGCAGGTGCCGCAGAGCCGCGAGCAGATACAGCTTTCCTATGCGCCCGTCGTGAAGCGTGTCGCGCCTGCCGTCGTGAATGTCTATGCGCGGCGCGTGGTGAAGGAGCGGGCCTCACCGCTCTTCAACGATCCCTTTTTCCAGCGGTTTTTCGGCGGTCAGGTTCCGGGCGGCTCCTCGCGCGAGCGGGTGGCGCAATCGCTCGGCTCGGGCGTGATCGTTTCCAAAGACGGGCTTATCGTCACCAACAATCATGTGATCGACGGCGCGCAACAGCTCACTATCGCGCTGACGGACCGGCGCGAATTCGATGCGAAGGTGGTGCTTGCGGACAAGCGCACCGACCTCGCCGTGCTGAAGATCGATACGAAGGGCAAAGATCTGCCTTATCTGAAGTTCCGGGATTCAGATACGCTCGAAGTCGGGGACCTGGTGCTTGCCGTCGGCAATCCGTTCGGCGTGGGACAGACGGTGACCACGGGCATCGTGTCGGCTCTTGCGCGCACGCATGTGGGCGTTTCCGACTATCAGTTCTTCATCCAGACCGACGCGGCAATCAATCCGGGCAATTCCGGCGGGGCGCTCGTCACCATGGATGGCAAGCTTGCCGGCATCAACACGGCGATCTTCTCGCAATCAGGCGGCAGTGTCGGGATCGGTTTTGCCATTCCGGCCAATATGGTGCGCCTCATCGTGGACGGCGCGCGCGATGGCGGTCACATCAAGCGGCCCTGGCTCGGCGCGCAGCTTCAGGCGGTCGACAAGGAGATGGCAGGTTCGCTCGGGCTCGACCGGCCTGGCGGCGGCATTATTCGCGACATCTATCCGAACGGGCCTGCCGCGAAGGCCGGCCTGAAGGTCGGCGATGTGATCCGCGCCGTGGACGGGCATGACGTCATCGATCCGGCCGCGGTGCGCTACCGATTCGCCACGAAGGGGCTCGGCGGCAAGGCGGATGTTTCCTATATGCGTGACGGCGATGTGCACACGGCGCGTGTCATGCTTGTGGCGCCGCCGGAAGATCCGCCCGCGCATGAAACCAGCATCGACGGACGCAATCCGTTTTCGGGCATGCGTGTCGCCAATCTCTCGCCGGCCATTGCCGACCGTCTCGGCCTGTCGGTGATGGGCGGGCAGGGCGGCGTGGTTGTGCTCGACGTGGAGCAGGGCTCGCCCGCGTCGCGCATCAAGTTCCAGCGCGGCGATGTGATCCTGGAGGTCAACCGGCGCAAGATCGAGCGAGTGAAGGACCTTACCGGTCTTGTCGGCACGAGCCGTGCGCAATGGGATTTCTCGGTGCGCCGGGGCGACCGGGTCTTCAGTGCGACGGTAAGCGGGTAAGGCGCCTCAGCCTTCTCCGCCTTCGCCGATCTGGGTCTGAAGATAGTTTTCGCTGCCGACCTTCTTCGCCAGGTCGAGCTGGGTTTCGAGGAAGTCGATATGGTCTTCCTCGCCTTCGAGAATGTCCTCGAAGAGCTCGCGGGTGACATAATCCTTGGCGCCCTCGCAGAAGGCGACGGCCTCGCGATAGAAGGCTTGCGCTTCCATCTCCAGCTTCAGGTCGCATTCGAGGCACTCGACGACGTCTTCGCCGATATAGATTTTGCCGAGATCCTGCAGGTTGGGCAGGCCTTCCAGGAACAGGATCCGTTCGATGAGCTTGTCGGCATGCTTCATCTCATCGATGGATTCTTCGTATTCCTTGTCCGCGATCCGCTTGAAGCCCCAGTCCTTGAACATGCGGGCATGCAGGAAATACTGGTTGATGGCGGTCAGTTCCATCTTCAGCGCCCGGTTCAGATACTCGATGACCTTGGTGTCGCCTTTCATGGGGTGCCTCTTGGATCGCGCGGGGGAATCTCACGCCCATCGTCCCCCTTCAGGCGAACGGGGTCAAACGATGAAAGGAACCGATTTGTGGATTAATCGGCGGCCTGAACGGAGGAGGCGAGGGCGGTTTCGAGCTTCGCTTCGGCGATCAGCTCGGCCAAGCTTGGCAGGCAGCGGCCGCATTGGGCCTTGCAACCATGGGCGCGGTGCAGGGCGGCCGGCGTTGCAATATGCGGCGCGGTCGCGAGCGTTTGCTTCACGGAACGGTCGCTGATGGCATTGCAGACGCAGACGATCATGCTGATGGCCTTCCCTTCGGTCGGGCTTTATCCCGATTTCACTGACAATATGCCATGGTCGAACCGTTATTGCAAGGCATTCGCAATTGCAAATTGTCGCACACCCAGTTTTTTGCACCGGCCTTCCCGGGCGCTGGTGAGTACGCCCGGCAAACGTGATAAATCCCGCGCATGAGTAATCTTTTCGAAGCAGCCGGAATGGATGAGGGGGCGCCGCGCCCGCTCGCCGACAAGCTGCGCCCGCAGACGCTGGAAGAGGTGGTCGGCCAGTCGCATCTGCTGGGCGAGAAGGGGCCGCTTGCGCGGATGCTGGCGTCGGGGCATCTCTCCTCGATCATCCTCTGGGGGCCGCCCGGCACGGGCAAGACGACCATCGCCCGGCTGCTGGCGAACCGGGTGGGGCTCCATTTCGCGCCCATGTCGGCGATCTTCAGCGGTGTGGCGGACCTCAAGAAGGTGTTCGACGCCGCCCGGGCGCGCCGTCAGACGGGGCAGGGGACGCTGCTTTTCGTGGACGAGATCCACCGCTTCAACCGGACCCAGCAGGACAGCTTCCTGCCGGTCATGGAGGACGGGACGGTGACGGTGGTGGGCGCGACGACAGAGAACCCGTCTTTCGAGCTCAATGCCGCGCTTCTCTCCCGTGCGCAGGTGCTGGTGCTGAACCGGCTGGACGATGCCGCGCTGGAGGAACTGCTGGCGCGCGCCGAGGCGCATAAGGGCCGCCCGCTGCCGCTGACCGACGAGGCGCGGGCAAGCCTCCGCGCCATGGCCGATGGCGACGGGCGCTATGCGCTGAACCTGGCCGAAGAGGTTTATGCGCTGGCGCCGGACGAGCCGTTCGAAACCGCCGATCTGATTGCCGCCATTCAGCGACGGGCGCCGCTTTACGACAAGGGACGGGAGGGGCACTACAACCTCGTCTCTGCGCTCCATAAATCCATTCGCGGCTCCGATTGCGATGCGGCGCTCTATTGGCTGGCGCGCATGCTTGTCGGCGGCGAAGATCCGCTCTTCATTGCCAGACGGCTGGTGCGCGCGGCAATCGAGGATATCGGTCTGGCCGATCCGCAAGCGGTACACCAGGCGCTGGCGGCCAAGGAGGTTTTCGATTTCCTGGGCTCGCCGGAGGGCGATCTGGCACTGGCGCAGGCGACGATCTATCTCGCCACGGCGCCGAAATCGAATGCTGGGTACAAGGCCTTCGGCGCCTCGAAGCGCGCGGCCAAGGAGACGGGCTCCGTCTCGCCGCCCGCCCATATCCTCAATGCGCCGACGCGGCTGATGGAAGATCTCGGCTATGGCGCAGGCTATGAATACGACCATGACGCGCCGAACGCATTTTCGGGGCAGGATTATTTCCCCGAGGAGATGACGCGCCAGAAATTCTATTCGCCGGTGGATCGCGGTTTCGAGCGCGAGATCGCAAAGCGGCTGGCTTATTGGCAGAAACTCAGACAGGAGAAGGGTCAGTGAACGGACTTTTCGCAGTGGCAATTGGCGGCGCCGTCGGCGCGAGTGGACGATACTTGCTTAGCGCGCAGATGCTGCATTGGTTCGGTTCCAGTTTTCCGTGGGGCACTTTCAGTGCGAACCTGATCGGCTCTTTCATTATGGGTTTTGTCGCAGAGGGGCTGGCGCTGAAGTTCCACCTCTCTCCTGAAATGCGCAGCTTCGTCATGACGGGCCTTCTTGGCGGGTTCACGACCTTCTCCGCTTTCTCTCTCGATGCGGCCAATATGATGGAGCGCGGTGATGGGCTTCTTTCCTTGCTCTATGTGGGCGGCTCGGTGATAGGCGCGATCGCGGCTCTCTTCGCCGGGCTTTATTTCGTACGATTGGTTCTTGTATGAGCGCTGTCGAGCAGATCGAGGTTTCGCAGGCTGAAGACGGGACGCGGCTTGATCGCTGGTTCAAACGCCGTTACCCGGCGTTGACGCATGGCCGTCTCGAAAAGCTTCTGCGCACCGGGCAGGTTCGTGTGGATGGCGCGCGGGCGAAGGCCAATCTGCGGCTTGAGGCCGGGCAGACCGTGCGCGTGCCGCCGATGGGCGACGATATCGAAAAGCCTGCGCCGAAAAAGGAACAGAAGCTCTCCGATGAAGATGCAGACTTTGTTCGTTCGCTTGTCATCTATCGCGACGATGATGTGATTGCGATCAACAAACCGGCGGGACTTGCCGTGCAGGGCGGAACGAAGACCGAGCGCCATTTGGACGGGATGCTCGACGCACTCACATTCGATGCGAGCGAACGGCCCAAGCTTGTGCACCGGCTGGACCGCGATACGTCCGGCGTGCTCGTTCTGGCGCGCAATACCAGGGCCGCGACGGAGCTTGCTCGAGCCTTCAAGCAGAAGGATGCCCGCAAGGTTTACTGGGCGCTGGTGGTGGGCGTGCCGATGCCGCATCGCGGGACCATCAAGCTGGCGCTCTCCAAGCAGGGCGGGCCGCGGGCTGAGCGCGTGTTCCCCGCCGCCAAAGGCGATCCCGACGGCAAATATGCCGAGACGCATTATGCGGTTGTCGGCACGGCGTCCTACAAACTTGCCTGGGTCGCTTTCATGCCGATGACAGGGCGTACCCATCAGATCCGCGCCCATGCGGCGGCCATCGAAACGCCTATCGTGGGCGATGGGAAATATGGCGGCGTTAATGCCCACCCGGGCGGCGAGATTCCGCGCCAGCTTCATCTGCATGCGCGCTCGCTCGACATTGCGCATCCGGCGGGTAAGGGCAAACGTCTGCATCTTGTCGCGCCTTTGCCGCCGCATATGCAGAAGAGCTGGAAGCTGCTCGCCTTCGACCTGGAAGACGACGAGAACCCCTTCGAGGAGCTGGAGCTTTGAGCGATCGCCTGAAACTTGTGGTTTTCGATTGCGACGGCACGCTGATCGACAGCCAGCACATGATCGCCGCTGCCATGTCTCATGCCTTCACCAAGCATGAGATGGAGCCGCTGCCGCGCGAGCAGGTGTTGTCGATTGTCGGGTTGTCGCTGGACGAGGCGATCGCGACGCTGGTGCCGCATGTGGAAGCGCCGAAGCGGGACGAGCTGACGCTCGCCTATAAGGATGCGTTTTTCGAACTGCGCAAACGGGCCGATCTGGTGGAGCCATTGTTTGAGGGCGCGCGGGCCGCGCTGGAAGGGCTCTATGCCATCGACCATGTGCTGATGGGCGTCGCGACGGGCAAGTCGCAGCGGGGGCTCCGGCATGCGCTGGAGGCGCATGGGCTCGGGCGCTATTTCATGACCCTTCAGACGGCGGACGATGCGCCGTCCAAGCCGCATCCGGAAATGCTGCGCCGCGCCATCAGGGAGGCGGGGGTGGAGCCCGCCGACACGGTGCTTGTGGGCGATACGACCTATGACATGGAGATGGCCCGTGCCGCGGGCGCATATGCGCTGGGTGTCGATTGGGGCTATCATGAAGTGGACACGCTGAGGCGTGCCGGCGCCGGGAAGGTGCTTACCCATTTCGACGAGCTTCTGCCGGCACTGGATCGCTTATGGGCGGCGGAAACGCCAACAGGATAAGAGGTAGTGACATGAAGGGTCTGCTGAAGGTTCTCGTCGTTCTCGTCCTCGTTTTGGGTGGCGCGCTGGTCGCGCTCAGTTTCGTCGATCTCGGGCGCTTCGCGCCGCAGATCGAGCAGGCGGCGAAAGAGGCCACGGGGCGTGAGCTCAAGATTTCGGGGCCGCTCCATATCGGTGTTTCGCTGGTGCCCACGGTCGTTGCGGAGAATGTGAGCTTCGCCAATGCCGATTGGGGTTCGCGGCCCAACATGCTCACTGCGAAGAAGCTCGGCATTCAGGTCGCCCTTCTGCCGTTGCTGAGCGGGAAGATCGATGCGCGCTCGGTGGAGATCGACGGCGCGGATATCTATCTGGAGACGAACAGGAAGGGCGTGGGGAACTGGGAGCTGTCGACCGGCGCCGCACCCGAGCCTACCAAACCGGAAGACAATTCGGGCGGTCCCAGCCTGGCGAGCATCCCCGATGTGAAAATCACCGATCTCGCCATCACCTATCGCGATGGCGTGACGGGCAAGGTGAATGAAGCCAGCTTCGACGAGGTGCGGCTCGATCCGGGGTTCAACTCCACCGATGTCAGAGTGAAGGGCGAGGTGAACGGCACCGAGATTTCATTCGACTCGGTCGTTTCCGGCGATGCCTCCGACCTGTCGCTCAAGGGGACGGCGCTGACCATCGGCGATACCAGCGTCAGCGGCGATCTTTCGTTGCAGCGTGGCGCGAACAAGCAGCTGACGCTGAAAGGTGCATTCACGAGCCCGGAACTCGATGTGACGCCGCTGCTGAAAGGCGGCAAGACCGGTTCTTCCGGCGGAAAGTCGGGCGGCAAACTTTTCAGCAGCGATCCGCTTCCTTTCGATGCGCTCGAAACGGTAGATGTCGATCTCGACCTTTCCATCGACAAGCTTGTTTACGGCGGAGTGACGCTCACGGATTTCAAGGCGCCGCTCAAAATCGGCAACGGCAACCTCGACCTGCCTTTGAGTGTGCGATATCGCGACCGTCCCATCACGGCGGATATCGGCGTCAACGGCAAGGCAAAGTCGGTGAGCCTCGATGCGAAGTCTTCCGCCCTGGATTTCGGCCGTCTCCTGAGCGATGCGGATGTGACCGACCTTCTGAGTGCCGAGGCCGATTTCGGCGCGGAACTTCGAGGGCGCGGCGCTTCGCTCCATGCGATCGCGGCCAGTGCGAACGGCCAGACCAATTTTGCGCTGGGTGAGGGCAGTATCAATTCACGCGCCTTCGCGATGGTGTCGGACGATCTGGTGAATGTCCTCATTCCCAATGGCGAGAAGGGCGACCGCGCAAAGCTTGTTTGCGCGCTGAGCCGGTTCGATTTCAAGAATGGCGTCGGCACGTCGAAGGCGCTGGCGCTGGAGACGGACAGCCTCGTCACTACGGGTAGCGGCACGGTCAATCTCGGGTCGGAATATGTCGACCTGTTGCTGAAGCCCAAGCCCAAGAACCCGTCGCTTGTCAGCCTTGCCTTTCCGGTGCGCCTGTCCGGGCCGCTGGCATCGCCCTCTGCCGGTCTCGACAGGACGGGCGTGGTCACCGGCGTGGCAACGGCGGTGGCCGGTACCGCGCTGACGGGCGGTGTGGGCGCGCTCCTGCCGCTGATGAGTACCGGCGATCGGTCGGTCGCAAGCTCCGGCGGTTGTGCCGCGCTTGCCGCGACGGCGGCGAAGGATGGCGGCATGACGGGCCTCGTGAAGGGCGTCGGCGAGACCGTTGGCGGTGCTGCCAAGGGCGCGGCGGAAGGCGTCGGCGGCGCGCTTGAGGATGTCGGCAAGGGCATCGGCAATCTATTCGGCAAGTAAGGATTTCGAGTAAGGATTTCATGCAGGACGATAGCGACAAGAGCGGCGGCATTTTCGATCTCGCCGAACGAAAAGAAGGCGACGAGCAGGCCGCCCATCCCGGCGGACAGAAGCTCAGAAAGCTGCCCAAACGCTTCTACAAGAAAGCGGAGGCCGCGCCGCTGGAGGACGGGCATACGGTGCTGCTGGACGGCAAGGGCGTGAAGACCCCTTCGCGCCGGGCGCTTGTCGTGCCCAGCGAGGCGCTGGCCCGCGCCATGGCCGAGGAATGGGAGGCGCAGACCGAGGAAATCGATCCGCGTGTCATGTGGCTCACACGGCTTGCCAATACCGCACTCGATTTGGTGGAGCCGCGCCATGACACCGTGGCGGAGGAAATCGTCAAATTCGGCGGCTCGGACCTCACCTGCTACCGGGCGGAATATCCCGAGGGGCTCGTGGCCCTGCAGGCTGCGCATTGGGACCCGGTACTGAACTGGGCGCGGGACGAACTCGGGGCCGCCTTCGTCACGACCAGCGGCCTCATTCAGGTGCCGCAGGATGCCGATGCGCTGGACCGGCTGCGCCGCGCCGTAACGGGGCTCGATGCCTTCCGGGTCGCAGCGCTCCACAATATGACCACGCTGACGGGCTCTGCCCTGATCGCGCTGGCGCTGGTGCGGGGCAGGATGGATGCGGAGGCGGTCCACCAGGCGGCCCATGTGGAGGAAGCCTGGGCGGAACAGCTTTGCGGGGAGGATGAGGAGGAGCGAATCCGCCTTGAAACCCGCCGCTCGGAGATCGCCGACACGGCGCGGTTTCTGGCCCTGCTGGACCGAGAACCGGTCTGACGCAGCGTCGGCGCGCCGGGCATGGCCCATGCCCCCGGAAAACCGCCGTAAACCGCGCGTACCATTGGCAATTTTTCGTGCAGGGTGCTATTGAAAGCGCCTCGCACAGGGAAGGCGTTCGCAGCCGGCCTGCGTCTCCGATCGGGAGAGGGCAGGCGGTTTCCGGCGCCGGATAATGTCATCACGCCCGGCCACAGCCCGCCTGTTTTCCAGCGGCGGGAAGCCAGCCAGCAAATAAGGGGGCGGCATGAAGGAAATTCTTCGCCAGCTTGAGGAGAGGCGTGCCACGGCGCGGCTCGGCGGCGGTCAGAAGCGCATCGACTCGCAGCATTCCAAGGGCAAGCTGACGGCCCGCGAACGCATCGAGCTTCTGCTCGACGAGGGCTCCTTCGAGGAGTTCGACATGTTCGTGGAACATGACTGCCACGATTTCGGGATGGACGGACAGAAGATCCCGGGCGACGGCGTGGTCACCGGCTGGGGCACCGTCAACGGTCGCCCGGTCTATCTTTTCGTGAAGGACTTCACCGTCTTTGGCGGCTCGCTGTCGAAATCCCATGCCCGCAAGATGACCAAGGTACAGGACATGGCGCTGAAGACCGGTGCGCCGATCATCGGTCTGTTCGACGCGGGCGGCGCGCGCATTCAGGAAGGCGTGGATGCGCTGGGCGGCTACGGCGAAGTGTTCACGCGCAACGTGCTGGCCTCGGGCGTGATCCCGCAGATTTCCGTCATCATGGGGCCTTGCGCCGGCGGCGACGTTTATTCGCCGGCGATGACCGATTTCATCTTCATGGTGCGCGATACCTCCTACATGTTCGTGACCGGCCCGGATGTGGTGAAGACGGTGACGAACGAAACCGTGACGTCGGAAGAGCTGGGCGGTGCGTCCATCCACACGGTGAAATCTTCGGTGGCGGACGGCGCCTGGGACAATGACGTCATCACGCTGGGTCAAATTCGTCGCCTGATCGACTTCCTGCCGTCGTCGAACCGCGATGAGGTGCCGGAGCGTCCTTTCTTCGACGACAAGGACCGTAACGAGCCGTCGCTCGACACGCTTATCCCCCGCAACCCCAACATGCCCTATGACATGAAGGAGTTGATCCAGAAGACGGTGGACGAGGGCGACTTCTTCGAGCTGCAGGAAAACTTCGCCAAGAACATCATTACCGGCTTTGGCCGTATCGAGGGCCGCACGGTGGGCGTCGTCGCCAACCAGCCCATGGTGTTGGCGGGCGTGCTGGACAGCGATGCGAGCCGCAAGGCCGCGCGCTTCGTGCGCTTCTGCGACTGCTTCGATATTCCGATCGTCACCTTCGTCGATGTGCCGGGCTTCCTGCCGGGCACCGCGCAGGAATATGGCGGCCTCATCAAGCATGGTGCGAAGCTGCTCTTTGCCTATACGGAAGCGACGGTGCCGAAAGTCACCGTTATCACCCGCAAGGCCTATGGCGGTGCTTATGACGTGATGTCGTCCAAGCATCTGCGCGGCGATCTGAACTATGCCTGGCCGACCGCCGAGATCGCGGTGATGGGCGCCAAGGGCGCGGTGGAGATCATCCATCGTCAGGACCTTGGGGACGAAGAGAAAATCGCGTCCCATACCAAGGCTTATGAGGACCGCTTCCTCAACCCCTTCGTCGCGGCGGAGCGGGGCTATATCGATGAAGTGATCATGCCGCATTCCACGCGGCCGCGGCTTGCCCGCGCGCTCGCGCTCCTTCGCGACAAGGAGCTCGAGAATCCCTGGAAGAAGCACGACAACATTCCGCTCTGAGGGCGATCTCCATGTCCGAAGAGGCCGATGACAAAATGCTGAAGGCGAACATAGATATCCCGGCTGATGTAAGTCGGGAAGCTATGCATCTTCTGACTCGGCTGATTGGTCCTGTTGCAGACATTACCGATGTGTTGTCCGACAGAATTAGATTCCATCGTTGGAAAACAGCGCTGCGAGTTGTTGAGAGGGCGTCTGTTCTTGCCGGTGAACGCAATAGGGAGTTGTCACCTGTTGAGCTTAAATTTCTGGTGCCTTTTATCGAGGAAGCTTCCCTAGAAGCTGAAGATAGCGAGCTGAATGAAAAATGGGCGAACTTGTTAGTGACAGCGGGGACGTATACAGGGGTTAACTACAAGTGGTGTGTTGAGTGTCTTTCGGCAATAGACGCTTGGCAGGCAAGGCTGCTGGATACGTTAGCGTGCGGTAAGCATCAGGAAGATTTTTTTCGTCCGGATGGATTTACCTTCAGGCATTCTGAGCAAGATTTTGTTGGCTTCGTTCAAGGTCTAGAGGTGTGTGATGAAAGCAAGTTGGTCGAGGCTGTAGAGGCTTTTGGCGGGTACAATTTGTTTTTTCACAATGACGATATTCCGAATACGAATGAATTTTCTCTTTATGGGGTTCCGGAGGGCGCTTCGTTGCTGCACTTGGAATCGCTAGGATTGGTAACGGTAAATTCGGCCTCGTTTATCAATCATGGGAAACGTCATTTCCTGTTGAATGTCAGACTCATGCCTTTGGGGTATGAATTTGTAGCTGCCTGTCGAGGGGACGAAGACTAGATGTTCAAGAAAATCCTGATCGCCAACCGAGGCGAAATTGCCTGCCGCGTCATCAAGACGGCGCGCGCCATGGGCATCAAGACGGTGGCCGTCTATTCCGAGGCGGATGCCGACGCACTTCACGTCGAGATGGCGGACGAGCACGTGTTTATCGGCCCGCCGCCCGCATCGGAATCCTATCTGATCGCGGACAAGATCATCGCGGCCTGTAAGGAGACGGGCGCCGAGGCCGTTCATCCCGGCTATGGCTTCCTGTCGGAGAACGCGAAATTTGCTCAGGCGCTGGCCGATAACGGCATTGCCTTCATCGGGCCGAACATCAGGGCCATCGAGGTGATGGGCGACAAGATCGAGTCCAAGAAGTTCGCCAACGAAGCCAAGGTCAACACGGTGCCGGGTTATCTCGGCGTGATCGAGACGGCGGAAGAGGCCGTGAAGATCGCCAACGACATCGGCTATCCGGTGATGATCAAGGCGTCTGCCGGCGGCGGCGGCAAGGGCATGCGTATCGCCTGGTCGGAATCCGAAGTGGCCGACGGCTTTGCCTCGTCCATGTCGGAAGCCAAGTCGAGCTTCGGCGACGACCGCGTCTTCATCGAAAAGTTCGTGACGCAGCCGCGTCATATCGAAATTCAGGTGCTGGCCGACAAGAAGGGCAATGCGATCTATGTGGTGGAGCGCGAATGCTCGATCCAGCGCCGCAACCAGAAGGTGATCGAGGAAGCGCCGTCGCCCTTCCTCGATGAGGAAACCCGCAAGGCCATGGGCGAGCAGGCCGTGGCGCTTGCCAAGGCCGTGAACTATGAGAGCGCGGGCACGGTGGAGTTCATCGTCGACAAGGACAAGAACTTCTACTTCCTCGAAATGAATACCCGCCTGCAGGTGGAGCATCCGGTGACCGAGCTCATCACCGGTATCGACCTGGTGGAGCAGATGATCCGCGTCGCCAATGGCGAAGAGCTGAAGATCAAGCAGTCGGATGTGAAGATCAACGGTTGGGCCATGGAGAGCCGCATCTATGCGGAAGATCCGTACAGGAACTTCCTGCCGTCCACCGGCCGTCTGGTGCGCTACCAGCCGCCGCAGGAGGGGACAGAGAAGGGCCTCACCATCCGCAACGATACCGGTGTGTTCGAGGGCGGCGAGATTTCGCTGTTCTACGATCCGATGATCGCCAAGCTCTGCACGCACGGGCCGGACCGGCTCTCGGCGATCAAGCATATGTCGAAAGCGCTGGACAGTTTCCATATCAAGGGGATCGGGCACAATATTCCGTTCCTTGCAGCGATCATGGAGCATCCGCGGTTCCGCGAAGGCCGCCTGACGACCAACTTCATTCCCGAAGAGTATCCGGACGGGTTCAAGGGTGTGGATCTGGCCGATGAGCGCGCCGTCATGCTCGCCGTCATCGCGGTTCACATGAACAAGATGCATGCGGACCGCGCGGTGCAGATTTCGGGTCAGTTGCCCAACAGGCCGCGCGTGCTGCCGACGGAGTGGATCGTATCGCTGGACGAGTGGAACCAGCGCGTTTCAGCGACGGATGTGGCGGCGGGGCTGGAGGTCTTCTTCCTCGACGAGAACGGCAAGCGGCTTTCCGAGCATCTGGTGCGGTCGGACTGGACGCCGGGACAGGCTGTCTGGAAGGGCAAGATCGACGGCAAGGAATATGTCGTCGAGACGGACCGCGCCAAGCAGGGCTATCTGCTGCGTTATCGCGGTGCGACGGCCAATGCCATCGTGCATACGGTGCGCGGCTATGCGCTCGCAGCGCTGATGCCCGAGCTCAAGGTCGCCGACACGTCCAAGATGCTTCTCTGCCCCATGCCGGGCCTTGTGAAGAAGCTTCATGCGGAGGTCGGCCAGGAAGTGCAGGCGGGCGAGGCGCTTGCCGTGGTCGAAGCCATGAAGATGGAAAATATTCTCCGCGCCGAAGTGGATGCGGTGGTGAAGAGCATCAATTGCGAAGAGGGCGACAGCCTGGCAGTCGACGCCGTCATCATGGAATTCGAATAGGTTTTCCGTTCGAGAAGCACAAAAAAGGGCGCTTTCGGGCGCCCTTTTTCATATGCGGCGCTTGTGCCTATAGTTCGGGTTGAGCGTCACGAGCTGAAAGGACCGACGATGCGCGCGTTTCTGCTGGCCCTGTTGCTGATGATCCTGCCGGTTCTGTCCGCCTTGCCGGGCGGTGCTGCTCATGCGGCCCAGAAAGGCTATGAATGGGGAACGGACGACGCTCTGTTCCTGACCGGGCAGGAAGTGACCTTCTCGCGCAAGACGGACCGCGATCTCAATGTGCTGGCCGAGACCGTGATTTTGACGCCGGATGCCGTTATCGACGGGAACGTCTGGGTTGCCGCGCGGCGCGTCGCGATGAGCGGCAGGGTCGATGGCGATGTTTCCATCCGCTCGCAGGATGCGCTCATCAACGGTGTGGTCAACGGCAATGTCACATTCTATGGCAGCAAGCTGACGCTCGGACCGGATGCGAAGATCGGCGGAGATGTGAACTATTACGCTGCCTCGCGGGCTGAAATCGATCCGGGGGCGGAAGTTTCCGGCAAAGTGAGCGAAAACGCCTGGTCGTCCGAGGAGGCCGAACCGCGTCCCGCCCCGCGGGCCATACCGGGTGACCGGCAACTGCCGCGCGAATGGGAAGAGCGGAGCCGGTCGGAATGGTCCGCGCCGGGCTATCGCGTCTCGGCAGGCGGCGCGGTCATATTCGGCATTCTCGCGGCGATCTTCGCCCTGCTGTCACCGGAGGGGAGCGCGCGTCTGTGCGACGGGTTTAGCGACAACCCGCTGCTCGCCTTTCTCTTCGGCCTGGCCTGGATCATCGGCGTGCCGGTTCTTGCAGTCGCCGTTGCGTTGACGATTGTCGGCATTCCGGCGGCTTTCATTCTGATCCTGTTGTGGCCGCTCGGCGTGATCGCAGGGTTCATCACTTCGATCGTCGCGGCTGGCGCCTTTGTCTGGTCGAAGCTCGGTGCGGTGGGCGAGGGCGCGCTGGGTCGCATTATCGGCGTTGCCATTGCAACATTCGTGTTCTGGGTGGCGCTTTCCATGCCGATTGCGGGCGGCCTTTTCTGGCTTGCTATCGTGACCGCGGGGATCGGGTCTATCGTGCTGGGGATGAAGCAGGCGGATTTGCCTTAGGCGTTCTCGTTATCGCCGAAAACCTCATCGAAGGTCTCTCGCAGCACCATGTCGACTTCCGGGATCGAGACGAGATGCCCGAGATCGGCGAGGCTCGTCACGCCATGCTGGCTGATGCCGCAGGGCACGATACCGGTGAAGTGATCGAGATCGGGATCGACGTTCAGGCTGATGCCGTGAAACGTCACCCAGCGGCGCAGGCGTACGCCAATGGCGGCGATCTTGTCTTCGCGGCCCGGTCCCTTTTCAGGGCGGCGGACCCAGACGCCGACGCGATCCTCGCGGATTTCGCCCTTCACGTTGAACCGTTCCAGCGCGGCGATGAGCCATCGCTCCAGATCCTGCACATAGGCGCGGACATCCGGCTTGCGGCGTTTCAGATCCAGCATGACGTAAGCCACGCGCTGGCCGGGACCGTGATAGGTGTACTGGCCGCCACGGCCCGTCTTGAAGACCGGGAAGCGGCCGGGCGTCAGCAGGTCGCGCTCATCGGCGCTGGTGCCGGCGGTGTAGAGCGGCGGATGCTCCCGCAGCCAGACCAGCTCCGGCGCCTCGCCGGCGGCAATGGCTGCCGCGCGCTCTTCCATGACGGCGACGGCCTCTTCATAGGGCACGGGCGTGTCCGATACGCGCCATTCCACTTCGGATGGTGTGTCGGCTGAAAGGGTCTGGCTGTTCGTCTGGTTAACCACGAGGTAACTCCGCCATGCGAATTTGTGCTCCGGGTGGTGCTCCTCTACGGGGCAGATAAGCTAATGGGCGCGAAAATGAACTCCGTCAACAAGGTCTTTGTCGAACTATCGGTGGTACTTGGCAAGACCACCTTGCCAATTCAGCAATTGCTGAAGATGGGCCGCGGCGCGGTGATCGAACTCAATACACGCCATGAGGACGATGTCCTCCTCCTCGCCAACAATATCCCGATTGCGAGGGGCCAGATCGTCGTGGAGGGCGAGCGGATCGCCATTTCGGTCACGGAACTGATCAGCCAGCAAGCCGATTAGGGCGCTAAACGCCCCGGATTCGAGTGGAAGGGCCGGGCGCGGCCCTTTTTTGCGCGCAAAAAGAACATAATATTTATGTTATTATTTGTATAATACGTTATCTTCTTGAATTATTTTCTCCGGTTCCATATCTCTTTGGGGAATTGGAGTTTAGCAGGAGGCCGGGCGTCCATGTTTCCGATCCTGATCGATACCGCCAGCGTGAAGATCGTGCTGATCGGAGAGGGCGAGGATGCCCAACGCCGGCTGCGCCTGCTGGATGACGCCGGTGCGGTGCGGCTGGATGTTTATGCACGCGATCCGGCGCCGGACTATGCCGAGGCGATTGGCGACAGGTTGCGTGGCGGGCGGCCCTCGGCGGAGGCGCTGAAGACGGCGGGCGTGGTTTTCATTGCGGGTCTCGAGGAAGACGAGTCTGCGAAACTGGCCAGAGCGGCGCGGGAGGCAGGCGCCCTTGTGAATACGGAAGACCGCCGGGCGCTCTGCGATTTTCATGTGCCCTCCATGCTGCGGCGTGGCGATCTTACGCTCACCGTTTCGACGGGCGGCAAGTCGCCGGGTCTGGCACGCCGGCTGAAGCGCTATCTGGCTGAAAAATTCGGGCCAGAGTGGGGCGGGCGGCTCGACGAACTGGCCCGCCAGCGAGAGATGTGGCGGGACGAAGGAACAGGCATTGCCGAACTCGGACGCCGGACCGACGCCCTTATCGACGAGAAAGGCTGGTTGTCATGACCGCACTCGACCTTACGAGAAAAAGCACGGGGCTGACCGACCGGCAGGCCGCGGTGATGGATGCCGAGCCTGTCACGTCGGAACGTCTGCGCGCATTGCGCGACGCCTATGAGAGTCTTGCGCCGCAGGAGCTTCTCGAGGTTATGATCCAGCGCGAGTTTCAGGGCCGTATTGCCGCCGTATCCTCCTTCGGGGCGGAATCGGCCGTGCTGCTCCACATGATTTCGCAGATCGACCCGACGACGCCGGTCATCTTTCTCAATACGGGAAAGCTCTTCGGCGAGACGCTGCGCTATCGCGACCGGCTGCAGGAAAAGCTGGGGCTTGCGGATTTGCGCGCCATTGGCCCGCATCCCGACGACCTGAAGGCCGATGACCCCCAGGGCGGTCTGTGGAACGCCAATCCGGACCAGTGCTGCCATATCCGCAAGGTGCTGCCGCTGGAGCGCGCCCTCAAGGGCGTGGATATGTCGATCACGGGCCGGAAGCGCTTCCAGACAAGCGCCCGCTCCGCCATGCACAAGATCGAGGAAGAGGCGATCCGGGGTACTGGCGCGCCGGGAGAGGCCAAATCGGCCGTGCTGGGCACCCGCTTCAAGCTCAATCCGCTGGCGGATTGGGACCAGGAGAAGCTGGAGGCCTATCTGGACGAATACCGGCTGCCGCGCCATCCGCTGGTGAAGGACGGCTATCTGTCCATCGGCTGCATGCCCTGCACGGAACGTGTGCCCGAGGGCGGGTCCTATCGCGACGGGCGCTGGGCCGGGCAGGACAAGGACGAGTGCGGTATCCATCTTCCGGTCACCAATACCGACGGCGACGGCATTTAATCCCAACTTGTGCGTTCGGATGCATTTTGCCGCTTGAGTAGCCGTCAGGGATTTGTTACATGGGCGGCTCTCCAGAACGGAATCTGGTCTGGGACATGCGTGCGCGGTCGTGGCGGAATTGGTAGACGCGCAGCGTTGAGGTCGCTGTGGGGTAAAACCCGTGGAAGTTCGAGTCTTCTCGACCGCACCATGTCCTTCGGACCTGTCGGATTTCCGGTCCTCCCTTCTATTCGCCGCCGGCGCCTACCGGCTGGCAGGCAATCGCCAAATAGCGCACACTCTGCACGCTTATGCGTCGGATTCGCTTTGCCGCGTCCGCGCCCGTGTTTGAGTGATCAGGAGGTGCCCGCTTGGCAGATCTGGCGACCAGGACTGATACGGAAGAACCAGACGATCTTTTGAGCCCGGCCTTTGTCCGCGCGGTGGTCGATGCGATCGATCGCGCCGATAAGGAGAAGGTGCGCTCGCTGGTTCTCGAACTCAGACCGGCCGACCTTGCCGAGTTGCTGGAACTGGTGCGTCAGGACGAGCGTCATGCGCTTGTCGAGATGCTCGGCTCCGACCTCAACCCGGAAACGCTTCACGAACTCGACGAATCCGTCCGCGACGACGTGATGGAGATGCTCGATCCGAGTGTGATCGCATCGGCCGTCGCCGAAATGGATTCCGACGATGCGGTCTATCTGCTCGAGGACATGGATGCGCACGACCAGCGCGAAATTCTCGAACAGCTCCCGGCGACCGACAGGGCGGTTCTGGAAAAGTCGCTGGAATATCCCGAATACTCCGCCGGCCGTCTCATGCAGCGCGAGCTGGTCGCTGTGCCGCCGTTCTGGGACATCGGCCAGACGATCGACTATCTGCGCGAGGCTGAGCAGCTTCCCGATGAGTTCTACGAAATCTTCGTCGTCGATCCCGGCTACAAGCCGGTGGGGACGGTGCCCTTGTCGCGCGTCATGCGCACCAGGCGTCCCGTCAAGATGTCGGAAGTCATGGAGGAAGAACAGACGCTCATTCCGGTCGCGATGGACCAGGAAGATGTGGCGCTGCTGTTCAGCAAATACGACCTTATCTCGGCTGCCGTGGTGGATGAGGACGAGCGCCTTGTCGGTGTGATCACGGTGGACGACATCGTTGAAGTCATCACCGAGGAGGCGACGGAAGATATTCGGCGTCTCGGCGGTGTCGGCGAGGAAGCGATTTCCGATACGGTCATTCAGACGACGCGCAGCCGTTTCTCATGGCTGTTCCTCAATCTGCTGACGGCCATTCTGGCCTCGGCGGTCATCGGGCTTTTCGACGGTACGATTTCGCAGATGGTTGCGCTGGCCGTGTTGATGCCCATCGTCGCCTCCATGGGAGGCAATGCAGGCACGCAGACGATGACGGTGGCGGTGCGCGCATTGGCGACGAAGGATCTCGTGCCCTTCAATGCGTCGCGTATCGTGACGCGCGAAGTGATGGTCGGTTTTCTGAACGGCATCATGTTCGCGCTGCTGATGGGGGGCATTGGCGGGCTCTGGTTCGAGAACCCTGCGCTGGGGATGATTATCGCAGCGGCGATGATCATCAATCTCGTGGCGGCGGGGCTCGCCGGCATCCTGATCCCGATAGGTCTCGACAAGATAGGAGTGGACCCGGCTGTGTCTTCCGCCGTTTTCCTGACGACGGTGACAGATGTGGTCGGGTTTTTTGCCTTTCTGGGGCTCGCAGCCCTGTTCCTCTTCAACTAGGCTTGCGGGGCGCGGATGCCGGATATTGCATTTCTTTTGGGGGGAGAGCGGTTCGGGCGTTCCGGCAATTGTGAGGCAGGGGAAGGAGAAAAGATGACCCGGATCCGGCGTATCGCTCGTTTGGTGTCGAGCGGGATTACGGCGTTTGTCCTTTTGGCCGCTACCGGTATGCAGGCCAATGCCGACGGCTGGACGGAAGGCGCGCCCATGCTCAATGGCCGCGTCATGGCCGCCAGTGCGTTGCTGGGCGACGAGCTTTATGTGCTGGGCGGCGATGCGATCGCAGGCCCGCGTTCGGATACGACAATCTTCGACCTCAAAGGTAATTTCTGGCGATCGACCTCGGCAATGCCCGCGGGCGTGCAGCAGGCCGCGGCGGCGGCGCTTGACGGTCGCGTCTATGTGTCCGGCGGCTACAAGTCGAACAAGGCGCATCCCGAAAAGTCGGGCGGTCCGAGCCGGTCCTTGTGGATTTTCAATCCGCGTATCGGCACCTGGGTGGATGGTGCGTCGATGCCCGCGCCGCGTGTGGGGCATGGTCTCGTCGCGGTCGATGACAAGCTTTACGCGATTGGCGGCAAGGGACCCGATGCGGCCCGTGTCACCGCTTACGATCCGGCTGAAAACAAATGGTCGAATACGGGTGCCGCTATTCCCGCACCGAGGGTGGAGGCCGCTTATGTGGCGGTGGGCAACCGCATCTATGTCATTGGCGGGCTTTCCGCCTCGGGCAACGCCATGTCGCGTGTCGATATTTTCGATGTCGACAAGGGAAGCTGGTCGCGCGGTCCCGACCTGCCGTCGCCCCGCGCGGGCCATGTCGCGGTCGTTCTCGGCAATGCCATTCACGTATTGGGCGGCGAACAGCGCGATCCGCCCAAAACGCATGGCGACCATTATGTGATGGACCTGGACGGGCAGGCGGGCTGGCGCAAGTCCGTCGCGCTGCCGACGCCACGTCATGGCGCGGTCGCGGCAGCTGATGACGGCAAACTCGTCGTTGCGGGCGGCAGCCCCGGCGCCGGTTTCTATTCGGTGTTCACCGAGAGCGATGTCGTGGAAATTTTCTCCACGGCCAAGTAATCCGAAAGCCGGAAAGGTGAAGGCCGCCGCCGTGCCGCCCTATGCCTTGGCGTGAGATGCGCCCGGTTTCATCAGGCCGAGCTTGCGGAATATCCAGGGTGCGATGCCGGTGGCGTAGAAACCGAGCAGGGCCGATACCGCCAGCCCCGCGACGGGGTGGCCGAGGTCTGTTGCCACCACCAGTTTCGTCGCACCGGCACGCAGCGCAAAGAGACCCAGCGTGCCGCCGATAGCCATGACGATCTGGAGCCACCAGGCGGGAAGGACCGGCTTATGCGGGGCGGCCTTTTTGTCCAGCGCCGCGCCGGCGAACCAGCCCAGCAACAGGAAGAGAACGCTGGCGATCGGTGCGGGATTTTCGCCATTGGGCCAGATGATCCAGAGGGCCGGGATCGAGACGATGATGACGGCGAATTCAAAGCCCGCGGGCAGACTGCGGATGAAGGCGATGACGCGCTCGCTGACCAGCCAGGCGAAGATACCGAGCGTGATGAAGCCGAGGATGGTGCCGGCCAGCACGTCGTCGATGTCGTGCACGCCGAGATAGAGGCGGCTGAAAATGACGCCGGAGGCAATGAAGGCCGCTGCGGCCCACGCCCATGGGCGTCGCATTTCCCAGGCAAGCCAGAACCACATGGCGACGGCAACCTGGGCATGGCCCGACGGGCGCCCGTAGGAATCCGCGACGCGGTCGGCATCGAGCTGAAACCGGGCTGCCGGGCGCGGGTCCTGCCAGAAATCCTTCAACCAGCCATTGAGAACCGCAGTCAGGCCGATCAGGACGACGAGGCGGGTGAACATATCCCGGTCCCATAGCCAATAGCCGATGGGCAGGAAGATGAGGAAGAAGGGGGCGTAGCCGAGAAAGGTGAAGCCGTAAAATATGTTTGTCGCGAGGTCGTTCCGCAGCGGAAGGACCCAGTTCATATCGTGAAGAATGCTGTACAAGGCTTTTTCTCTCTCCCCATCTCTCCTATCCTCCCCGGCGAACAATCATCGCCGGGAGCCCGGCGGCCATAATAAACACGGGAAGCGGAAATGTCAGACGCGAGCAAGGATCCCATCGTCATCGTCAGCGCTGCGCGCACGCCCATGGGCGGTTTTCAGGGCGCGCTCTCGAGTTTCAAGGCGCCGGAACTCGGCGCGACAGCGATCGAGGCGGCCTGCGAGAAGGCCGGTCTCAGCCATACGGCGGTGGACGAGGTGCTGATGGGCTGCGTGCTGACGGCGGGCGTCGGTCAGGCTCCGGCGCGCCAAGCGGCGCTGGGCGCGAAGCTCGATGAAAGCACACCCTGCACCACGGTGAGCAAGGTGTGCGGCTCCGGCATGAAAGCCGTGATGCAGGCGCATGACGCGCTGGCGCTGGGCAATGGCGCGGTGATCGTGGCCGGCGGCATGGAGAGCATGTCCAACGCACCGTATCTCCTGCCCAAGGCGCGCGGCGGCATGCGGCTCGGCCATGCGGAAGTGAAGGATCATATGTTCCTCGATGGGCTGGAAAACGCCTATGACGGCTATCTGATGGGCCATTTCGCCGAGGAGACGGCAAAGCACTATCAGTTCAACCGCGAGATGCAGGACGCCTATTCCATCGAATCGCTGAAGCGGGCGCGTGAGGCCAATCACGACGGCTCCTTTTCCCATGAAATCGTGCCGGTGGAAGTGAAGTCGAAAAAGGGCTCGGTGGAGGTGACGGGCGACGAGCAGCCGGACAAGTCCGATCCAGCCAAGATCCCGACACTGAAGCCGGCCTTTGCGGCAGGTGGGTCGGTGACGGCGGCGAACTCGTCATCGATCTCGGACGGCGCGGCGGCGCTCGTCATGATGAAGATGTCGGAGGCGGAACGGCGCGGGCTGAAACCGCTCGCCGTCATTCGCGGCCATGCTTCCCACGCCCGCGCGCCGGAATGGTTCACCACCGCGCCGGTGGGCGCCATCGAAACGCTGATGGAAAAGACCGGGTGGAAAACCGGCGATGTCGATCTGTGGGAAATCAACGAGGCCTTTGCCGTGGTCGCCATGGCGGCGATGCGCGAACTCGATATTCGCCACGACAATATGAACGTCTATGGCGGTGCCTGTGCGCTGGGCCACCCGATCGGTGCGTCGGGCGCGCGCATCATCGTGACGCTGCTCAATGCGATGAAGCAGAAAGATGCGAAGAAGGGCGTCGCCTCGCTCTGCATTGGCGGCGGTGAAGCGACGGCTCTGGCGGTCGAACGTCTCTGAGGTCTAGGAGGCCGCTTTCGTCAGTGCGGCCTTCACATGCTCGGCCAGTGCGACCAAACCGTTCAACGGGCGGATGAGAACCTCGATATGTTCCATCTGCCCGTTTTCGTTCACAGTGATGCGGTCGATGCCCTTGAGCTTCGTGTCGCCGAGACGGCCCTCGAATTCCAGGATCATCTCGTTCCCGTCGAACCATTCCTTCGTGTATTCGAAGTCCTGTAATCCTTCGGCCACGGCGCGCAGGATCGCCATCACATAGGGGCGGTCGTATTTCGGCGCGAAGAAGGCGGGGGAGGAGATGCCGGTCTTTTCCGCCACGAGTTTGTCCAGCAGGGCCGGATCGTGGTTTTCGATATAGGCATACCAGAGGCTGAGAAACTTCTCGGCTGCGGGGCTTTTCGACATGGGGTCCTCACCTGTTTTTTGTCACGCCGTCGAGCACCAGTTGCTCATGGATGCGGATCAGCGCTTTCCGGTCGATGCGGCCGCCCGGATCGTACCATGTGCAGATGCCGGTCAGCATGGCGAGTATGGCATAGGCGGCCACCCGAACGTCTTCCGCGATGAAGTCGCCCGAGGCGACACCTGCCTCCAGAATGGCGCAGAGACGGTCTTCATAGGTTCGGCGCAGGCCGACGATGATCTCGCGGTTTTCCGGGTCGAGGCTTCTCAGCTCCGCCGAGCCGATGAAGACCTCCCGCTTTCTCTCGATGTGATAGGTGAGGTGGAAGGCGGTGAACGCCTTGAGGCTCTCCACAGGGTTCGTATGGCCTTCCAGCGCCTTGTCCAGGCTCTCCATGAGGGTAATCATGTGATTGTGGATGAGGTCGAACAGCAGCTCCTGCTTGGTCGCGATGTGATTGTAGAGCGACCCCGGCTGCAGCCCGACCTTCCGGGCGAGGCGGCGCAGTGTCATCGCTTCATAGCCATGTTCGTAGATAAGCTGGAGCCCGGCCTCGCGGATCGCGGCCAGCGTCTTGGCGCCAGATGAGCCGGCGGTTCTGGACATTTCGGACGGGTTCCCCGCTTGCGGCGAAAAATAAAAGAACGTATGTTCGTTTTTATAATAAGGAATGATGGCTGCCGGTCAAATGCGTAATCCCGCCGACCGCCGCGGTCGATCCGGCATTCTGTGAGGAGAGGCTTCCATGCTGCCCAATGAATACCCCTCGCTCGATTTCGACCTCGGCGAGACGGCCGACGCGATCCGCGACACGGTGCGCGCCTTTACGGCCGACAAGATCACCCCTCGCGCCGACGAGATCGACAAGACGAACGAATTCCCGCGCGATCTCTGGCCGCAGATGGGCGAGCTGGGCCTTCTGGGCATGACGGTGGAAGAGGAATATGGCGGCACGGGGCTCGGCTATCTGGAGCATGTCGTGGCGATGGAGGAGATCAGCCGCGGCTCGGCGAGCGTCGGCCTTTCCTATGGCGCGCATTCCAATCTCTGCGTGAACCAGCTCCGCCGCTGCGGCTCGGATGCGCAGAAGCGCAAATATCTGCCAAAGCTGATGACCGGCGAGCATGTCGGCGCGCTCGCCATGTCGGAGCCGGGGGCGGGGTCCGATGTCGTCTCCATGAAGCTCAAGGCGGAGAAGAAGGGCGACCGCTACATCCTCAATGGCAACAAGATGTGGATCACCAACGGCCCGGACGCCGAGGTGCTGATCGTCTATGCCAAGACCGATCCGCAAGGCGGCCCGCGCGGCATTACGCCCTTCATCATCGAAAAGGGGATGAAGGGGTTCAGCCCGGCGCAGAAGCTCGACAAGCTCGGTATGCGCGGCTCCAGCACCGCCGAACTCGTTTTCGAGGATTGCGAGGTGCCGGAGGAGAATATCGTCGGCAAGCTTAATGAAGGCGTGCGCGTGCTGATGTCCGGTCTCGACTATGAGCGCGCCGTGCTTTCCGCCGGGCCGCTCGGCATCATGCAGGCCTGCATGGACGCGGTGATCCCTTATGTGCATGAGCGCAAGCAGTTCGGTGAGCCCATCGGCAATTTCCAGCTCATGCAGGGCAAACTCGCCGATATGTATTCGACCATGAATGCCTGCCGGGCCTATGTCTATGCCGTCGCCAAGGCCTGCGACCGCGGTCAGACCACGCGCAAGGACGCGGCGGGTGCGATCCTTTATGCCGCCGAGAAAGCGACCTGGATGGCGCTCGAAGCGATCCAGACGCTGGGCGGTAACGGCTATATCAACGATTACCCGACGGGCCGGCTGCTGCGCGACGCGAAGCTTTACGAGATCGGCGCGGGTACGAGCGAAATCCGCCGCATGCTGATCGGTCGCGAACTCTTCAACGAGACGGCGTAAGGGAGGCGGGCCATGTCCATCCTGCAAAGCGGCGTCTCCACGCGCGACGACAAGTTCAAGGCGAATGCCGAGGCGATGGCGGCGCTCACCGCCGATCTCAACGCGCAGCGCGAAAAGGCAGCGCTGGGCGGCGATGAGCGTTCGCGCGAGCGGCATGTGAAGCGCGGCAAGATGCTGCCGCGCGAACGGGTGTACGGGCTCATCGATCCGGGCACGCCGTTTCTGGAACTCTCGCCCATGGCCGCGCATGGCCTTTATGGAGAGGACATCAATGCGGCGGGCATCATCACCGGTATCGGCCGTGTGGCGGGGCAGGAATGCGTCATCGTCTGCAATGATGCGACGATCAAGGGCGGCACCTATTACCCGGTCACGGTGAAGAAGCATCTACGCGCGCAGGAAGTGGCGCTGGAAAACAATCTGCCTTGCTTCTACCTCGTGGATTCAGGCGGGGCGAACCTGCCGAACCAGGCCGACATCTTCCCCGACCGCGAGCATTTCGGCCGCATCTTCTACAATCAGGCGCGCATGTCCGCTGCGGGCATTCCGCAGGTCGCGGTCGTCATGGGGTCCTGTACGGCGGGTGGGGCCTATGTGCCGGCCATGTCCGACGAGACGATCATCGTGCGCAATCAGGGCACGATTTTTCTGGGCGGTCCGCCGCTGGTGAAGGCGGCGACGGGCGAAATCGTGACCGCCGAAGATCTGGGCGGCGCGGATGTGCATTCGCGCAAGTCAGGCGTTACGGACCACTACGCGGTGGACGATGCGCATGCGCTGGCGCTTGCCCGGCAGATCGCGTCCACGCTCAACCGCAAGAAGTCCATCGACATTCCGCTGAAAGAGCCGGTAGCCCCGCTTTACGACATGGCGGAACTCGACGGCGTGGTGCCGTCCTCGCTCTCCGTGCAATATGATGTGCGCGAGGTGATTGCGCGGCTGGTGGACGGCTCGGCCTTCGACGAGTTCAAGAAGCTCTACGGCACGACGCTGGTTTGCGGCTTTGCGCATCTGCACGGCATTCCGGTCGGGATCGTCGCGAATAACGGCATCCTGTTTTCGGAATCGGCGCTCAAGGGCGCGCATTTCATCGAGCTTTGCGCGCAGCGGAAAATCCCGCTTCTCTTCCTGCAGAACATTGCGGGCTTCATGGTCGGCCGCGAATACGAAACGGGCGGCATTGCCAAGGATGGCGCGAAGCTCGTGACCGCCGTGGCGTGCGCCAATGTGCCGAAGATCACGCTGGTGATCGGCGGTTCCTATGGCGCGGGCAATTACGGCATGTGCGGACGCGCCTATTCCCCGCGTTTCCTCTTCACCTGGCCGAATGCACGCATCTCCGTCATGGGCGGTGAACAGGCGGCCAGCGTGCTGGCAACCGTGCATCGCGATGCCGAGAAATGGACGGAGGAAGAGGCGGAAGCCTTCAAGGCGCCGATCCGTGAGAAGTATGAGGAAGAGGGACATCCCTATTTCGCGACAGCGCGGCTCTGGGATGATGGCATCATCGCGCCTTCCGAGACGCGCCGCGTGCTGGCGCTCGCCTTCTCAGCCACGCTCAATGCGCCCGTGCCGGACACGAAGTTCGGCGTCTTCAGGATGTGAGGCAGCGATCCATGTTCAACTCTCTTCTCATCGCCAATCGCGGCGAAATCGCTGTCCGTGTCATCCGCACCGCGCGGGCGATGGGCCTGCGCACCATCGCGGTCTATTCGGATGCCGACGCGAATGCCTATCATGTGGCGGAAGCCGACGAGGCCGTGCATATCGGTCCGGCAGCGGCGGCGGAAAGCTACCTTCGTCCTGAAAAGATCATCGAGGCGGCGAAGCTCACCGGCGCGGAGGCGATCCATCCGGGCTACGGTTTCCTGTCGGAGAACGCAGCCTTTGCCGAGGCTTGTGTGGAAGCGGGCATTATCTTCGTCGGGCCGCCGGCGGAGGCGATCCGCGCCATGGGGCTCAAGGACGCTGCCAAGGCGCTGATGGAAAAGGCGGACGTGCCTGTCGTGCCCGGCTATCACGGCGACAATCAGGACCCGGAATTTCTCGCGGGCGAAGCGGAGCGCATCGGCTATCCGGTGCTTATCAAGGCGGTTGCGGGTGGCGGCGGCAAGGGCATGCGCCGCGTGGATGCAGCCGACGATTTCGCCAAGGCTTTGAAGTCCGCACAGCGCGAGGCGAGTTCCGCGTTTAGTGATGAACGTGTGCTGATCGAGAAATTCGTGACGAGCCCGCGCCATATCGAGGTGCAGGTCTTCGCGGACGGTCACGGCAATGCGGTGTCGCTCTGGGAGCGCGACTGCTCGCTTCAGCGCCGCCACCAGAAGGTGATCGAGGAGGCGCCCGCGCCAGGCATGCCGTCCGACATGCGCGATGCGATGAGCGATGCGGCGGTGAAGGCCGCGCTTGCCATCGGCTACCGTGGGGCGGGAACGATCGAGTTCATCGCGGACGGCTCCAACGGTCTCTCCAGGGATCGTTTCTTCTTCATGGAGATGAATACACGGCTTCAGGTGGAGCATCCCGTAACGGAAGCGATCACCGGGCAGGACCTCGTCGAATGGCAGCTCCGCGTCGC
>NZ_NYVD01000116.1 GCF_002684405.1 Parvibaculum sp. | reverse complement strand
GCGGGGGAGGCCTATCCGCGGTTCCTTGCCCCTCCCCCGCTTGCGGGGGAGGGGTGGGAGGGGGTGAAGCTTCACATGTTCCGTGTGCCGCGCCGGGCGACGCGTTGCATCATCGCCGCAAGCTGCGTTTCGGAGCGGCGGAAGCTTGCCGCATCCGTCGCCTGCACGTTGAAGGTCACATTCACCGCCTGCCCACTACTTTGCGATGCCACGCCGAGGCGCCCGTCGCTCCCGCGCGTCAGCGGCATCACCGCTTCCGGTCCCGCTTCGCCGGCAAGCCCCACACCGTTTTGCAGCGGAAACAGCATCGGGCTCGAAATCACCCCACCCTTGGCGAAAGGCTTCACCCTGCCGCCTGCGAACACATTCCCGTCCGCGCTCGTCACAAGGCTGGAGAGAGCGCTCCCCACCCCGGAGCCGATCGCGCCCGTCACGCCGTCCAGCGCCTTGTCCAGCACCATCTTCGACATATCGAGCGCCAGATTGCGCAACACACCCGACAGCGACTTGCCCTTCAACGCCACATCCTCGAAGGAGCGCGAGAGCTTCCGCCCGAACGCCTCGCCGTCCCGCACGGCATTCCGGTACTCCTCGCTCACACCGCGAAGCGCATCCCGCGCCTCCGCGCCAAAACGCTGCGCCGCCGCGGACGCCTCCTCCATGCCCCGCGCCGTCGCTGTGGGGTCGGATCCGGTCCATTCAGTCATCTCTGTGTTTTCCATGCTTGGGGCGAGGGGCGCAGCCCGCTATCCTTCGAACAACAAGCCGCCTTACAGCGGACATCCCGTCACACGAGCAATCGCTGCATGATCGACCGCACCGCCAGAGACAAAGCCGCGTCGCTCGCGCAACGCTTCGCATGCGGCGAGATCACAAATGACGACCTCGTGGACGAATGGCCCACCAAGAGTGAGGATCCCGCTGTCCGCGCGGTGAACGATGCGCTCTGGTTCCTCTACGACGACAACAGGACACACAGGACCGATCTGTCGGAGACAGCGCCGGAAATCCGGGACGAGCTATCCCGCTGCATTCTCTTTCTGCGCTCAGAGCTTCCCTACAAGTGGCCGGAGAAGAAGCTCATCTTCTTCAATCAGGTGCCCCTTGCCTTTCGCATTCTGTCGCTCGGCCTGATGGAACCCCTCAATGCATGGCTCGGCAAACGGCATCACCGTCTCGAAGAAGAGATGGATGCCGCCGGCGATATGAGCGTCTGGCCCTTCATTCGGGCTGATGAATACACCCAGCTACTGCACACCTGTGGCGATCCCCTCCGACCGCCGTCGTGAATTATTCGTTTTACCCATACGTCTCTGCCGTTATCCTCTCGGCAGGGACATCATTGCGCGTCAATGAAGGGGGAGTTCATGCGCCAGCGTCATATTCTTCTACTGTCGATCATGCTTCCGCTCGCCGCCTGCGCGCCGAAACTCGAAGATCTACAGAACGCCTCGATCCCCACCTATTCGGTCGATCAAACCCCGTCCGCCGACACCGCCTATATTCACGGGTCGACTGCGGAGGAGGAACACCTTCTCGGCTCCACTTCCCTTGCGACCTTCGTCGCCGCGGTGGACGGAAAACTGATCGAGCACACCAAAGGCGCCGCTCCGACGGAAGGTACGAAGCTCACGCCGGGAACCCATGCCGTTTTGATCGGTGTCTTCGGCGGAGACGACCGCACCGGAATCCCCGTTCGCCTGGAGGCCGAAGCCGGCAAGAAATATGTCGTCAAGGCCGATGCCCCGAAAAACGGTATCGAGGTTCTTTGGGAAGCCAGCGGCCCGCCAACCTATCTCTACATCGCCGACGAGGAGACGGGAGAAGCCGTTACACCTCTCCTCCCCCGGGACAACACCAAGGCTACCGAACTCCATGCCGATGCGACCGGACCCGACGCAGCCACCATTCGGAGTAATGGGGGCTATGAAGGCATGCTGGAATACAGGGGCGCGGGCGTCATCACCATCGACAACAAATACACTACCAAATCCGCCGGCAATGGCGTTTACGAAGTCACTGCCCGGCTGAGTCCCGGCCTGCACGCGATCGGGATTCGCTTTCGGTCCGAATACTGGATCGGCGAGGTTCCATTATTGCTCGAGGTAAAGCCCGCCGCCTCCTATGCGGTGCGCCACGCCTATGGCGTCAAGCGCATCGGGGATAAGAAGTGGAGTACGTTCACCATCTGGATCGAGAACGAAAAGACAGGCGAGAAAGTCATTCCCGACGTCGATATTCCGCTCAACCGGCGACTTCTCTAGAGGCAAACGCATGCGGTTCGGTTTTCTCTCGGCTCTTGCCCTGTCGCTTCCCCTTCTCGCTGCCTGCACCGGCCCGGCCCCGCCACTGGGCGACTCGGTCCATGTCGTCGACCGGCAGAAAACGGCTGTCGCCACGATCAAGGGATACTCGACCCCCAAGTCCTTTCTCGGTGCGCAAGAATGGACGGTAATCGACGCCATTGATGGAAAATACGCCTTCTATCTCTCGGACATCCGGAACGGCATTCCTCTGGCACCCGGCCCTCACGCCATCGTCGTCGCATACCACTCCGGCGGGAGCCGCTTTCTGGTCGCCTTCCGCCTGGAAGCAAGAGCGAACGAGTCCTATGTCGCCAAATGGCGGGAAGTGGATGGCGGCCTGCTCGGCCTGGAGGGAAGCACCGTCGTCTCCATCGAGAACGCAAAGACCGGCGAGAAGGTAACGCCCGAAAATAGAATTCATGGGATCGAGCCCGGCCAGCAATATGTGGAACCCTCCGGACCGCCGGAAACGCTCGCGACGATTTCGGCAACCCGGCAAACATCGCTGTTTGAAACGAGCGGCGCCGCCTTCCTGCAATCCGTGGACGGCAAAACCGTCGAGAAGAAGCCCGGTTTTCTCGGCATTTCAAGCGAATATGACTATACGGCGAGCTTCAAACTTTCTCCCGGTCTTCACGCGCTCGGAATCGGGATCGTCGCTTTTGAAGGCAGCGGGCATTGGGTTCTCCCCGTCATGTTCGATGTCAGGCCCGGCGCGCACTACAAGTTGAGATTCGAAAAGGACAGCCAACGAGCCGACACAACGGGCGAGAAATGGAAAGCCGTCACGGTCTGGATGACCGACGAGACCCGCAATGGCGAGATCGTTCTTCCGAAGACGTCCATTCCCGTCATGCGAGATTATTTCTGATGGCTCCGCGCCGCGCCCGTCGTGAATTATTCGTTTTACCTTCAAGCCCCCGCCGTTATCCTCTGTTGAGGGCTGACTTTATGTCGCGTGATAGGGGGATCTTGTGCGTCTACGTCATATTCTTGCGCTGCCGCTCATGCTGCTCGTTGCGGCATGCGGGCCGAAACTGGAAGAGCTGTCTCCGGCCAATCTGAATGTCTATCCGGTCAAGCAGGTTGCGGCTAAGGAACACGCGACCATTCAGGGAAGCTTCGAAGATACTTCGGTCCTGATATGGAAAAGCTCCCGCGCAACATATGTCGGCGCGATAGACGGACAGATTGAAACCTCAGCCGTCGACGCCAGCATTCCGATTGCACCCGGGCCCCATGCTGTTCTGATCGGCTACTGGGTCGGTGCCAAGCAGATCCCCGTCCCGGTCCGCCTCGATGCGGAAGCTGGCAAGAAATATATCGTCGTCGAAGAGGACGGTCCTACAACGATGGACAACCTCCTCGACTCCCAAAAGGCCAACTATCTGTCAATCGTCGACCAAGCCACAGGAGAGGCGGTCGTCCCGAAAATCTCCGACATGCAATCCGAGGCGTCCTCCTACTATGTGGAGCCGACAGAGGACGACTCCGCGACCATCCGGGGAAGCAAGAAAACAAATGTCGATGTCTACCGTGCCTACGTGGTTACGGTCGACGGCAAATACGTGAAGCCCCTTCCGGGATCGTTCATGTCCGCGCCGCATCCCGACTATGAAGCAGCGCTCCGGCTTGCACCCGGTCTTCACGCCATCGGCGTCGGTTTCGGTGTGAACATGAATCAGTCGGGCGCCTTCGCCTACCTTCTGGACGTCAAACCCTCAGCTCACTATGTGGTTCGCTTCGACCATGGCGTACAGCGTATCGGCGACCAGAAATGGTGGACCTACACGCTCTGGCTCGAGGACGAGAAGACGGGGGCGGTTGTCATTCCAAAGACCGATCTGCCTTTACAGAAATTGCCCTTCTGAGTCCGCTCCTAGCAATCCGGGAACATCGCGACCAACTCCGCGAGTTCTTCCCGTGTCATGCGCCAGAAGGTTTCCGGCGGCAGGCGTAGAGGGCCCATGCCGATCGTCATGGCGTTTTCCCAGGGAAAACGCGAAGAGGGGAAGCTGGTCACGCCGTCCCTACTGCAGCAGCGCACTCATCGCTTCGGCGGATTTTGTAAAGGCCGCGTTCAGGCCTTCAACTGCCATATCCGGCTGCGACATCAGCGCGGGGAGGCCGTCGAAGCGATATTTCGGGTCGGACGCTATTGCGATATCATCTTTCTGGTGGCTTCGTTCGAGGGCGGCATATCGCACCCTCTCCTGCATCAGCACGCTGGCGTTCGCCGCATCGACCATGCGAATTTCCGTCATCAGAAGCGGCTCATAGGGCGCGCCACCGGTCACGCGGTCGAAATATCCATAGTCAAGCACGACCAGATCGAGATACGCGTCAGCGTCCGGCACCACCGGATAGGCCTTCATGAACGTCCCGTCGCTCTCGCGAATGACCGGCACATCGATAACCTTGTAACCCCGACCTACGAGTGCGCGCTTTACCTTCTCCAGCAGCAACGCCCGCGCGTCGAACCGTTTGGCGGCGAGAATGTTCCCGAGTTCTCTCTCGCAGTCGATTTCCACCTCCGCATCGGTCATCGCATCGCTGAGCCGGGTACTCCGGACAAGCGTTTCGTCAGGATGGCTGAGAGGAACTGTAAAATAGCCAAGATGAATTGTCGGCCCGGGCGGCACGGCGGGCGTCAAAACGCCGATCGTCGTCACCCTGCCCGCCCCTGCCTTGTCATAGGGCATGACCGGTTTGTCGGCGCAATCTGCAAGCAGTGTCAGCGCAGCCGTCAATGCCACGGCGCAAATAAAAATACGCATACGGATTATTCTCCCGGGCCGTTGATCTCTTGGTCTTCGATCACACCAGGAAATATCCCTATAAACTCTAGACACACAGAAATGGAGCGCAACATGTATTCACTCCATTATCCATCTGATTATCCAAATAATTGATCCAATATGGGACAGCTACTTACTATCCGGGAATCTGCTCATCATCTCCTCAAGTTCCCGCCGTCCCATATTGATCCGTTTCGGAACTAATAAGGCATTTGCCGCGGCACTCAGCTCCGGCAGGGTCATGCGCCAGAAGGTTTCGGGCGGCAGGCACAGAAGCCCCATGCCAATCGTCATGGCGTTTGCCCAGGGAAAACGCGAAGAGGGGAAGCGCGTCACGCCGCCGCCCCGCCGAAGGTCGCGCTCAGCAGATCGGCCACGATGGCGATGAAGCCCGTGGCGCCGCCTTCAGCCTGCATGGCGGAGACTTCCTCGTCGCGGATGTCGTAGCCCGCGCCGCGCAGGCCCGCGCCGATCACGCGCATTGCATCGCGCGCGCCGATCTGGCCGGTTTCGAAGCGCGTCGCCAGCGCCAGCATGTCCTCGCCGCCAAAGGCCGCTTCCAGTTCGGCCAGCGCGCCCAGCGTGAGCACCAGCGTGTAGCGCTCGCCCGACAGCGTGGCCTCGATCTCGCCTCGGTGCCTGTTCGCCATGGTCACGCCCCCGCGAAGCTCAGCTCGCCCGCGCTTTCCAGCGTCAGGTCGAAGCTGACTTCACCGTCGTGATCGCCCGCATATTCGAGCGCGGAAATCTGGAACGGGCCGCTCACCATGCCGAAATCCGGCACCACCACCTGCCAGTCGCGGATCGCGCCCTCGAAGAAGACCGCGCGCACCGCTTCGTCCGACGCCTGGTCGCGAAAGATCCCCTTGCCGCTCACGCCCGCCGAGCGCACGCCCGCCCCTTCCAGCAGTTCGCGCCAGCGCCCGGCGGATTCCGAATGCGTCACGTCGACGGTGCGCGCATTGAAGGAGATGGCGCGGGCCCTGAGCCCCGCCACCGTCACGAATGTGCCTGTGCCGCTCGCATCGAGTTTGAGCAGCAGGTCTTTTCCCTTCTGGGCCGTCATGGGGTTCTCCATACACAAATAGGCTGCCATCCCGGCCTTGTGCCGGGATCCAGGGGCAACAGGCTCCGTGCAAGCGGCCCTGGGCCCCGGGACAAGCCCGGGGTGACACGTTTTCGATTAGGGTTTCTCCACCAGCGCGCGGAACCTCAGCTCCTGCCGCCAGGTGATGCCGTCGCGCTGCCGGGCGATATGGCCGTCCCGAAAGCGCAGGCTCACAAGCGCGTGGTCCGTCAGCGTCAGGTCCGCCTCATGCAGAGCCGCCTTCACCGCGCCGGCGATTTCCTTTGCTTCCCGGCGGCCATGCGCGCGCGAATAGACGATGAGCGTCAGCGTGACCTCCGTGCCGAGGCTGTCGCCGCTGCTCCAGTCGCGGCTGCGGGCCTCTCCCGATGCGAGATAGGGAAACGGGGCCTGCGCCGGCACGTCGTCATAGATGCGCCCGTCCAGCAGCGCGTCGAGCGACGCGTCGGCCGTGAGTCGCGAATGGATCGCCTGCTGCAGCGCCAGTTCCGCGTCCATGTTCATATGCCCGCCTCGCTGCCGGTCGTTTCGATGCAATCCAGCGCGAGCCAGCGCCGTTCGCCATCGGGGTCGATCACGCTTTGAATGTCGAGCAGTCGGTCCCGCCAGCGAATACGCATCGCGCTCGTCACATCCTCGCGATAGCGCATCACCACGCGACAGGGCGCGCGCGTTTCGGTGCGCCCGTCATGGGCGTGCTCGCGCCCCTTGAAGGAAATCACTTCCGCATGGGCCGTCGCGACGTCGGACCAGCTCACACCGGCGCCGCCGAAGCCGTCCGGCGCGCGCTCCATCCGCTCGATCGTCACGCGCTCGCGCAGCTTGCCGATCCGGTTCGATTTTCCTGCCGTCACAGGCGCGGCCTTCTGTAGGGCGCGACCAGGTGCTGCACGCCAAGCGGCAGCAGCACCGCCGCCCCGCCTTCCATGCCGCCCGCCATACGGTTTTCGTACCAATGCGCCGTCAGCATGAGGATGGCCTGTTTCAGCGGCTGCGGCGCGGCGGC
>NZ_NYVD01000115.1 GCF_002684405.1 Parvibaculum sp. | reverse complement strand
CTCCATGGCCGCCTCGTCGAGGGCGGCCTCGTCGGAAAGCTGATGGATGAAACCGCGCTCCGAGAGGATGCGCAGGAAATCGGACTTGTAGGCTGTCATTGTCGGGCTCGATCGGTTCTCGTGTCGGATAGGGTGCTGCGGGAGCCGTGGTCATGTAGCATGGTTTCACGAGACGCAAAACGGACGTGAGAAGAAGATGCCCCGTGCAATCCGTGCCATAGGCCTGATGAGTGGTACTTCCCTGGACGGCGTGGACGCCGCCCTGCTGGAAACGGATGGCGAGGGCCTGCTGAAGCGCGGCGCCGCCATTTCCACTCCCTATACACGCGAAGAGCGGCTTTTGCTGCGAATGGCGCTGGAAGAGGCGATGAGCTGGGAGCCGGATAAGCCTATGCCGGAGGTGATCGCGGAGGCCGAACGCCATCTGACATTCGTCCACGCCAAGGCGGTGAAGGCCCTGCTCGAAAAGGCCGGTCTTGCCTCGCATGAGGTGGATCTGATCGGCTTTCACGGCCAGACGGTGCTGCACCAGCCCGAAAGGCGCCGGACCGTGCAGATCGGCCTGGGCGAGGTTCTGGCGAGCCTTACCGGGATCGACGTCATCAACGACTTTCGGAACGCGGATGTGGCTGCCGGCGGGCAGGGCGCGCCCTTCGTGCCGCTCTATCACCGGGCGCTGGTGCGCAATATGGGGCTTCCGGGCACGGTCGCCGTCGTCAATATCGGCGGCGTCGGCAATGTGACCTTCATCGGCGAGGACGGGACGCTGATCGCCTTCGATACCGGCCCCGGCAATGCGCTGATCGACGACTGGGCGCAGCGCCATCTGAACGAGCCGATGGATGCCAATGGCGAGCTGGCGCGTCTCGGCGATGTCGACGAGCAGGTGCTGGCGCAGATGATGGACCATCCCTTCTTCCTGCGCCGTCCGCCCAAATCGCTGGACCGGTTCGACTTTACCGACGAGGCGGTCGCCTATCTCTCGCCCGCCGACGGGGCGGCGACGTTGACGGCCTTCACGGCGGCGGCGATCTCGCGCTCGCTCCTGCATATGCCGGAGCTGCCGCGCAATTTCATCATTTGCGGCGGCGGACGCCACAACCCCGTTCTGATGGAAGAGCTGCGCGCGCGGATCCCCTCGCGCGTCGTCCGGGCGGAGGATGTGGACTGGGAGGGCGACGATATAGAGGCTGAGGCCTTCGCCTATCTGGCGGTCAGGTCGCTGCGCGGCCTGCCTCTGAGCGAGCCCGGCACGACCGGCGTGCCCGAGCCCATGACGGGCGGAAAACTGCACCGCGCCGGCAGGGCTCTGGCCTGAGCCGGTAAAAAGATGCTTTGAAGAAGGATCAGCCCTTTTCGGGCGCCTGGGCGAGCCGCTTGTCGAGATAACCGCCGACCGTATCCACGAGTTCGTTCAGCTGTTTCTCGAAGAAATGGTTGGCGCTTTCGATCGTCAGGTGCTCGATGGTAATGCCCTTCTGCGTCTTGAGACGCTCGACGAGCTTTTGCACATCGGCCTGCGGCGCGACCTGATCGGCGCCGCCATTGAGGATCAGGCCGGAGGAGGGGCAGGGCGCCAGGAACGAGAAGTCGTACATGTTGGCCTGCGGGGCCACGGAGATGAACCCTTCGATCTCCGGACGGCGCATCAGCACCTGCATGGCGATCCATGCACCGAAGGAGAAGCCGCCGATCCAGCACTGTCCGGCATCCGGGTTTTGCGCCTGCAGCCAGTCCAGCGCCGAGGCGGCGTCCGAAAGCTCGCCGATACCTGAGTCGAATGTGCCCTGGGAGCGGCCCACACCCCGGAAATTGAAGCGCATGACCGAGAAGCCGCGCTCCAGGAAGGTCTGGAAAAGCGCCAGCGTCACCGAATTGTTCATCGTGCCGCCGAACTGCGGATGCGGGTGCAGGACCAGCGCGACGGGCGCATTCGGCGTCTTGTTGTGATGGTAACGGCCTTCGATACGGCCGGCAGGACCGTTGAAAATCACTTCAGGCATGTGTGCTTTCTCGGCATTAATGCTGGGAGAGGGCAATTCCCGATTCTGTGTCTGGGAATTATTTTCGGCTTTTACGCCTGTTTCCTCTGGAAAAATCGGTACGAGGTGCTAGATAGTTGACTTAAGAGGTCGGGAACTCCCGTCCCATGGAAACAGCTTCCGAGAGGTCTGACGGCCTTTGTGCTGCACTGCGGAAGCAGGATAGGGCATCGCCATGTCTCAGGGCGCATGTTCTTAACACAGGCATCGGACTGGTTTGCAAGCTTTTCGCGCTCTCCACCCGGTGCCGATGTAAAAGGAGTATGTCGTGAAGCTGACAACGAAAGGCCGCTACGCGGTTATGGCCATGGCCGATCTGGCGCGCCACTCCGCCGGCAATCCGGTCGCTCTTGCGGAAATTGCCGAACGTCAGGAAATTTCGCTGTCCTATCTGGAGCAGCTTTTCGCCAAGTTGCGCCGCGGTAGTCTCGTCAAGAGCGTGCGCGGTCCCGGCGGCGGCTATCTGCTTGCCCGGGGCGCCGACGTCATCCGCATTTCCGACGTCATCATGGCTGTGGATGAGCCGATCAAGGCGACGCGCTGCGAACTTGGGTCCCCCAAGGGCTGCCTTGCTTCTTCCGGCCGCTGCATCACGCATGATCTGTGGGAAGGCCTGAGCCAGCAGATTCACGTCTATCTGAATTCGGTTTCGCTGGGCGATGTGATTGACGGCCGTCTCGCTGGCGGCGCCATGGTGACGCGGCCCGTAACCGAAGAGCTTTCCGACCGGCCGGTAGCCGCCGCGAGCTGAAAATCCCTGACCTCCGGGCCGCTCCAGCCTCTGGCTTTCGTCAGCGCTGATCGGGGTCCGGAATGAACGTCGCAAGGTGACAAACAAGGCGATGACGGTGAAACGCGCCTATCTGGACCATAACGCCACGACCGTGCTGCGGGCCGAAGCCGCGGCAGCGGTCATGCGTGCGCTGGCCGCGCCGGGCATGGGACTTGGCAATCCCTCTTCCGTGCATGCGGAGGGGCGCGCGGCGCGCAAGCTGGTCGAGAAGGCGCGGGCCCAGGTCAAGGCGCTGGTGAGGGCGAACGACGCCGATCTCGTCTTCACGAGCGGTGGCACCGAGGCCGCCCATCTTGCCCTTCATGCGGCAAAGGCCGGCGCGGGTATCGAGCGGCTGATCGTCTGTTCGGTGGAGCACAGCGCGGTGCGGGCCCCGGCGGAGGCAGTCGGCCTGCCGCTCTCATGGCTTCCCGTGGACGGCGAAGGCGTGGCCGACCTCGCAGCCCTGAAGACGCTTCTGGCCGAGCCCGGCAAGCCGCTGGTGGCGCTGATGTGGGCGAACAACGAAACCGGCACGATCCAGCCGGTAAAGGACGCGGCCGACCTGACGCATGCGGCGGGCGGATTGCTTCTCACCGATGCCGTGCAGGCGGCGGGCAAGCTGCCCGTCGATTTCGCGGAAGCCGGCGTGGACATGATGCTTTTGGCCGGGCACAAGCTGGGCGGTCCTCTGGGCACCGGCGCTCTTGTGTTCCGCAAGGGCCTGCCATTGGAGGCGCTTCAGCTTGGCGGCGGACAGGAAATGCGCCGCCGGGCCGGCAGCGAGAACGTCCCGGGCATTGCAGGCTTCGGGGCGGCGGCGGCGGCGGCGGATGCGGCGCTGGATGGATTTTCGGGCCTCTCGCTTCTCCGCGACATGCTGGAGGAGCGGATTGCCGACATCGCGCCCGATGCGGTGTTTTTCGGCGCCCGGGCGGCGCGGCTGCCCAATACGAGCTATGTTTCGGCCCCCGGCCTTGATGCCGAGCGGCTGGTGATGATGCTGGACCTCGACGGGATCGCCGTCAGTGCCGGCGCGGCCTGCTCTTCCGGCAAGGTGGGGCGCCCGCATGTCCTCGATGCCATGGGCATCGAGGACGAAATTTCAAAGGGTGCGGTCCGGGTCAGCCTGGGCTGGAACAGCACCGAGGATGATGTGAACCGGTTCGTCGAAAGCTGGTCGCGCGCCTATATGAAGGCGAAGAAGCGGCACGGGACGGACGGCAGTGAGACGAGCGGGCGCAACGTGGCGCTCGCGGAAGTGGAGAGTTGAAATGGCGGCCGTCAAGGAGACAGTCGAAACCGTTGGCGAAGTGGAGAAGTACAAATACGGCTTCTCGACCGAGATCGAATCCGAAAAGGCGCCGATCGGCCTGACGGAGGATACCGTTCGCTACATCTCCGCGAAAAAGAACGAACCGGAATGGATGCTGGAATGGCGTCTGGAAGCGTTCCGCCGCTGGAAGAACATGGAAGAGCCGACATGGGCCAAGGTGTTCTATCCGACGATGGACTATCAGAACGCTTACTATTATTCCGCGCCCAAGCAGACCGCCGGGCCCGAAAGCCTCGACGAGGTGGACCCCAAGCTTCTCGAAACCTATGAGAAGCTCGGCATTCCGCTTGAGGAACAGAAGATGCTGGCGGGCGTCGCGGTGGATGCCGTTTTCGACAGCGTGTCGGTCGTCACCACCTTCAAGGAAAAGCTGAAAGAGGCGGGCGTCATCTTCTGCCCGATTTCGGAGGCCATCCGCGACTATCCGGATCTGGTGAAGAAATACCTCGGCAGCGTCGTTCCGGTGACGGACAATTTCTTTGCGACGCTCAACTCCGCCGTCTTCTCCGATGGGTCTTTCGTCTACATCCCCAAGGGCGTGCGCTGCCCGATGGAGCTGTCGACCTATTTCCGTATCAACGAGAAGCAGACGGGCCAGTTCGAACGCACGCTCATCATTGCGGAAGAAGGCTCTTATGTAAGCTATCTCGAAGGCTGCACCGCGCCGCAGCGCGACGAGAACCAGCTTCATGCCGCCGTCGTGGAACTGGTGACGATGGACGATGCGGAGATCAAATACTCCACCGTCCAGAACTGGTATCCCGGCGACGAGAACGGCAAGGGCGGCATCTACAACTTCGTGACGAAGCGCGGCGACTGCCGGGGCAAGAACTCGAAGATTTCCTGGACGCAGGTGGAGACGGGCTCCGCCATCACCTGGAAATATCCCAGCTGCATCCTGCGCGGCGACAATTCGCGCGGCGAGTTCTATTCCATCGCCATTTCCAACACGAAGCAGCAGGTGGATAGCGGCACCAAGATGATCCATCTCGGCAAGAACACGTCGAGCCGGATCGTCTCCAAGGGCATTTCCGCCGGCGGGTCGTCCAACACCTATCGCGGTCTCGTCTCTGTGCACAAGAAGGCGGAGAACGTCCGCAACTTCACGCAATGCGACAGCCTGCTGATCGGCGACAAATGCTCCGCGCACACCGTGCCCTATATCGAGGCGAAGAACCCGACCGCCATTCTGGAGCATGAGGCGACGACCTCGAAGATCAGCGACGAGCAGCTCTTCTATTGCATGCAGCGCGGCGTGCCGGAGGAAGAAGCGGTGGCGCTCATCGTCAACGGGTTCTGCCGCGACGTGTTGCAGCAGCTCCCCATGGAATTTGCCGTCGAGGCGCAGAAGCTTGTCGGTATCAGTCTTGAAGGCAGCGTCGGTTGACGCGAGAGGAACAGAGTAATGCTTGAGATCAAGAACCTGCATGTGGAAGTCGGTGGCAAGGAGATCCTGAAGGGGATCGACCTGCAGATCGGCGCAGGCGAAGTGCATGCCATCATGGGGCCGAACGGCTCCGGCAAATCGACGCTCTCTTATGTGCTGTCGGGCCGCGAAGGCTATGAGGTTACGCAGGGCTCCATCACCTATAAGGGGCAGGACGCGCTGGCGATGAGCGTGGACGAGCGCGCCGCGGCGGGCATCTTCCTTGCCTTCCAGTACCCGATCGAAATCCCCGGCGTCACCACCATGACCTTCCTCAAGACGGCGCTGAACGCGCAGCGCAAGGCGCGCGGCGAGGAAGAGCTGGACGCCGTGAAATTCCTGAAGCTGGTGCGCGAAAAGGCAAAGCCTCTCAATGTGAGCGACGAGATGCTGAAGCGCCCGCTCAATGTGGGGTTTTCCGGCGGCGAAAAGAAGCGAGCCGAAATTCTTCAAATGTCGATCCTGGAACCCTGGCTCGCGATCCTGGACGAAACCGACTCCGGCCTCGACATCGACGCGCTGAAAGTGGTGTCGGAAGGCGTGAACGCCTTGCGGTCGCCCGAGCGCTCCATGCTGGTGATTACGCATTACCAGCGCCTGCTCGATTACATCGTACCCGACAAGGTGCATGTCCTGTCCCGGGGTCGCATCGTGAAGACCGGCGGCAAGGACCTGGCGCTCGAACTCGAAAAGTCGGGTTACGCGGAATATGGCGCCGACGAAGCTGCCTGATCAGGGCGTTTCCGGGGCCGACTGAATTGACGTTTTTTTGAGTAACACAATGACCGACGCGACAGCGCAGAGTTTTATCGACACTTTCGAACGGGAGCGTGCATCGCTGCCCGGCGCGGATGGCTGGCTGGCTGCGCGGCGCGAAGCCGCGGTCCGGGAACTAGCCGATGCGGGCCTGCCGCACCGCCGTCTGGAAGACTGGAAATATACCGACCTGCGCGACGTGCTGGAGAAAGCCGCTTTCACCCCGGCACCGGTTCATCAGGGTGCGGTGTTCCTGTCGGAAGAGGATACCCGTAACGGCGCAGCTCTTTTCCATGCGATCGATCGTTACAAGATCGTTTTCGTAAACGGCCGTCTCAACCGGGCGCTCTCCGATATGGAAGACCTTCCCGAAGGTGTCGTGCTCAAGCCCTTCGCGGATGTGCTCGGCGAGGCCTGGACGAAGGCGCTTATCGAACGCCGTTTCGAGATCAACTGGCAGGCCCAATCCGTTTCGGCGCTCAACATGGCGCTGATGGCGGATGGTGTGGCGCTGCATGTCGAGGAAGGCGTGACGCTCGACAAACCGGTGCATCTCATCTTCCTCGCCGCCGATGACGGTGCGTCCCACATGCGGACCCTTGTCCGGCTGGAAAAGCAGGCGCAAGCCACCGTCTTCGAGACCCATGCCTCGGCAGGGGCGGCGCATTATTTTGTCGATCTGGTGACGGAAGTGTCGCTGGGTGTCGGCGCGACGCTCAATCACATCAAGTTGCAGGACGAGGCGGAGGACGCCGTTCATCTCGCCACCATGCGCGCCGCGCTGGCGGACGAGGCGAAACTCGACAGCTTTACGATGATCGCAGGCGGTGGCGTTTCGCGCGGCCAGACCTTTGTGGAGTTCGAGGGCAGGGCGGCTGAAGCTCACGTGAACGGCGCCTATGCGCTGCGGGGAAAACAGCATGCCGACCAGTTCTGCGTTGTCGATCATGCCGTACCGGAGTGCAACAGCCACACCCATTTCAAGGGCGTGCTGGACGACGAGTCCCAGGGCATCTTCCAGGGCAAGGTGGTCGTGCGGCCCGATGCGCAGCAGACGGATGGGCGCCAGATGACCAATGCGCTGCTGCTGTCGCGCGACGCCTCGATCAACGCCAAGCCGGAACTCGAAATTTATGCCGACGACGTGCAATGCGCGCATGGCTCGACCATTGGCGAGCTGGACAAGGACGCGCTCTTCTATCTGCGCTCGCGCGGGATCGATGAGATGACCGCGCGGCAATTGCTGATCTCGGCCTTTCTCGACGAGGCGCTGGATTATGCACCCCATGAGGAAGCGCGCGCCGAACTTAAGGCGCTGGTGGCCGGCTGGTTCGAAGCGGGCAACCTTTCGGCGGAGGACATCCTATGAACGCGCCTGCATTGAACAAGAAACCGGCCCTCGATCTGGAGAAGGTCCGTGCCGACTTCCCCATCCTCGCGCGTGAGGTCTACGGCAAGCCGCTCGTCTATCTGGACAGTGCGGCCTCGGCGCAAAAGCCGAAAGTGGTAATCGATGCGGTGAACGAGGTCTATTCGCATGAATACGCCAATGTTCATCGCGGCATGCACTATCTCTCCAATGCGGCGACGGAGAAATACGAGGAAGCGCGAAGGACGGCCCGGACATTCTTCAATGCCGCGCAGGAAGAGGAAATCATCTTCGCTGCGGGCGCGACGGATGCGATCAACATGGTCGCGTCGTCCTGGCTTGAGCCGCGCATCGAGGAAGGCGACGAGATCATCCTCAGCCAGCTCGAACATCATTCCAACATCGTGCCCTGGCATTTTCTGCGCGAACGCTTCGGCGCGGTGCTGAAATGGATACCGCTGACCGATGAAGGCGATGTCGATTTCGACGCTTACAAGGCCGCGTTCGGCCCGCGCACGAAATTCGTCGCCATGTCGCAGATGTCCAACGCGCTCGGCACCATTACGCCGCTGAAGGAAATGATCGATATCGCGCATTCCCATGACGTGCCGGTGCTGGTGGATGGTTGTCAGGGCGCAGTGCATTTGTCGACCGATGTGCAGGCACTGGATTGCGATTTTTATGTCTGCTCGGGACACAAGCTTTACGGGCCGAGCGGTATTGGCCTGCTTCATGCCAAGCGCGAACATCTCGATGCCATGCGTCCTTATCGCGGCGGCGGCGAAATGATCCGCGAAGTGGCGATGGACGAGATCACCTATGCCGATCCGCCGCATCGCTTCGAGGCCGGGACGCCGCCCATCGCGCAGGCCATCGGGCTTGGCGCCGCGCTCGCCTACATGATGGAAGCGGACCGCGAGGCCATTCTCGCGCATGAGATGGCGCTGCTGGACTATGCGACCCGGCGTCTGTCGGATGTCGAGGGCCTGCGCATTATCGGGACCTCGAAGCAGAAGGGCAGCATCGTCTCCTTTGTGATGGACAATGCGCATGCGCATGACATCGCGACGGTGATCGACCGCGCGGGCGTTGCCGTGCGCGCCGGACACCATTGCGCCCAGCCGGTGATGGAGCGTTTCGGCGTGGGGGCGACATCGCGCGCTTCCTTCGCCATGTATAATACGACGAACGATGTCGATGCGCTGGTCGACGCGCTGATCGACTCCAGGAAATTCTTCGGATGAGGACAGAATGACGACCGAAGATGTGAAAGCGATGGACGGAGCGGAGACACCGGGAGATGAGGCTGAGAAGCCTTCCGTCATCCCGCCCGAAGAGCTTGAGCGGCTGACCGATGACATCATCGCTGCGCTCAAGACCGTCTATGACCCGGAAATCCCGGTCGATGTTTATGAGCTGGGTCTCATCTATAAGGTAGACGTTTCCGACGACCGCGACGTCAAAGTCGATATGACGCTGACCGCGCCGGGCTGCCCGGTCGCCGGCCAGATGCCCGAATGGGTGGCCGACGCCGTGCGCACCGTCGAGGGCGTCAACGATGTCGATGTCGACATGGTGTTCGATCCCCCCTGGGACCCGAGCCGCATGTCGGACGAGGCGCGCGTCGCGCTCAACATGTATTGAGGCTTGAAGCAGACCCCGTGAAACGCCATTTCAAGGGTTAAGGAGAACGGCAATGCAACGCGAAAGGCCCAAGGCTATTTCACTGACCGATCGCGCCGCGGAGCGGATGAAGGCGATCATGTCGGCCTCGGAAGGCAAATATGTCGGTGTGCGCATCGGCGTAAAGAATGGCGGCTGCGCGGGCATGGAATACACCATGGACTACGCCGAAGAGGCGAACCCCATGGACGAGGTGGTCGAGGATCACGGCATAAAGATCCTGATCGACCCCAAGGCGATCCTGTTCCTGCTGGGCACCGAGATGGACTACGAGACCGACAAGTTTTCCAGCGGTTTCCGTTTCAACAATCCCAATGTGACCGATGCGTGCGGCTGCGGCGAGAGCGTGACCATCGTTCCCGCCCAGGCCGACTGACATGGCCGTCAGCGCGGAGTACAAGGCCTTTGTGCGCGAACAGCTCGAAGCCCTGGGCCCTGTGCGGATCCGCGCGATGTTCGGCGGCGCGGGCGTTTATTTCGACGATCTGATGTTCGGCCTCATCGTGGGCGAAACGCTCTACTTCAAGGCCGATGCGCAAAACCGCGCCGCCTTCGAGGAAGAAGGGCAGGAGCCCTTCATGTACCAGCCGCCGCCTAAGGACGGGCAGGCGCGCAAAGCCGTTTCAATGTCCTATTATGAAGTGCCGGAACGGCTCTACGATGATCCAGATGAAATGGTCGTCTGGGCGCGGGATGCGCTAAGCGCGGCCATGCGGGCCAAGTCCGGCAAGAAGCCGAAAACGAAAAAGCGGAGCAGGGCGGGATGAACATCGACAGGCGGAGAGTGCTTCTGGGCGGCATGCTGGCCATCGGCTTCGCGGCGCTTTCGCCGCTCGCAAGCCTTCCTGCGCGCGCTGCCGCCATTCGCGGAACGGCCTACAAGGCGCCGGGCTGTAACTGCTGCGACCTATGGGCCGACCATATGCGCGAGGCGGGGTTCGACATTCGCATGTTTGAAGATACCGATCTGGCCGTGCGGAAAATCCGCCATGGCATTACGTCCGATCTGGCAAGCTGCCATACCGCACTGATCGATGGCTATGTCGTGGAAGGTCACGTGCCCGCCAAGTTCGTTCGCCGCCTTCTGAGCGAGCGGCCCGAAGGCGTCGCGGGTATTTCCGTGCCGGGCATGCCCGTCGGCACACCCGGAATGCCGGGGCCGAAAGCAGGGCCCGTCGATGTGCTGGCCTTCGGAAACGGCCGGCCGAAGGTCTACGCGACCTTCTGACCGGCCTTTGCAGGTTTACTCGCCTTTGAATTCGGCAGGACGCTTCTGCAGGAAAGCCTTCACGCCTTCCCGGAAATCCGAAGAATAGCCCATATCGCGCTGAAGCTGCCGCTCCAGATTGAGCTGCTCTTCATAGGTGTTGTCCGTGCTCTCCCAATAGAGCTGGCGGATGCCGGCGAGCGATTTGGTCGGGCCGCTGGCGAGATCCTTTGCCAGCGCCATGGCTTCGTCTATCAGCTTTTCATCGTCATAGACGCGGTTCACGAGGCCCCATTCCAGCGCGGTCTCGGCGGGCAGTTTTTCGCCCAGCAGCGAAAGCTCCATCGCGCGCGCCTTGCCGACGAGACGGGGCAGGATCCATGTCGAGCCGCCATCCGGTACCAGGCCGATGCGGCGGAAGGCCTGCAGGAAGTAGGACGATTTCGCACACAGCACCATATCGCCCATCAGCGCGAAGCTCATGCCGACGCCGGCAGCCGGACCGTTCACCGCGGTGACGAAGGGCGCCTTGAGGTTGCGCAGGCGGCGCAGGAAGGGGTGGTAGAGGGATTCCAGTGCCGCGCCCGCATCCGGCACCTTGCCGGAATTGTCGCCCCGGCCCTGAAGGTTCGCGCCGGTGCAGAAGCCTCGGCCCTCGCCGGTCATCAGCAGGCAGCGCACGCCGTTGGACTTGTCCTCGACCTCGTCCATCGCGTTCATCAGCCCGCCCAGCATCTCCGGCGAAACCGCGTTCATCACTTCCGGATGGTTCAGCGTCAGCTTGGCGACGCCGCCGTCGATGTCGAGTTTGACCCGTTCGAAATCCATATCTCTACTCCCTGATTGCAATTCGGTTCTTATGGCTGGAATTCCGGTTTCGTCTTGGTAAGGAATGCTCTCACGCCCGCCGCAAAATTCGGGTGGTCGCCAAGCTGTCCCTGAATGTCGCGCTCATAGTCGAGCTGTTCGGCCAGCGTATGGCGCTCGGACACGTCGAGCGCCTTGACGATCTCGCCGAAGGCATTGGTCGGTCCCTTGGCGAGCTTGCCCGCCAGCGTCATGACCTCATCCATCAGCGCATCGTCCTCGACGCATTTCCAGATGAGGCCCCAATCCGCCGCCGTCTCGGCAGGCAGCTTGTCGCCCGTCAGCGCCAGCGCGCGGGCGCGCGCAAGGCCCACCAGCCGCGGCATGAACCATGTGCAGCCCATATCCGGAATGAGACCGAGCTTCGGTCCGAAAACCTGAATGAAGGAGGCCGACTTTGCCGCGATCACGATGTCGGCGCAGAGTGCAAGGCCAACGCCGCCGCCTGCCGTCGTGCCGTTTACGGCGGCGATCTTCGGCTTTTCGAGCTCTGCCAGTTCCCGCACCATCGGGTTGAAGCCCACCGTCATGCCATGGGCGACGCCTTGGCCGATGCTCATGCCTTCCTCGCGCTGCCCCTGGGCGGCGAGGTCGGCGCCTGCGCAGAAGGCCCGGCCAGCGCCTGTGAGGACAAGCACACGGGCATCCGGCGTGGCCGCGACCTTGGCGACGGCTTCGCGCACTTCCTCGATCAGCTTCATGTTGATGCTGTTCAGCACATCGGGCCGGTTCAGCGTCAGGAGGGCGATGCCATCCGCGATTTCGAGCTTGATCGTTTCCCCGTCGGTTTTCATGGGGCGTTCCCTCCCTGAAGGCTTTGTTTGCGGGGGAGGATAGTCGCCTGCGCGCACGGGCGAAAGGCCGCTTTGCCGGGGGTGAAGCGGCCTCAGAGAGACGTTGCGTAAAATCGGAAGGGCCGGATCAGCCGGCCATGGCCCGGGCGGTGGCTGGCGCGCGGGCGGGTGTGCCGGCGGGCGCGCCCGCAGGGGCACTCAACTCGCTTCGGACCTGATTGCGGCCGTTTCGCTTTGCCTCATAAAGGCAGGCATCGGCGCGTTCGATCAGGCTGGCGGATTCGTCGGAAGGCCGGAAGCTGCCCACGCCCAGCGACATCGTCACCCGGCCGAGGGACTCGCCCGTCGAGCGCTTGACGAGTTCGCGCGACTGGACCGCCTCGCGGATCTTGTTGGCGATCTGCTCGGCCTCCTCGGTGGTCGTGGAGGGCAGGACGACGCCGAACTCTTCGCCACCATAGCGCGCCACCATATCGCTCTGGCGCGTCCCGTTGTTGAGGCAGCTTGCGACAAGGCGCAAGACCTGGTCGCCCGTGCGATGGCCGAAGGTGTCGTTGAACTTCTTGAAATGGTCGATATCGCCGATCAGCAGGCAAAGCGGCTGGCCGCTTTCTCGGGCCTGAGAGATTTCGCGCGACAGCGTTTCGTCGAACGCCTTGCGGTTGGCCACGCCTGTCAGGGCATCGGTGCGGGCCTCGCTGCGGGCTGCTTCCAGCGTCTGCTGAAGCTCGGTTACTTCCGAGCTGGTCGCCTTCAGCCGTTCTTCAAGCTCCTGGCTGCGGGCTTCCATGTTCCGGCTGGCTTCGAGGATCGATTTGACGGCGTTGCGCACATCCGTCGGGGTGGACTTGGCGGACAGCCCGGCACTGGCCTCGCGCACCGAATGGCCGAAAGCCGTTGAATTGCCGCTGGAGGATTCGATGATCTCGATAATCTGGTTCAGTTCGGAATTCAGCTTCTCGCCGGTATCCAGCGTGACGGCGGTGAGCTTGGCGTCGTTCAGATAGCGCTCGCGAAGTTCGTCGACGGCGGCGGGATCGATCGGCAGGCCGTCCGATACGCGCTCGTCCAGCGCCTGATTGAGATCGGGGGTCTGGCCCGAGGCATAGCGGTACCAGAGCGCATAGTTTTCAGGCACAGGCGCAACGCCGTGCTCTGCCATGAGTTCAATAGCCCGCGCGCTGCACTCGCTGGCTGAAAGGATTTTCTCGGATGTCATCGAATGCCCCATCGGCTGACCGTACCCTGCGGTCGCTTCTCTTAAGAAGAAGCCTAGGTCGATACGGTTACAGCCAGGTAAATCATGAGGAAAATCGCTGTTTTTTTCGTTGAGCGGTCTTAAAGCCCATCTCGGCGCTGGAAAATGCGAGGGGCTCTCAATGGCCCGTGAATTATGTATTATCCCGGTAAACGAGCCGGCATGCAGCGCCGGACAATCGGGAAGCATTTCAAACGTGCCGCGAGACCACGCGGCGGGGACAGGAGGGCGCCAATGAGCGTTGCGGAACAGAATTCTCAGGAAGCCGATATAGAAGCCATTTCCCAGTCGATCCGTGCGATTCTCGACAAGCAGAAGGCGGCGCATATCGCCGAAGGGCCGATCAGTGCCGAAAAGCGCATCGAATGGCTCGACCGGGCGATCGCGCTGGTTGTCGACAACCAGAAGGAAATCGTGGAGGCCATGGCCTCCGATTTCGGTCATCGCAGCCATGACCAGTCGCTCATGGCCGATGTGATGGGCTCCGTCAATCCGCTGAAGCATGCCAAGAAGCATCTGCGCCAGTGGATGAAGCCGGAAAAGCGGAAAGTTCAGTTCCCGCTCGGCCTGCTCGGCGCCAAGGCCCGGGTCGAATATCAGCCGCTGGGTACGGTGGGCATCATCTCGCCCTGGAACTTCCCGGTGAACCTCACCTTCACGCCGCTGGCAGGCGTCTTCGCCGCCGGTAACCGCGCCATGATCAAGCCGTCGGAGTTCACGCCGGCGACATCCGAGCTGATGGCGCGCATGTTCCGCTCCGCCTTCGACGAGACGGAAGTGGCGGTGATCACAGGCGGCCCGGCGGTCGGCCAGGCCTTCTCCAAGCAACCCTTCGATCATCTGCTTTTCACCGGTGCGACCTCGATCGCCTATCACGTCATGCGCGCCGCGGCCGAAAACCTGGTGCCGCTGACGCTGGAGTTGGGCGGCAAGTCGCCGGTCATCATTTCCGACACCGCGAAGATGGACGAAGCGGCGGCCAAGGTCATGACGGGCAAGACCCTCAATGCCGGCCAGATCTGCCTCGCGCCCGACTATGTTTTCGTGCCGGAAGCCAAGCTCGACAGCTTCGTGGACGAAGCCCAGAAGTCGATCACCAAGATGTATCCGACCATCAAGGAAAACCCGGACTACACTTCGATCGTCAATCAGCGCCACTATGACCGCATCAATAGCTATCTCGACGATGCGAAGCAGAAGGGCGCGAAGATCGTCGAGATCAATCCGGCCAATGAAGATTTCAGCCAGCAGCCGACCCACAAGATCCCGCCGACGATCGTCGTAAACCCGACCGACGACATGAAGGTCATGCAGGACGAAATCTTCGGTCCGGTGCTGCCCGTGAAGTCCTATCGCTCGGTGACTGAGGTGCTGGACTATGTGAACGGCCACGCCCGTCCGCTCGGCCTCTATTATTTCGGCGAGGACGAGAAGGAAGAACGCACCGTGCTGGATCGCACGACATCCGGCGGCGTGACGGTCAATGACGTCATCATGCATGTCTCGATGGAAGACCTGCCGTTCGGCGGCGTCGGTCCGAGCGGCATGGGCGCCTATCATGGCATTGACGGGTTCCGCACCTTCAGCCACGCCAAGGCCGTCTACAAGCAGTCCAATGCGAAGATGGTCGCGGAGATGTTCCGTCCGCCCTACACCTCGAAGTCGCGCAAGCGCCTGATGGGCATGATCAAGAAATAGGGTCGGGCAGCCGAACAGCGAAAAGGGCGATCCCTCGGGATCGCCCTTTTTCATATCTTGTGGCCGACGGCGCGGACGAAACGGGTGGCCTCAGGCCTCTTCCGTTTCCTTCTCCGCCGAAGCGTCTTCTTCCTCGGCGCTGCGGCGTCGCGGCAGTTTCACTTCGCGCAGCATGAAGGCGGGCACGTGGTCGCCCATGCCGATGACCCTGTTGTCGTCGTCATCGTCGCGGTCCCGGCGGCGATTGCGTCCGCCGCGTGCACGGCGCGGCTTTTCTTCCGCCACGGGCTCGGGCTTTTCAGCCTCGGCTTCTTCCGGCGCGCTTGCCTCTGCGGCGGGCTGCGCATCGTCGGTCTTTTTCTTGCGGCTCCGTCCGCCCCGGCTGCCGCGGCGGCGGGACTTCGTCTCGCCTTCGTCTTCGTCGCCCGAAGCCGCACTGGCCGGAGCCTCTTCCTTGGCGGTTTCCTTCTCGGCGGGCTCGCTCTCGGCCGTCTCTGCTTTGGCAGGCTCTTTATCGGCGTCGAGGTCGTGCACCGGGATCGTCGTCTCGAGCATCTTTTCGATGGATTCGATATATTTCCGGTCTTCAGGCGTCACCAGCGTGAAGGCGGCGCCTTCCTTGCCGGCGCGTCCGGTGCGGCCGATACGGTGGACATAGTCTTCCGCATGGGTTGGCGGATCGAAATTGAAGATATGGCTGACATCGGGGATATCGAGCCCGCGTGCCGCCACGTCGCTGGCCACCAGCAGACGGATCGTGCCGTTGCGAAAGCCTTCTAGCGTCTTCGTGCGGGTGCTCTGGTCGAGATCGCCGTGAATGGCGCCGGCCGAATAGCCATGCTTGTCGAGCGAGCGATGGAGCACGGACACGTCGCGCTTGCGATTGCAGAAGATGATCGCGTTTTTCACATTCTCGGTATCGATGAGATGGCGCAGCGCGTCGCGCTTCTGGTCCCGGCGAGAAATCTTGACCTGAGCCTGTTTGATCCGCTCATTGGCGGAAGAAGCGCGGGCGACTTCGATGCGCTCGGGCGCATGCTGGAAGTTTTCCGTCAGGCGCTGGATTTCCGGCGGCATGGTGGCCGAGAAGAGAAGCGTCTGCCGGGTGAAGGGAATCTTGCGGCAGATTTCCTCAATGTCCGGAATGAAGCCCATATCGAGCATGCGGTCGGCTTCGTCCACGACGAGGATCTGCACGCCCGTCAGCAACACCTTGCCGCGCTGGCAATGGTCGAGCAGGCGGCCCGGCGTCGCGATCAGCACGTCCACGCCGCGATCGAGCTTCTTTTCCTGGTCGCCGAAGGAAACGCCGCCGATCAGCAGCGCCATGGAGAGCTTGTGGTACTTGCCGTATTTCTCGAAATTCTCCGCGACCTGCGCGGCGAGTTCGCGCGTCGGCTCGAGAATGAGAGAGCGCGGCATCCGCGCCTTGGCCCGTCCCCGCGACAGCTTGTCGATCATCGGCAGGGTAAAGGAGGCCGTTTTGCCCGTCCCCGTCTGGGCGATGCCGAGCACGTCTTTGCCGGCGAGAACATGGGGAATGGCCTGGGCCTGGATCGGCGTGGGCTCGGTATAGCCGGTTTCGACAACAGCCTTGAGCACTTCCGGCGTGAGACCGAGTTCGTCAAATGTCATACATCAACCTGTTTGCGTGTTTCCGGGCCTGAAAGTCGTCGATGGGGAATTCGTCTCCCTCCGACGCCGCTGTTTCGTTGGCCCGATGCTGCGGCCAGGGTCTGGCGAGTGAGCAGCCTGTCGCGCGGATGAAACCCCGCGCATTCAGCGAATTTGTGCCGGAAAATACGGTTTTCCGCGAAATTGTCAACCGAATGGGCCGGTAACCCTGTCCTTCATAGGGACTTGGTAGCTACCTGTGGCGGCATTGCCTCAGAATTGGCCGGTAATGACGTCAGGATCAGATATCGAGGTCCGTGGCGAAGGCCGCGTGCTCCTGGATGAACTGGAAGCGCATCTCGGGCTTGTTCCCCATCAGACGGTTGATGGCGGAGGAGGTCTCCGCGGTATCTTCTTCCGGCACCACGACCCTGAGCAGCGTCCGCTTGCCGAGCGCCATGGTGGTTTCCTTGAGCTGTGCGGGCAGCATTTCGCCAAGGCCCTTGAAGCGGCTCACCTCGACCTTGCCTCTGCCGCTGAACTCCTTGTCCATCAGCTCGTCCTTATGTGCGTCGTCGCGCGCATAGGCCGTCTTGCCGCCCTGGCTCAGCTTGTAGAGGGGAGGGGCCGCGAGAAACAGGTGCCCGTTGCGGATAAGCTGCGGCATCTCGCTGTAGAAGAATGTGATGAGGAGTGAGGCGATATGCGCCCCGTCCACATCGGCGTCGGTCATGATGATGACCTTGTCGTAGCGCAGATCCTCGTCGCGGTAATGCGAGCCGGTCCGCACGCCGAGCGCCTGGATCAGATCCTGGATCTGCTGGCTCTGCGCCATCTTGGCGCCGCTGGCTGAGGCGACGTTGAGGATCTTGCCGCGAAGCGGCAGTACGGCCTGCCGCGCACGGTCGCGGGCCTGCTTGGCGGAACCGCCGGCGCTGTCGCCCTCGACGAGGAAGATTTCAGACCCCTGAGATGCTGACTGGCTGCAATCGGCCAGCTTGCCGGGAAGCCGCAACCGGCGCGTCGCGGTCTTGCGTGCGACATCCTTTTCCTGTTTGCGGCGCAGCCGTTCCTCGGCCCGGTCGATCACCCATTCCAGCAACTTGTTGGCCTGCTGGGGCGCGGCGGTCAGCCAATGGTCGAAATGGTCGCCAATGGCGCGTTCCACCAGCTTGGTTGCCTCGGCCGTGGCGAGCTTTTCCTTGGTCTGGCCCTGGAATTCCGGTTCGCGGATAAACACGGAGAGCATGACGCAGGCATTGGAGAGCATATCGTCCGCCGTGATCTGGCTCGCCTTCTTGTTGCCCACGAGATCGCCATAGGCGCGCAACCCCTTGGTGAGCGCCTGCCGCATGCCCTGTTCATGCGTCCCGCCTTCCGGCGTGGGCACCGTGTTGCAGTAGGAGCTGACGAAGCCGTCGCGATTGCCGATCCAGGCGATTGCCCATTCGACGGACCCATGGCTGCCCGCCTTGGAAAGCTTGCCGTAAAAGGGCTCGGGCGTGACATTGTCCGCGCCCTCGATGGCGATCTTCAGATAGTCGAGAATGCCGCCGGGAAAGTGAAGTTCCTCTTCCGCGGGCGTGTCGTCCTTGATGAGCTCGGACGCGCAGCTCCAGCGGATTTTGACGCCGCCGAAAAGATAGGCCTTGGATCGCGCCATCTTATAGAGGCGCTTGGGCGAGAAGGCGGCACCCTTGCCGAAAATATCCGGGTCCGGATGAAAGGTGATCCTTGTGCCGCGGCGGTTGTGCACCTTGCCCTTGTTTTCGAGCTTCGTCTGCGGCGTGCCGCGCTCATAGGCCTGCGTCCAGAGCGTCTGCTCGCGCGCCACTTCGACCTCGAAACGGTCGGCCAGCGCATTCACGACCGAAATACCCACGCCATGCAGGCCGCCGGAGGTTTCATAGGCCTTGCCGCCGAACTTGCCGCCCGAATGCAGCGTGGTCAGGATCACTTCCAGTGCCGACTTGTTCTTGTATTTCGGATGCGCGTCTACGGGGATGCCGCGGCCATTGTCGGCGACCGTCAGGCTTCCGTCTTCGTGAAACGAAACCTCGATCCAGTCCGCATGGCCGGCGACCGCTTCGTCCATGGAATTGTCGAGGACTTCGGCGAAGAGGTGATGCAGCGCCTTCTCGTCCGTGCCGCCGATATACATGCCGGGGCGCCGCCGGACGGGCTCCAGCCCCTCAAGGACCTCGATATCCTTGGCCGAATAGCCGTCATCGCCATCGGACGATTTGGCAGATTTGGCACGGCTGCGCTTTGCGGGCGCCTTGGCCGGCTTGCTCTCGCTCTTGGCGGGGGAGGCCGAGAAAAGATCGTCGGTATCGTCGGGGGCGGATTTGGACGGCTTGCGGGCGGCCATGAACTCTACGAAATGCTGGGGTGAAACGAATCGAGCCCGATTGTACGGCGCGGGCGGGCATAGCGGCAATGCGCGTCCCGCGCTTTCGTTTCGCGGTGACCCGTGCAAAATGCCCGTAACAAGGAAATCGGGAGGAACTCATGACGGAAAAGCCCACCATCGCCACGCCCCTGACGTTGCCCTGCGGCGCCACGTTGAAAAACCGCCTCGCCAAGGGAGCCATGACGGAAGGGCTCGCCGATCCGGAAAACCGGGCGACGGAGCGCCATGTGCGCCTTTATCGCCGATGGGCGGAGGGCGGAGCCGGAATGCTGCTGACCGGCAACGTCCAGGTGGATCGCCGCTATCTGGAGCGTCCCGGCAATATCGCCATCGACGGCCCGCAATCGAACGACGCGCTGGACAGGCTCCGCGCCATGGCGGAGGCGGGCACCGTCAACGACACGCATCTCTGGATGCAGATCAGCCATGCGGGCCGCCAGACGCCCGCTCTGGTGAACCCGACGCCTGCCGGGCCGACCGACAAGCCGCTCGACATGCCGGGCGCGCAGTTCGGCAAACCCAAGGCGCTGACGGGCGATGAAATCCTCGACGTGATTTCCCGCTTCGCCCACGCCGCGACCGTGGCCCGCGACACGGGCTTTACCGGTGTGCAGATCCACGGCGCGCATGGCTATCTCATTTCCGAGTTCCTCTCGCCGGATGTGAACACCCGCACGGACGAGTGGGGCGGAGAGAAACTGGAAAACCGCGCCCGCCTGCTGCTCGAAACGGTACGCGCCGTGCGCAAGGCCGTCGGCGGCGACTTCCCCGTGTCGGTGAAGCTCAACTCCGCAGACTTCCAGCGCGGCGGTTTCAGCCATGAGGAATCGATGAAGGTCGCGGGCTGGCTCAACGACGAAGCAGTCGATCTGCTCGAAGTTTCCGGCGGCACCTATGAGCAGCCCCGCATGATCGGCGCCGACGACATGACGCTCCATCCTGAAAAGTCGGAAACGCGGCGCGAGAGCACCGTGGCGCGCGAAGCCTATTTCCTCGAATATGCCGCCGATATCCGTAAGACGGTCGCCATGCCGCTCATGGTCACGGGCGGCTTTCGCAGCGTTGCCGGCATGAATGCGGCGCTGGCGAGCGGCGAGATGGATGTGGTCGGCCTTGCAAGGCCGCTCTGCGTCGATCCGGCCATTCCCGGTAAGCTCCTTTCCGGCCAGGCGGAGGAAACTCCGACCTATGAAAAGACGCTTCGCATCGGGCCCGGCCCGCTCGGTCCCAACAGCCCGATCAACCTCATCAAGGCGTTGAACGGCTGGGGGCAGCAGGGCTGGTTCTGTCTCCAGATCATCCGCATGGGCGACGGCAAGGACCCGGACCTGAAGATGGGGGCCTTCTCCGCCTTCCGGAACTATCAGAAGAACGAGACGAAAACCGCCAAAGCGATGAAGCGGAGCTGATATGACCTCGGCGGCAACGGAACCGGCCTATGGCGGGCGGCAGAAGCTGGGGCTCATACTGGGCCCGGCTCTGCTCCTGCTGACATTCGTGCTGCCCGCGCCCGCGGGCCTGAGCGGGGAAGGCTGGCTGGTCGCCGGTGTCGCCGCGCTGATGGCGACATGGTGGATCTGCGAGCCGGTGCCTATCCCGGTGACCTCGCTCATGCCGATGGTCCTGTTGCCCGCGCTGGATGTAGCGTCGATCAAGCAGGTGACGAGCCCCTATGCGCATCCGCTGATCTTTCTCTTCTTCGGCGGCTTTCTGATCGCGCTGGCGATGGAGCGGTGGGGCCTTCACCGGCGTATCGCCCTCGCGCTGATCGGCATTATGGGCCACAAGGCGAGCCATATCGTTGCCGGTTTCATGCTCGCGGCCGCGATGCTTTCCATGTGGGTGAGCAATACCGCGACCTCTCTCATGATGCTGCCGATTGCCATGTCGGTCATCGCGCTGGTGGAAGACCAGGCGGTGAGCAAGGAGGCCAAGTCGGGCGCGGCGGACTTCTCGCTGGTACTGCTCTTGTCGGTTGCCTATAGCGCGACCATTGGCGGGCTGGGCACGCTGATCGGCACGCCGCCCAATGCATTGCTCGCCGCCTTTCTGAACCAGACCTATGGCTATCAGATCGGCTTTGCCCAATGGATGCTGCTCGGTATTCCGATCGTGCTGATCGGCCTGCCGCTGACCTTTCTGTTCCTGACGCGGGTTTTCTTCCGGCTGGATAGGGTGGAGATGTCGGGCGTCGACGGCCTGATCGCGGCGGAACGTGAAAATCTCGGGCGCATCAGCCGTCCGGAAAAGCATGTCGCCATCGTGTTCGCGGCAACAGCATCCGCCTGGGTATTCCGGCCCCTGTTGCAGGACTGGCTGCCGCTTCTCAACGACACCACCATCGCCATGGCAGGCGGCATCGCGCTCTTCCTGATCCCGGTCAATCTGCGCGAGGGCGAATTCCTGATGAACTGGCAGACCGCAAAGCGCCTTCCATGGGATGTCTTCCTGCTGTTCGGCGGCGGGCTCAGCCTTGCCGCGGCGATCGAGGGGCAGGGCGTTGCGAGCTGGATTGGAAGTCTCTTCGACGGGGCAAGCGCCATGCCGCTTCTGGCGCTGGTTGCGCTGGTCTGCGTCTGCATTCTTCTGCTGACCGAACTGACTAGCAATACGGCGACGGCGGCGACATTCCTGCCGGTCATCGCTGCCATGGCGATCAGCCTTGGCGAGAACCCGCTGCTGCTGGCTGTTCCGGCGGCGCTGGCGGCCAGTTGTTCCTTCATGCTGCCGGTGGGCACGCCGCCCAATGCCATCGTCTTCGGCAGCGGCAAATTCACCCTGCCGCAAATGGCGCGGGCGGGCGTCTGGCTCAATATCGGTTTTCTTGTCCTCATCGTTGCCATGACCTATTGGCTGGCGCCCATCGTGTTCGGCATCCAGCACGGCGTGGTGCCGGACTGGGCTGCATGAAGCTACGGGGCCGGATGAAGTTGAAGAGGCGAGAGAGGGGAAGGGCGTAGCGAAGGATGAAACGTCAACGGCGCAACCCCGCTCAATCGGAAGCCCCGGTCATCCTGTCGGGCGTTCCTTGCGGGGTTGCTATCTGGATGTGCTTTCCGCACTCCTTCGGGGATGTAAACCCGAATATAGGCTCATCGTCGTTGTCGCACGCTCAGTGGCGCTCGTCTGGTCTGGACCTCCGACACCAGCAATTTCCTCGCGCAAAGGCCTATATGATTGGCTGGCGCGGCGGCGCATTAGATGCGCGTCGAGGGACGGTGAGGGTAGGGTCATATTCAGCAGGAGATTTCCTGCGCCGGTGGGGTCATCTTCGAAACCTCCTCCGTTGGTTGATGAGTAAATGCTACGCCCGTCGCGGCGAAAACGTCAACGAAATTAGTGGGATGCGACAATTTTGTTGGTCAACATTGCTGACCGAACGGGATGCAGAAAAAAAAGATGTACACGAACTAAAAGAACAAACGTATACGGAATAAAAAGGGAGGGCGAGATGTGGTTGAGGCAGATTGCGCTGGTTGCGCATGATCTGGATCCGGTGGTGAAGCCGCTTTGCGACGTGCTGGGTCTGACGGTCGCCTATAACGATCCGGGCGTCGGCATATTCGGTCTCGTCAATGCCGTCATGCCGGTGGGCGGCGAGTTTCTGGAGGTGGTGCAGCCGGTCCAGGACGACGCCTCGGCGCGGCGCTACCTCCACAGGCGGGGCGGCGATGCTGGGTACATGGTCATTCTGCAATCCGAAGATGCCCATGCGCATCGAGACCGCATTCTGGGGCTCGGGGTACGCAAGATCGCCGAGCATGACGGAACCTATGTCTTTACCCATTTCCATCCCGGCGATTTTGGAGGCGTATTGACCTCGGTCGACTCCGTCACCGGTGTGGAAGACTGGTTCGATCCCGACAGCGATTGGCCGCCGGCCGGCAGGGAGTGGAGGAATGCGCGAAGCGACAATGCGACCGGCATTCGCGCCGTCTCCATCCAGTCTCGCGCACCGGGCAAACTCGCCGAGAGATGGGGTGAGCTTCTTCAGGGCGAAGTGGCCATGGCTGATGACGGCCCGGAAGTGCGCTTGGCGCGCGGCGTCATCCGTTTCGTCGATCCGGTGGATGAGGATGGCACCGGGGTCGTCGGCATCGACATTGCCATGCGCGACCGCGGCAAGGCGCTGGAGAAGGCCCGTCAGCTCGGCTTGCCGGTGAGCGGGCACACGGTGCGGATAGGCGGCGTGGATTTCGCTTTGCTGGAGGCGGTCTGATGAAGCTCCTTTCCGCCTGCTGCGGTCATATCGGTGTCGATACCGGCCTGCTCGAAGGGGGCGGTATCCGGGGCGAACTGCGCCGCGTGCCCTCCATGTGTTTCGTGATCGAGCATCCCGAAGGCCTGGTCGTCTGGGATACCAGTATGCACCCTTGTGTCTGCAACGATCCGGTCGGCTATTGGGGCAAGCTTGCGACTACGGTCACCGTGCCGGACTATGAAGAGAGCGAGACGCTGCTTGCGCGTCTGGAGCAGGCGGGTATCGAGGCCTCGCGCATTCGTTTCATCATCAACTCCCATCTCCACAACGATCATTGCGGCATGAACCGCTTCTTTCCGAAAGCGACCGTGTTGGCGCGCCGCAGCGAATACGAGCACGCCACGGGGCTGATGGACACCGGCAAGCATGGCTATGTACGCGACGACTTTTTCGGCGACGGCCAGTCGCTGGAGCTGATCGAATATGACGACAGTTTCGATGTGTTCGGCGACGGCGCGCTGGTGCTGATCTCGACGGTGGGCCATACGCCCGGCCATCAGAGCCTTCAGGTGACGTTCCCGTCGGGCCGCCGTTTCGTGATGACGGGCGATGCGCTTTATACGGCCGGACAGCTCGCGGCCCGCAATCCGCCGGGGCTGACCTTCGACAAGAAGGAAGCGCAGGCAAGCGCGGACCGGCTGGCGGATCTGGGCGAGGAGGGTGCG